>JAGRFZ010000024.1:70111-70553 GCA_020445785.1 Rhodocyclaceae bacterium
GTCATCGGGCCGGTGGTGTCCTGGGAGCCGACGGTGGTCATCTTGGGCTCGCAGTAGGTGCCCGGACGGATGCCTTGCCCCTCCGGCAGGCCGCAGGCGCGGCCGACCATCTTCTGCGCCAGCGAGAAGCCCTTGCCGGAATCGGTCGGGTTCTGCGGCAGGCGGAACAGCGTGGACAGCGGCAGACCCAGCGCCTCGCGGGCCTTCGCGGTCAGGCCGCGGCCGATGATCAGCGGGATACGGCCACCGGCGCGCACCTCGTCGAGGATCACCGGGGTCTTCAGCGGCGCCTCGGCGATCTGCTCGCCGTTCTTCAGCGCAGTGACCATGGCGGTGGCGGAATCGATCTTGAGTTCGATCTCGTCGCCCATCTCCATCTGGCCGGCCTCGATCTCGATCGGCAGCGCGCCGGCGTCTTCCATCGTGTTGAAGAAGATCGGGG
>JAGRFZ010000128.1:0-180 GCA_020445785.1 Rhodocyclaceae bacterium
CCTCGGCCTTCTTCTGCAGGATCGCTACCCGCATCTCCAGTTCCGGCGGCTCGATCTGGACAGTCAGGCCCCAGTCCAGCCGCGAAATCAGGCGGTCCTCGAGACCCTGGATGTCCTTCGGATAGGTATCGCAAGTGATCACGACCTGTTTCTTCGCTTCGGTGAGCGCGTTGAAGGCGT
>JAGRFZ010000128.1:372-16430 GCA_020445785.1 Rhodocyclaceae bacterium
TGCCGAGGGCATGGATCAGGTGGGTCTTGCCGAGGCCGACGCCGCCATAGACGAACAGCGGATTGTAGGAGGCGCCTGGATTCTGGGCGACCTGCACCGCCGCTGCCCGGGCCAGGTCGTTGGCCCGTCCGGTGACCAGGTTGTCGAAGGTGAACTCCGGGTTCAATCGCGTCTTGTCGTACGCGGTACCGGATGCCGCGGCCTTGGCCGACGGTCGCCGAACCGGCTTGGGCGGGGGCTCGTCATCGACCAGCGCCGGCGGCGCCGCGGGCCGTCCGCCGTTGAGCGGGGGGCGGCCCGCGGCGGGCGCAGGCGGTGCGGCAGTGCGCACCGCACCGGCGCGGGCCATCAACTCGAAGCTGCGCTGGCTGCCGAAAAACTCGGTACCGAGCTCGGCGATGCGCGGCAGGTAGCGGTCACGAACGAAGTTGAGGAAGAATTGATTCGGCACGACCAACCGCAGACCCGGCGGATCGCCGTCTCCATCTTCCGCCAGCATCGGCTTGATCCAGGTCTTGAACTGCTGGGACGGCAGTTCCTGTTCCAGCTTCAGCAAACAAAACGACCAGAAGTCTTGGCTCACAAATCCATCAACGGTGCTGAGGGGCATGACGGGGGAACGCCCGCGCTCCCAGGGGAAAGCGTGGCGCGGGGTTCTCCTTCTCGGGCATTTTTCGGCGCTGCCGGCGGCAGATCCGGCACGATGGCCAGCCGCGGAGCGAAGCCTGAATTGTACCCGCCTGGAGGCGAGTTATCCACAAGGGAAACATTAAAAAATTATTGACAAACAGTGCATTATGAATTCCAATTACGGGTTCTGTGTCCAACGCCACAAGCCATCATGAAACGTACTTACCAGCCTTCCGTCGTGCGCCGCAAGCGGACTCACGGCTTTCTCGTCCGCTCTCGCACACGTGGCGGTCGCAAGGTTCTCGCCGCTCGACGCGCCAAGGGCCGTCACCGTCTGTCGGTATAAGCGGTGACCGAGCCGGCGTGCACCGAAGCCGCCGGGCGGAACCGGTTTTCCACCGAGTTCCGCTTACGCAAAACGGATGAATATTCATCCGTTTTTGCTTTTCGGCGTGCTTTTCGCGGCCGCTACTTCACGCTGCACTATCGCCCTGCCGACGGAAGCAGCGCCAGGCTCGGCCTGATCGTCGCCAAGAAGCTGGCGCGGCGGGCCGTCCAGAGAAACCTGCTCAAGCGTCTGGCCCGCGAAGCCTTTCGCCTGCGCCGCGCGTCCCTGCCCAATATCGATCTGATCGTCCGGCTGACCGCCACACCGAGGCACGCCAGTCGCCGCGAGTTGCGCGACGACATCGAGCAACTGCTGGGCAGGCTGGGCCGATGAAAGCGTTGCTGATCGCCCTGCTGAAGGCCTATCGACTCGCGATCAGCCCGCTACTGGGCCGCAACTGCCGCTATCATCCGAGTTGTTCCGAATACGCCATCGAGGCCGTCCAGCGCCACGGAGTCATTCGCGGCGGCTGGCTGGCGATCAAGAGGGTCGGCCGCTGCCACCCGTTCTCGCGCGGCGGTTACGACCCCGTGCCTTGATGCCCCAACCACCCGATTCAGAGCAATCCATCCGATGGACAATCGTCGACTTTTCCTGATTCTGATCTTCTGTTTCTCGCTGTTCATGCTGTGGGACGGCTGGATGAAGTTCAATGCGCCACCGCCACCGGCCACGCCGGTGGCGAGCACCGGCAGCGCGGCCACGGGTTCCGGCAGCGCTGCCGACGCCGCAGCGCCCACCACCACACTTGCCGGGGCCGCGGCCACTCCCGAGGTCAGCGCCGCTGTCGGCAGTGCCGCCCCAACCATACGTGTCGAAACCGACCTGATCATCGCAGAGGTTTCAGCCGAAGGCGGCAGCCTGGTGCACCTCGAATTGAAGCAGCACAAGCAGACCCACGGCGGCGCGGAGAATCTGGTGCTGCTCGACCGCAGCCAGCCACACGTCTATGTGGCCCAGAGCGGACTGATCGGCGAGGGCATGCCGAATCACAAGACCCGCTTCTCGCTGCCCGACGGCGATCAGCGCCTCGCACAGGGGGCGGATTCGCTGACCATCCGCATGCAAGCGGAACAAGCCCCCGAGGGTGTGGATGTATTCAAGCGGCTGACTTTCAAGCGTGGCAGCTACGAAGTCGATACCAGCTTCGAAATCGATAACCAGTCTAGCGAGGCGACCGCGCCGTTCGCGTATTTCCAGTTTACCCGCGACGGCCAGCCCGCCGAGGGCGCCAAGGCTATGGGCGTTTCCACCTTCACCGGACCCGCCGTCTATACGGAAGCCGAGAAGTACCAGAAGATCAGTTTCGAGGACATCGCCGACAACAGCGCCCAATTCAATCGCAAGGCCCAGGACGGCTGGATTGCCATGGTCCAGCATTACTTCGTCAGCGCCTGGCTGCCGACCGGCGCGGCAGAACGCGAGTTCATTGCACGCAAGGTCGGCGCGGACCTCTACGCCACCGGCGTGATCCTGCCGGTCGGGGAGATCGCGGCCGGCCAGGATGGGGGAATCACCGTCCCGATGTACTCCGGACCACAGGAGCAGGACAAGCTCGAAAACATCGCACCGGGTCTGGACCTGGTGGTGGACTATGGCTGGCTGACGGTGATCGCGGCCCCCCTGTTCTGGCTGTTGGAATGGTTCCACAAGCTGACGGGCAACTGGGGCTGGGCGATCATCCTGGTTACGGTGGTAATCAAAGCTGCCTTCTTCCCGCTGTCGGCTGCCAGCTACAAGTCGATGGCAAAGATGCGAACCCTCGGCCCGAGGCTGCAGCGCATGAAGGAGCAGTACGGCGACGACAAAGCCAAGATGCAGCAGGAGATGATGGAGATGTACCGGCGGGAGAAGATCAATCCGCTGGGCGGGTGCCTGCCGATCCTCGTACAGATTCCGGTATTCATCGCACTGTACTGGGTGTTGCTGGGTAGCGTGGAGATGCGTCACGCACCGTGGCTGGGCTGGATTCAGGATCTGTCCAGCAAGGATCCCTACTTCGTACTGCCCATCATCATGGGTGTGTCGATGCTGGTGCAGACGAAGCTCAATCCGACACCGCCGGATCCCATGCAGGCCAAGATCATGATGGCGATGCCAATCGTGTTCACTTTCATGTTCCTATGGTTTCCGTCCGGACTGGTGCTGTACTGGGTCGTCAATAACCTGCTCTCCATTGCCCAGCAATGGCAGATCACCCGGATGATCGAGGGTGGCAAAGCCAAGCAAGCCTGAGCTGATTGCGGCCGTCGCCACGGCCCCCGGCCGTGGCGGAATCGGGGTGGTCCGGCTGTCCGGGCCATCCCTTTTTGTTGTCGCGCGCGAGATTGGCGGAATCGATCCAAAGCCGCGCCACGCCCATTTCGTTTCGTTTGCCGCAGCGGACGGGAGCGCCATCGACCAAGGTCTGCTCCTGTACTTTCCCGCGCCCAACTCGTTCACCGGCGAGGACGTCCTCGAATTGCAGGGCCATGGGGGCCCGGTGGTCATGGAAATGCTGCTGGCGCGATGCCTCGAGTTGGGCGCACGTCTCGCCGAGCCCGGCGAGTTCACGCAGCGCGCGTTCCTGAACGAACGGCTCGACCTCGCCCAGGCAGAGGCGGTTGCAGACTTGATCGAAGCCAGCTCACAGGCAGCCGCCCGTTCGGCCATGCGTTCCCTCGCTGGCCAATTCTCGAACGAGGTGTCCGCCATACGCGACCACCTGATCGAACTGCGCATGCTGGTCGAAGCGACACTGGATTTTCCCGAGGAGGAGCTGGACTTCCTCGAGTCCGCACAAGTATTCAGCCGCATCGAGCGCCTTCGCGCCCAACTCGATGAGGTACTGGAACGGGCCGAACAAGGCAGCCTGCTGCGTCGCGGACTTTCGGTGGTACTGGTGGGTCCGCCCAATGTCGGCAAGTCGAGCCTGCTCAATCGCCTTTCCGGCGAAGAGCGTGCGATCGTCACCGAACATGCGGGGACGACCCGTGATGCCTTACGAGAGACCATTCACCTGCAGGGAATACCGCTGAACGTGATCGACACCGCGGGGCTACGCCCCACGGAAGATGCGATCGAACGAATCGGCATTGAGCGCACATGGCGCGAGATCTCCCGAGCCGATGTCATCCTGCGACTGACGGATGCTCGCGCAAAGTCGTCCGGGGCCGAGCTCGCGGAGATCGATGACTGTCTGCCAGTCGCAGCAATTCGCGTGTTGGTATGCAACAAGATCGATCTCTGCGACCAGCCCGCAACACGACGAGAAGGCGACAGACACATCGAGATCGATCTCAGCGCACGGACAGGCGAAGGGGTGGATTTGCTGCGGAACGAACTTCTTCGGATCGTCGGCTGGCACGCCCACGGGGAGAACGTCATCCTGGCTCGGGAGCGGCATCTCGCCTCCCTGCGCGCGGCGCGAGATCATGTCGCTTCGGCAGCGGAACGGGCGGACGCACTGGAGTTGCTGGCGGAAGAATTACACCTCGCTCACGACGCGCTATCGGCGATCACCGGCACGTTTACTGCGGACGACTTGCTGGGCGAGATCTTCTCCCGCTTCTGCATCGGCAAGTGACTCCATTTCCGCTGTTTCACGTGGAACACGCCCAATGGCCGAGTTGATTGTCCCCGACCCTGGCGCCGCCCTCCTACTCCTGTTGGCCTCGGGCGCAGTCTTCGCCGGCTTTGTCGATGCCGTCGTCGGCGGTGGCGGTCTCGTTCAAATTCCCCTGCTCTTCGGCGTCTTCCCGAACGCCACACCGGCCGTCCTGTTCGGAACCAACAAGGTGGCCAGCGTAGTCGGTACGGCCAGCGCCGCAGTTCAATACGCCCGGCGGATTCCCCTGGATTGGCGCATGGTGCTTCCTGCCATTCCGTCCGCTCTACTATTCTCATGGCTCGGTGCGCGATCGGTCGCACACTTCCCACCCGATCTGCTACGCCCGATCGTGGTCGCGCTCCTGGTCGGCGTCGCCTTCCACACCTTTCGGCACAAAGAGTTCGGCATCGGGCCGGACATCTCGCCGTCCCATCCCGCCCTTCGCGCCACCGTCACGTCTGCCATCCTCGGCTTCTACGACGGATTCTTCGGCCCGGGAACCGGCAGTTTCCTCGTGTTCGCCTATGTGAGAATTCTCGGACTGGACTTCCTGCGCGCTTCGGCCTTCACCAAGCTGACCAACGTAGCCACCAACGTCGCCGCGATCCATTTTTTCGCGGGGCATGGCGCCGTTCTTTGGCTTGCCGCAGCAATCATGGCCACTGCCAACCTGGCCGGCGCCTTGTTGGGAAGTTACATGGCGCTACGCCGTGGCGCCCCCTTCATTCGCCGCGTCTTTCTCTACGCCGTCTGTACCCTGATTGCCAAGCTCAGTTGGGACATCGCGACCCACTGAGTCTTGTTTCACGTGAAACCGCCGCCGACTGTCCCTCGCCACTCCCACCCGACCCGAATCGCCCCCCGTTCGCCCGAAACCAACTGATATAATGCGTGTTTTTCCCAGACGCCCCTTAGGAGTAATGCGCATGAACGGGCTTCACCTGATCGCGGACCTGTACCGCTGTCAGTGTAGCGAGGAGCTACTAATCGATCGTCAAACGCTTGAAGCCCTGTGCGTCAGCGAGTGTGCAAGCGTCGGCCTGACGCCGCTGGGAAGCTACTTTTACCAGTTCACCCACGACGACGGCCAAAAGGCCGGCGTCACCGGCACGGTCGTCCTCGCCGAATCACATCTCGCCATCCATACCTGGCCCGAAACCAGCAATGTGACGCTGGATATCTACGTGTGCAACTTCAGCCGTGACAACGGTGAACTCGCCCGCCAACTCTTCCGCAGTCTTCTCGAAACTCTTTCCCCAATCGAGACTGTCGATCATCAGGTCGTCCGCGGCAAGATCCTCGAAGCCGCATGAGTACCCCCGCCCGGTCGCCCGCAGCGGGCGCTCATGGCGATGCCGAACCAGTACAGCCCATCCGCTCATACGGTACGCGGCAATGCTTCGCGAACCCCCTTTCACGTTCTACGAGGCGGATTTCGCGCAGCGGTTGGAGGGTAGTCCAGTGAATCACACGCACCGAATCGACGAATCCCTGCACGAAACGGCCGGCTACTTCTTCGACTGCGGCACGCTGCTTGAGGCTGGAGACACGCCTTATCAGCGTTACGAAGTCTGGGACAGCCCGTTTCTCGGCAAGTTGTTCCGCCTCGACGGATGTTTCATGACTTCGGAACGGGACGAATTCTTCTACCACGAAAACCTGATACAGCTCCCGGCGGTCTCGCATCCCGCGCCACGCACCGCCCTCGTGATCGGCGGCGGCGATGGCGGATCCGTCGAAGAGCTACTCAAGCATCCGACCATGACGCGTGTCTCCCTGGTCGAACTCGACGGCAAGGTCGTCGACATCGCGCGCCAACACCTCCAGACCATCCACCGGGGCGCGCTCGACGACCCGCGTCTCGACCTTCATATCTGCGACGGATTGCACTACGTCCGCCACCAGGCCCCATCCATGGGCGAGCGATTCGACCTCATCGTGCTCGACCTCACCGATCCTATCGGCCCCGCCACCGAGCTCTATAGCCGTACCTTCCTGGCGGACTGCAAATCCCTGCTGAGCGGGCAGGGCGCGCTCAGCCTCCACATTGGCGCCCCGTTTTTCCAGCCCCAACGGGTTCGGCAGCACATTCACGATCTTTGCGAGCTGTTCCGTCACGTCACGCCCTATTTCGTTCACATCCCCCTCTACGGGACCCTCTGGGGGCTGGCCTGTGCCTCCGATCAGCTTCAACCCGGCCACCTCGCTCCCGCCGAAGTGGATCATCGTATTGCAGCACGCGGAATCGGCCACCTTCAGTACTACAATGGTGCGACGCATCAGGCGGTACAGGCCCTGCCCAACTACGTTCGCGACCTGCTTCGGCGCTGAATCCGCAGCCGCCGCATCCAGGCGCCGCTGCCATGACGAACTCGCGAAACACGCCCCGCCGCAACACCCGGCACGCACCGCCCCCGCCATCGCCTACCAGCCTTGCGGGCGCCCTGTGCCTGTGTGCCCGCCTGATCTCCCAGGTGCGCACGGGACGCAGTCTCACCCAGGCCTTCTCGGACCTGGCCAAGGCCGGCGAACCCGCCTATCTCGCGCAACGCCCCGCCATCCAGGACATTGTCTACGGCGCACTCCGGGAGCATGCCCTCGGCCCGGTCATCCTCCGACCACTGCTCCGCGCCGAACCGCCGGAGCCCGTCTACTCTCTCCTCCTCGCCACACGCCACCGTCTCGACACCCGACCCGAACAGGCACACACCATCGTCGATCAAGCGGTCGACGCGGCAGCCTCCATGCACCACGGCCGGCTCTCCGGGCTCGTCAATGGCGTCCTGCGCGGCTATCTTCGTCGCCGCACGGCACTCCACCAGCTTGCCGCACAAGACCCAGAGGCCCATCACCAGCATCCCGCCTGGTGGATCGACACCGTCCGCCGCGAACAGCCGGCCGGCTGGCGCGACATCCTCCGTGCCGACAACGACCGCCCCCCGATGGCCCTGCGCATCAACCGCCGACGCACCGGCCTGCCGTCCATGCTCGAGGCGCTTTCAGATCGTGGCATCGGCGCCTCGGCCCTCACATCCGAAGCGATCTTGCTGGATCAACCGTGCCCAGTGGGCGATGTTCCGGGATTCGCAGAGGGTGCCTGCTCGGTACAGGACCCCGGTGCCCAGCAGGCCGCACATCTGCTCGATCTCGCCCCTGGCCAACAGGTTCTCGACGCCTGTGCCGCCCCCGGTGGCAAGACCGCCCACATCCTGGAACTCTCCGACGTTTCCTTGCTGGCCCTGGAACAATCCCCCCAACGCATGACACGCGTGACCGAAAACCTCGCGAGGCTGGGCCTCGCTGCCGACCAGCGGGTCGCAGACTGCCGTGCATTGGCCGAATGGTGGGATGGTCGCCCGTTCGATCGAATCCTGGCCGACGTCCCTTGCTCGGCCAGCGGCGTCGTTCGCCGCCATCCCGACATCAAGTGGCTGCGCCGTCGCGAGGACATCCAAGGCTTTGCCCGCCAACAGGCGGAAATCCTCGATCGGCTTTGGCAGACCCTCGCACCGGGTGGCAAAATGCTCTATGTCACATGCTCGGTTTTCGCACAGGAAAATGACCTGCAGGCCGAGAACTTCTGCCGACAGCACGGCGACGCCCGGCGGCTGCCGATCGACGGCCAGCCCCACCGGCAACTTCTGCCCTGCGCCCAACATGACGGGTTCTTCTTTGCCCTCTTTGCCAAGCATGCGTAGTACTGCATCCGCCATGGCGCTCTGCCTGCTTCTCGGAATCGCCCCGCTGGTGGCCACCGAATCGGCACACGCCCGGGACGCGCGATTCGGCTATGCGGCGATGCAGGCCAAGGATGATGCCTACGTGCTCGAGGCCGACATTCATTTCGAACTCAACGAGCGCCTCGAGGACGCCGTCCAGCGTGGCGTCGCCCTCTACCTGGTGCTCGAAGTCGAAGTCAGCCGAGACCGCTGGTACTGGTTCGACGAAGAACTGGCCCGGCGGGTACGCACCTACCGCCTGTCCTACCATCCGCTGACCCGTAGCTACCGACTCACCCTCGGTAGCCTCCACCAGAATTTCGACACCCTGAAGGAAGCCCTGCAACCCGTGCGCCGCGTGCGCGGTTGGACCATCATGCCCCGCGACCGCCTGCGTGCCGGGAAATCCTACGACGTTTCCCTCCGCTTTCAGCTCGACACCTCCCAGCTGCCCAAACCCTTTCAGGTCACTGCGCTCGGCAGCAGCGACTGGACCCTAGAGACCGACTGGTTGCAATGGACCTTCCTAGCCACCGCTCCCGCCGTGCCGTAAAGGCGATCGCCCTGGCCGCAGCTGCGGCACTGGCTGGCGTACTGCTGTTCCTGCTCGCCTCCGCCAGTGCCAATACTTCGCTCTTCGCCCGCAATTACCCCTTGCTGCTCGCTGCCAACGGTGCCCTGGTGGTCCTGCTCGGCGGCACGGTCGCCTACCAGTTACGCAAGACATGGCACGAACGCCGTGCCTCCCAATTCGGCTCACGCCTCAAGCTGCGGCTGCTGCTGATGTTCGCGGCCATGGCCATTCTTCCGGGGGCCTTGATCTACGCCGTGTCGATGCAGTTTGCCGTTCGGAGCATCGAGTCCTGGTTCAACGTCCGCGTCGATGCGGCGCTCGAAGGCGGGCTCGCCCTCGGCCAGAGCGCCTTCGACTACCTGCTCGAGCAACTCGAAGAGAAGACCAACCTCGCGGCCCTGGCCCTGGCCGACGCCCAGGGCATGCATCTCGGCAAGCTCAACCGCCTGCGCGAGGAAATCCCCGCCAAACGAGCTACCGTCTTTACCGCCTCGGGCCAGCTGTTGGCCAGCTCGTCGGCGGACATCGACCCGGCTGCCGGCGTGATTCCTCTCGAGAATCCGGATCCGGTCACCCTTCGCAACCTTCGCGACAATCAGGGCTTACGCCAGATCGA
Organism: Rhodocyclaceae bacterium; assembly: GCA_020445785.1. GTDB lineage: Bacteria > Pseudomonadota > Gammaproteobacteria > Burkholderiales > Rhodocyclaceae > Cognatazoarcus. The sequence continues at coordinate 9,889 of JAGRFZ010000128.1, forward strand.
GAGCTTGAGCGATGGCCGCCTCCAGTTGCGCGTCGTGGTTGCGCTTCCGGTCCGCCAGCTCCTGGCCGACCCGGTCTACCTGCAGGCCGTGCAGGCGGTCCCCGACACCATCGCCCGCCACGCGGACAACGTCCAGGAGGCCTACCAGGACTATCAGCAGCTCTCCCTCGGGCGCGAGGGGCTCAAGCAGATCTTCACGATGACACTCACCCTCACGCTGCTCCTCGCGCTGTTCGCCGCGATGGCGGTGGCGGTGGTCCTCGCCCGACGCCTCGCCGCCCCTCTGCGCCTGCTCGCGGAGGGTACCCAGGCGGTGGCCCAGGGCGACTTCTCTCCCCGGCGGGCGCTGCCTGCCCGCGACGAACTCGGCGTGCTGACCCAAAGTTTCAGCCAGATGACCCGGCAGCTCGACGAAGCGCGTAGTCTGGCCGAACGCAACCGAATGGCGGTTGAGGGCGCCCGCGCCTACCTCGAGAGCGTTCTCGCGAACCTGTCGGCCGGGGTCCTCGCCTTCGACCCGAACGGCACCCTGCGCGCCGCCAATGCCGGGGCGACCAGCATCCTCGCCGACGAGCTGGTGGGCATGGAATCCGTCCAACTCGACGCATGGCCGCGCCATTCCGAATTCCGCGACGCCGTCCTCAAGGGTTTCGCCGAGAACGAGGCCGACTGGAACACCCAGATCGAAATGACCAGCGAGCACGGGCTGCCGCAGACCCTGCTGATCCACGGCTCCCGTCTCCCCGAGACCTCGGGCGGTGGTTTCGTCGTCGTCTTCGACGACATCTCCCACCTGATTTCCGCCCAGCGCACCGCGGCCTGGGCCGAGGTCGCACGCCGGGTCGCCCATGAGATCAAGAATCCGCTGACGCCGATCCAACTCTCGGCCGAACGCCTCGAGCACAAGCTCGCAGAACACCTCGACGAAGACCGACGCGCCATGCTGACCCGCGCCTGCCGCACCATCGTCAGCCAAGTCGAGGCCATGAAGAATCTCGTCAATGCATTCCGCGACTACGCCAAGTTGCCCGCCCCGATCCTTTCCCCGATCGATCTGAACCAACTCGTGCGGGAGGTCGCCTCCCTCTACGAAGCATCGCCGGTCCGGGTCCGCGCAGAACTCGGCGCCAATCTCCCGGCGGTCCTGGGCGATGTCGGGCAACTCCGCCAGGTCATCCACAACCTGCTGCAAAACGCCGAGGACGCGGTGGGCGGCGGCGGCGGCGGCGACGCACCGTCGGTCGAGATCATCACTCGTCAATCCGGCACCCGCGTTGCTCTCGTGGTGCGCGACAATGGAGCCGGCTTTCCGCCGGATGTCCTGCCCCGCGCCCTCGAACCGTACTTCACCACGCGTGCCCACGGATCGGGCCTCGGGCTGGCGATCGTCAAGAAGATCGTCGACGAGCATGGCGGCGACATTCGCATCACCAATCGCGAAGCCGGAGGCGCGGAGGTCCGCGTCCAGCTGCGCACGGAAAGAAACAGAGAGAGTGCTTAGAAACCATGGCAAACATCCTGATCGTCGACGATGAGATCGGCATTCGCGAGCTGCTGTCCGAAATCCTGCGGGACGAGGGGCACGACGTACTGCTCGCCGAGAACGCCGGCGCCGCGCGCAATATCCGCAACGAGCTGTGCCCGGATCTGGTGCTGCTCGACATCTGGATGCCCGACTCCGACGGCATCTCACTGCTCAAGGAGTGGTCGGCCAATGGCCAGTTGAAGATGCCGGTGATCATGATGTCGGGCCACGGCACCATCGACAGTGCAGTCGAGGCCACCCGCATCGGCGCCCTCGATTTCCTCGAGAAGCCGATCGCCCTGCAGAAATTGTTGGCCTCGGTGAAGCGCGGCCTCGCCCATCGCGCCATGCCGAGCACGCCACGCCATCCCACCCTGGCGGCACTGACCCGCTCGCTCGCCCTGCGTGACCTGCGCCGGCGCCTGTCCCAGCTCAGCGAAGGTTCGCGTTCGCTCCTGCTCAAGGTCGGCACCGGCAGCCTCGCGGAACTCGCGGCCCGCAGCATCCAGAACAATAGCGGTGCCTGGCTCGACCTATCCGCCCAGCCGGGACAACTCGACGGCGACCAGCTGACCGCGCTCGCCGGCGGTACCGTCTTCGTGCCCGAGATGCTCCGCCTGACCCGCGCCCAGCGGGTCAACCTGAGCTTCCTGCTCGATCGCCTCGATCGGTACAAACTGCACCTGGTGGTCGCCACCGAGCACGGCCGGGAAACCTTCCAGACCGAGGGCTGGGATCCTGCGCTGGTGGATCGGCTGTTCGAAACCAGCCTGCCGCTGCCCGGTCTGGCCGAAATCAAGGACGACATCCCCGAGCTGGCCGGCCTGATCTTGCAGCAGTTGATCGAAGCCGGCGAAGTACCGATGCGACGTTTCTCCAGTGCCGTGCTGAACATGCTGCGCACCCACCACTGGCCCGGTGGATATCCGGAACTGCGCGCCACGGTGAAATCGCTGGCCATGGCCAGCCTCGACCAGGAAATCGACGCGGACGACGCCAACGCGCTGCTCGCGGAGACCCGCTCGACCGACAACGGCACGCCGCTGTCGCTGGAATTGCCACTGCGCGAGGCGCGCGAAGAATTCGAGCGCATCTACTTTCGCCACCACCTGCGGCTGGAAGGAGGAAACATGACGCGTCTCGCCGAAAAGACCGGCGTCGAGCGCACCCATCTCTACCGCAAGTTGAAGCAGCTCGGCCTGCACAGCAGCCGCAAGAGCGAAGACTGAAGCGACCGGCGCGAACCCGGATTGCTGCAACGCAGCATTTCTCCCCCATCATCGCCTACTGGGCGTAGAATCGCGCGGTTGCCCGCGCTAACGACGGTAGCTCAGTGAAGATCATCATTCTCGGGGCCGGCCAGGTCGGCTCCTCGGTCGCGGAGAACCTCGTCTCCGAGGCCAACGACATCACCGTGGTGGATACCGACCCGGTGCTGTTGCAGGCCATGCAGAACAAGCACGACCTACGCTCCGTCGTCGGCAATGCCGCATCGCCGGCAGTGCTGCAGCAGGCGGGCGCCGAAGACGCCGATCTGTTGATCGCCGTCACCCAGTCCGACCAGATCAACCTGTGCGCCTGCAAGATCGCCAAATCGGTCTTCAACCTGCCCACCCGCATCGCCCGACTTCGCTCGGCCGACTACGTGGACTATCCCGAACTCCTGACCGAGAGCAATTTTGCCGTCGATTTCTCGCTCTGTCCCGAGCAGATCGTCACCGACTACATCGGCAAGCTGATCCGCTTCCCGACCGCCCTGCAGGTGCTCGAGTTCGCCGGCGGGGAACTCAGCCTGGTGGCGGTGCGGGCCTTCGAGGGCGGACCGCTGGTGGGCCAGCCGATTTCCGAGCTACGCAAGCACAAACCGCTGGTGGAAGCCCGGATCGCAGCGATCTATCGCAAGGAACACGCGATCATCCCGAGCGGCGATACCATCATCGAACATGCCGACGAGGTCTTCTGCCTGGCCCCGACCAGGCAGATCCGCGAGGTCATGCGCGAACTCCGCCGCCTCGAGAATCCCATCCGCCGCATCATGATCGCCGGCGGCGGCAACATCGGCTACCGCCTCGCGCGCTCGATCGAAGACCGCTACGAGGTCAAAGTCATCGAACGCGGCCAGACCCGGACCGGGTTCCTCGCCGTCAACCTCAAGCACACCCTGGTACTCCAGGGCGACGCCACCGACGAGGATCTGCTGGCCGGCGAAAACATCGAAGACATGGATATGTTCCTCGCGCTGACCAACGACGAAGAGGACAACATCATGGCGGCGTCGCTGGCCAAGCGCATGGGTGCGCGCCGCACCCTGGCACTGATCAACCGCAAGAGCTACGTCGACCTGGTGCAGGATGGCGGCCGCATCGACATCGCGATCTCGCCGGCTCAGACCTCCATCGGTACGCTGCTCGCCCACGTGCGCCGCGGCGATGTCGCCGCCGTGCATAGCCTGCGACGCGGTGCCGCCGAAGCCCTCGAAGTGGTCGCCCATGGCGACCCCAAGACGTCCAAGGTCGTCGGCCGCCGGGTTGACGAAATCGACCTACCGCACGGCGTCACGATCGGAGCGATCGTCCGTGAGACCGGCCAGCAGCGGCTGCTGCAGCGCGAATCGGGGCCTCTGCTTCAGACCGAACGGGAAGTGCTGATCGCCCACCACGATACCGTCATCGAGTCGGAGGACCACGTCATCGTCTTCTGCGTCTCGAAGAAGCAGGTCGCCAAAGTGGAAAAACTGTTCCAGGTCGGCTTCGGCTTCTTCTGAAGTGCCGCGCCTCAATCACCTTCTCTCCGTCTTCCGGGTCCTATCCTTGATCGTCGGCATTTTCGGCACGACCATGCTGGCCCCGATCGCGATCTCGTGGTGGCGCCACGAAGCGGCCGAAACGGTGTTCGACGAGGCCTTCGTCCTCACCGTGACGACCGGGGCCGCGCTGTGGTGGCTCGCTCGCCACCATACCCGCGAGTTGTCCACCCGCGACGGCTTCCTGCTGGTGGTCCTGACCTGGACCTTGCTGCCGGCTGCCGCCGCATTGCCGCTGTGGCTCTATCTCCCCGGCATGAGCTTTACCGATGCCTACTTCGAAGCGGTCTCGGGCCTCACCACGACCGGCGCCACGGTGATCTCCGGCCTCGACGCACTGCCCTATTCGATCAACTTCTGGCGCATGCTGCTGGTGTGGCTCGGTGGCATGGGCCTGATCGTCCTCGCAGTCGCGATCCTGCCCCTGCTCGGCGTCGGCGGTCGCCAGCTGTACAAGGCCGAGGCGCCGGGTCCGATGAAGGATTCGAAGCTGACGCCGCGCATGGCCCAGACCGCCAAGGGCCTGTGGGCGGTCTACGGACTGATCAGCATCAGCTGTGTGCTCGCGCTGCGCTGGGCCGGCATGACGTGGGAAGATTCCGTCGTCCACATGTTCACCACGATGGGCTTGGGGGGCTTTTCGACCCACGACCAGAGCTTCGCCTACTGGGATTCGGTCCGCATCGAATCGGTCACCATCGTCTTTATGGCGCTCGCAGGGCTCAATTTCGCCACCCACTTCGTGGCGCTGCGCGAGCGACGGCTGAGCGCCTACGCCGACGATCCGGAGTTCCGCTGGTATCTCTACGTCCTGTTCGGCAGCGTCCTTGCCCTGGCCCTCTACCTCTACGCCAACGGCGCCTATCCGACCCTCGCAGAAGCGCTGCGCTTCGCCGCCTTCAATACGGTCTCGATCGCCACCACGACGGGTTTCGCCAACACCGATTATTCGTTGTGGCCGCTGTTCGCGCCATTCTGGATGCTCTTTCTGTGCAGTTTCGTCACCTGTGCCGGCTCGACCGGGGGCGGCATCAAAATGATGCGCGCGATCATCCTCTACAAGCAGGTGTTCCGCGAACTGCTGCGCTCGCTGCATCCTTCCGCCGTGTCACCGATCAAGTTCGGCACCGATGGCGTATCCAGCCAGATACTCTTCGCGGTGCTGGCCTTCGGCTTCATCTATATGGTCGTGCTGGTCACACTGACCCTGGTGATGCTGCTGTCCGGCCTCGATCCAGTCACCGCCTTCACCGCAGTGGTCGCCTGCGTCAATAACACCGGCCCCGGTCTCGGACAGGTCGGTCCCGCCGCCACCTATGCCGTGCTCAACGACTTCCAGACCTGGGTTTGCACCTTCGCCATGCTGCTCGGGCGCCTCGAGATCTTCACGTTGCTGGTGGTCTTGAGCCCCTACTTCTGGCGAAAATAGCGCCGCCATGTCCAATTCTCCCAATCCCTATCTGCCGTCGGGACACGCGATGGACCCGGAAGCCGCCTCGGGCCTGCTGCGCAACTGGTCGCCCATACTCAATCCGCTGGCGATCATCATCGTCTTCTTCGGACTGCTGATGCTGGTACCACTGGGCGTTTCCTGGTACCAGCAGGATGGCGCCACCCTTTCCTACGACGAAGCCCTGGCCTCGACCCTGGCCACCGGCAGCCTGTTGTGGCTGATGACACGCCGCTTCCGTCGCGACCTCAAGCCCCGCGACGCCTTCCTGCTGGTCGCCCTGACCTGGATCGTGCTGCCGATCTTCGGGGCACTGCCGCTGTACTTCCACATCCACGGCCTGAGCTTCACCGACGCCTACTTCGAAGCCACTTCCGGGCTCACCGCCACCGGCGCAACCGCGCTCTCCGGGCTCGACCACCTGCCCCTGTCGCTCAATTTCTGGCGCACCTTCATGCACTGGATCGGCGGCATGGGGGTGATCGTGCTGGTCGTCGCGATCCTGCCGCTGCTCGGCATCGGCGGGCGAAGCCTGTTCAAGGCCGAAACGCCGACCCCGATGAAGGACGCCAGCCTGACCCCGCGCATCGCCGAAACCGCCAAGGGGCTGTGGATGGTCTACCTGGTGCTCACGGTCGCGTGCTGGGGCGCGCTCCACCTGGTCGGAATGGAAAGCTGGGATGCGTTGATGCACGCCTTCTCGGTGATGGGACTGGGCGGCTTCTCGACCAAGGACGCCAGCCTCGGCCACTACAACAGCCTGC
>JAGRFZ010000129.1 GCA_020445785.1 Rhodocyclaceae bacterium
GGATGCGGCGCAGGTCCGGATGACCCTCGAACACGATGCCGTAGAGGTCGAAGGCTTCGCGCTCGAACCAGTTGGCCGAATGCCAGATGCCACAGAGGGAATCGAGCACCGGAAAATCATCGTCGTCGGCGAAGGCCTTGAGACGCAGCCGCCAGTTGTTGGCGACCGAGAGCAGATGGCTGGCGGCGGCGAAGCGCTTGCCTTCCCACCCGCCGTTCCCGTAGGCGGAATAGTCCAGTCCAGAGACGTCGATCAACTGCTCGAAACCCAACTCCGGTCGGTCGTGCAGCGCTTGCGCGACCTCCAGATAGTCGGCGGCAGCGACGGTGATCGTCAGCTCTCCGCGATCCGCGACCACCGACAGGAGTTTTTCGCCGAATGTTTCGCCGAGCAGTTGGGAGAGTTTTTCTAGCTTCAGGCTCATAGTGCGGCGACCCCGTTAGCGCGCGATGGTGTTGGTCTTACGGATCTTGTTCTGCAACTGGATGATGCCGTAGAGCAAGGCCTCTGCCGTTGGCGGGCAGCCCGGCACATAGACGTCGACCGGAACGATGCGGTCACAGCCGCGAACCACCGAATAGGAGTAGTGGTAGTAGCCGCCGCCGTTGGCACAGGACCCCATCGAGATCACCCAGCGCGGTTCGGCCATCTGGTCGTAGACCTTGCGCAGGGCCGGGGCCATCTTGTTGCACAGCGTGCCGGCGACGATCATCAGGTCCGACTGCCGCGGGCTCGGACGGAAGACCACGCCGAAGCGGTCCAGATCGTAGCGCGAACAGCCCGCGTGGATCATTTCCACCGCACAGCAGGCCAGACCGAAGGTCATCGGCCACAGCGACCCGGTGCGGGTCCAGTTGATCACGGTGTCCAGCGACGTCGTGACGAAACCTTCCTTGAAAACACCTTCGATACTCATAACTCCCCTCCCCCGCGAGTTTCTAGACTAGCTGCCTGCACATTGCGGGAGGCTCATTCCCACTCGAGAGCGCCCTTCTTCCAGACCCAGATGTAGCCCAGCAGAAGAATGCCGAGAAAGACCATCATTTCGAAGAAGCCGAACAGCCGCAGGGAGTCGATTCCGGCCAACTCCTGGAGAATCGTCGCCCACGGGAACAGAAACGCGATCTCCAGGTCGAAGAGGATGAACAGGATCGCGATCAGGTAGTAGCGCACGTCGAACTTGATGCGCGCATCCTCGAAAGGCTCGAAGCCACACTCGTAGGGCGAGTTCTTCTCGCCATCGGGGCGGTAGGGCGCCACCAGGCGCCCGAGAAGGATGGGAGCACAACCGAACGCCAGACCGACCGCGATGAAGACCAGCACCGGGAAATAGTTTTCCAGCATTCGTGGCTCCCTCTTGTCTTATCGTTATGGCGGAATTTTTCCGCATGGAAACGCCCGCGTGCGCGGGCGTTGAATCCTTGTTGGTGCCGACGGTGAGACTCGAACTCACACGACTTTCGTCACCACCCCCTCAAGATGGCGTGTCTACCAATTTCACCACGTCGGCGCTGCAGCGAAAACGGACGAAATTATATCTTGCTGCGGTGCCTGAGCAAAGTCTTTTAACTTACTTAGGAATCGACTGAGCCTTCGAATCGGCGGCTTCCGGCGCCACCGCGGGCACTTCGTCCACAGCGGCCGGCGGCACATCCGGCGCGACGTCCATGACGCTCTCGGGCGCCTTCTGGCGATCCGTCGCAAGGTAGCTCAGACCGAGGCTGGTCAGGAAGAAAACCGTGGCCAGCGCCGCCGTCGTACGACTCAGAAAATTGGCGGAACCCGAGGCCCCGAACAGACTGCCCGAGGCACCGCTACCGAACGCGGCCCCCATGTCCGCACCCTTGCCGTGCTGGAGCAATACCAGGGCGATGACGCCCAGCCCGACCAACACGTGCGCAGTCAGTACGATCGAAAACAGATAGCTACCCATGTGCAAGCTTTCCCGCAGATCTCATCGCCCGGAATTGGCGACGCAAATTGATATGAATGCTTCCGCGTCCAGCGAGGCGCCCCCCACCAGCGCGCCGTCGATGTCCGCCATCGCGAACAGCGACGCCGCATTGTCGGCATTGACGCTGCCGCCATACAGCACCGCCAAGGCGCCGGCATCGTCCCCGAGCCTCGAGCGCAAGGCCGTGCGTATCGACGCATGGACCGCCTGCGCCATCTCGGGCGTCGCTGCCAATCCCGTGCCGATCGCCCAAACCGGCTCGTAGGCCAGCACCAGACTTCGGGCCCCGACATCGTCGAGACCGGCGAACACCGCCTCCAGTTGGCGCAGCACGACAGCCTCGGTCTCGCCCGCCTCGCGTTCTTCGCGGCTCTCGCCCACGCACACGATCGGCACCAGCCCGGCGGCCTGGGCACGCCGAACCTTTCCCAACACCACGTCGTCGGTCTCGCCGTGATACTTGCGGCGCTCCGAGTGCCCGATCACGACGTGGGTGCACCCCACATCGGTCAGCATCGCCGCGCTGACTTCCCCCGTATAGGCGCCGGCATCGTGCTCGGACAGATCCTGGGCACCGAGGCCGATGCGCGAGCCTGCAAGCAGCCCACCGACCTGGAGCAGATACGGGTAGGGCACGCAAAGCACGACTTCACAAGCCAGCGCCGAGACCGCCTCGACCACGCGACCGGTCAGCGCAGCGTTGCCCTCGGCCGATCCGTTCATCTTCCAGTTTGCCGCTACCAGCTTGCGCGCCATGGGCTTCGTGTGCCAGGGGTCAAAACCCGCGGAGTTTATTCGCTGACCCGCCCGCGGTCAAACCGCCGCACCAGCCGTCAGCCGAAGCGGCCCGTGATGTAGTCTTCGGTCTGCTTCATGCGCGGACGGATGAAAAGCTCGTCGGTCGCACCGAACTCGATGACGCGTCCGAGGTACATGTAGGCAGTGTAGTCCGACACCCGCGCCGCCTGCTGCATGTTGTGGGTGACGATGACGATGGTCACACTGCGGCGCAGTTCCGAAATCAGTTGTTCGATGTTCGAAGTGGCAATCGGGTCGAGCGCCGCCGTCGGCTCGTCGAAGAGCACCATCTCGGGGTCGGTGGCGAGCGCCCGCGCAATGCACAAGCGTTGCTGCTGGCCGCCCGAGAGGCTGGCGCCGGGCGCGTCGAGCCGATCCTTGACCTCCTCCCACAGGGCGGCGCTGCGCAGCGCCTGCTCGACCCGTTCGTCCAGCACCACGCGCGAGCGCACCCCCCGTACCCGCAAGCCGTAGGCGACGTTCTCGTAGACCGATCGCGGAAACGGATTGGGCTTCTGGAAGACCATTGCGATGCGCATCCGTACCTCGATCGGGTCGACCTCGCGCGAGAGCAGATCGATGTCGTCCGGGTACAGCCGCAACTCGCCGGTGCAGCGGTTGCCCGGGTAGAGGTCGTGCATGCGGTTGAAGCAGCGCAGCAAGGTGGTCTTGCCACAACCGGACGGGCCGATCAGCGCGGTCACCCGGTGCTCGTGAATCGGCAGCGCGACGTCACATAGCGCGCGTTGCCGCTCGTAATAGAAGCTGAGGCCCCGCACGGCTGCCTTGAGCCTGGGCTGCTCCGAAGCCGACAGCATTCGCCTCAGCATCGGATCTCGCGCCTCAAGCGGTGCCGCAGCCAGATCGCGAGGCCGTTGATCGCCAGCGCCATCGCCACCAGTACGAAGGCTGCGGCGGCGGCATTGGCCCGAAAGTCCGGATCCGGCCGTGTCGTCCAGTTGAACAACTGTACCGGCAGCGCAGTGAACGGCGCGCTCAGCCAGTCCAGGCTGACGAACGGAAATTCGGCACGGAAGGGCGATTCGGGCAGGAAGGCGACGAAGCTCAGCGCGCCGAGGGCGATCAGTGGCGCGGTCTCGCCGATGGCCCGCGCCAGGCCGATGATGATGCCGGTGAGGATTCCCGGCGCGGCGGCCGGCACGACATGGTCCTGCACCGTCTGCCAGCGGCTCGCACCGCAGGCGAAGGCCGCCTCGCGCAGGCTGTCGGGGACCGTGCGCAGGGCCTCGCGCGCGGTCACGATGACGATCGGCAGGATCAACAGCGCCAAGGTCAGGCCTGCGGTGAGGATGCCGCGCCCGAGGCCGAACTCGAAGACGAAGATGCCGAGCGCGGTCAGACCGAAGACGATGGACGGCATGCCGGCGAGATTGGTCAGATTGATCTCGACCAGCGCCGTCAGCAGATTCCTGGGGGCGTACTCCTCGAGATAGATCGCCGCCCCGACCCCGAGTGGCACCGCCGTTGCCGCGGTGACCACCATCACCGCCAGTGATCCCACCCATGCCGGCAGGATGCCGGCGAGTTCCGCGTGGCGCGAGGGATAGCGGGACAGAAAATCGATCCCCAGGCGGGGCAGCCCTTGCCGCGCCATTTCCGCGAACAGGGTCACCAGAGTCAGGGTACCCAGGGTCAGACACAATAGTCCGACCGCGACGAAGGCAATCTCCCATCGCCGCCTTCGCGTCAGGTCGCGTCGGATTGCGCTGTCGGTGGCGATGGTCGTCAAGAGCCGGCTCCGCAAGACCCGCAATACGATAACGCGCCCCGCACCCCATGGCGGCGTGGCCCATCCTCGAAAACGTCTCTGCCATCGTTGCGGTTCGCGCCTTGGCACGGGATCCGATGCGTCACTTTCGTCAGTTTCCTCGATTTACGAAGCAGACCACTAGCGAACGCCCGCCCGCAGAAATCGCTGCCGCAGGAAATGGCCGGCGACGTTCATGCTCAGGGTCAGCAACATCAGCGCGAGGCCGGCAACGAACACGGTACGGTAGGCGACACCGCCCTGGTCCACATCGCCCAGCGCAACCTGCACGATGTAGGACGTCAAGGTTGCCGCCGACTCGGTCGGATCGAAGCCCAGGCGCGCTTGGCTGCCGGCCGCAATGGCGACGATCATGGTTTCGCCGACCGCCCGCGACAACGCCAGCACGCAAGCGCTGGCGATGCCGGCCGCGGCCGACGGCACCACTACCCCCAGCGCCGTCTGCAAGCGGCTGGCGCCCATCGCGCAGGAGGCCTCGCGCAGCGACATCGGCACAGCCCGCATCGCATCCTCCGACAAGGAGCTGACGTAGGGAATGATCATGATGCCCATCACCAGGCCGGCCGCGAGCAGATTGAAGCCCGGCAGGGTGGGAATCAGGGTCTGCAGCAGCGGCGTCACGAACATCAGCGCGAAATAGCCATAGACGATGGTCGGCACGGCGCCCAACAACTCCAGCACCGGCTTGGCAAGGTCGCGAACCACCGGCGAAGCGAACTCGGACAGGTAGATCGCAATCACGCCGCCCACCGGCACGGCCACCGCCAATGCCACGACGGTGCAGGTCAGGGTCGCCGACAACAGCACGCCGATCCCGTAGTGCGCATCTTCGAACAAGGGCGTCCATTGGGCGTCGGCGACGAAGTCTGCCAGGGGCACAGTGTCGAAGAAGGCCACCGACTCCGCCACCAGGACGTAGACGATCGCCACCGTGACGGCGATCGAGATCAGCGCTGCGAGCAGCAAGAACCACTCGAATACGCGCTCGCGACCGCGCCTCCGGGCAGCCCTGCGCGGCACCACCGTCATCGCCCCGCCCCTTCGGCCGACTCGGCGAGCAGACTCAGGAAACGGCCGCGCTGGGCGCGATATTCCGCCGCGTCGAGCGGCACATAGCGTGCCTCCGCCACCAACTCGGCGGCGTGATCGAGATAGTAGATGACGAAATCACGGACCGCAGGCCGCTTGGCCGCGGTACGCTTGACGTAGATGTAGAGGGTCCGGGAAAGCGGACGATAACGCCCCGCACGTACGTTTTCGGGTGTCGGCAGGACCGCCGCGCCGCCCGCCGACGGACGCACCGCAAGGGCGCGCACACGGTCGCGGTTGCGCAGATAGTAGGCGAGACCGAAGTAGCCGAGCGCGGCCTCGTCGGTGGCGACGCCGGTGACCAGAAGATTGTCGTCTTCCGAGGCCGTGTAGTCGCCCCGGGATGCCCGCGCCCGGCCGACGACGGCGGCCGTAAAGTACTCGAAACTGCCCGAATCGCTGCCCGGCCCGTAGAGCGCCAACGGACGATCCGGCAGGCCTTCGTCCAGATCCCGCCAGCGCATCACCCGCCCCTGGGCCGCAGGCTCCCAGATTTGGCGTAACTGCGTCACATCGATCTCGGCGAGCGGATTGGCGGGGGCCACCACCACCGCCAGCGCATCGAGAGCGATCGGCAGCTCGAGGAATTCGACGCCGGTCTTCCGACAGCGGCGGATTTCCGCCTGCGTCACCGGTCGCGAGGCGTTGACGATGTCGATCTCTCCGCGGCAGAACTTGCGAAAGCCGCCACCGGTGCCCGAGATGCCGATCGTGACCCAGACCGAGCGCTCGCGCAGATTCTGGAAATCCTCGGCGGCAGCTTCGGTGATCGGATAGACGCTGCTGGAGCCGTCAATGGTCACCAGGGTGCGGGCAGTGGCCGGCCAAGGCAGGGCCGGCAGCAGCCACAGCAGGCAAAGGATCAGGCGACGGGGGACGGACAAGGCGGCGGGCGGAGGAAAGTGCTTGCGATCGCCCGATTTTATGACCGTTTTGTTACGACCGGGTGACACCCCACGGCCGGGGACCGGTCACGCCGCCCGCCTGACCGCATCGGCGATGCGATTGGCATGCGCTTCGACAGCACCACGATCCCGCCCCTCGACCATCACCCGCAGCAGCGGCTCGGTGCCGGATGGGCGCAGCAGGACGCGACCCTCGTCGCCCAGGGCCTGCTCGGCGGCCTCGCGTGCCGACAGGATGCCGGCGTCGGACTGCCAGTCGAAGCCCGGCTCCAGCCGCACATTGACCAGCACCTGGGGATAGAACTCCAGTCCGGCACAGGCCTGCGCCAGCTCGCGTTCAGCGCCCCGCAGCGCCGCCAACACCTGCAGCGCCGAAATGATGCCGTCGCCGGTGGTATGACGATCCAGACAAAGGATGTGGCCGGAGTTCTCGCCCCCCAGCTTCCAGCCCTTCTGCTGCAGCAATTCGAGCACGTAGCGGTCGCCGACCTTGGCGCGCTCGAACGGCACCCCGAGCCTGGCCACCGCGTGTTCGAAACCGAGATTGCTCATCAGGGTTCCGACCACGCCGTCGAGTCGTGCCTCCGCGTGGCGCGCACGGGCGATCACGTACAGCAGCATGTCACCGTCGTAGATCGCGCCGTGGCGGTCGACCATGACCACGCGGTCACCGTCGCCATCGAGGGCGATGCCGATATCCGCCCGATGCTGCAGCACTGCGGCCTGCAGTACTTCCGGCCGGGTCGCACCGACTTCGGCATTGATGTTCAGACCGTTGGGTTCGACACCCACGGTGACGACCTCGCCCCCGAGCTCGTGGAACACGCTGGGGGCGATGTGATAGGCGGCGCCGTGGGCGCAATCGAGCGCGATGCGCAGGCCACGCAGATCGAGTTCGTTGGGAAAGGTGCTCTTGCAGAATTCGATGTAGCGGCCGGCGGCGTCCTCGATCCGGCGCGCCTTACCCAGGCGGGCGGATTCGGCGCAGCCCATCGGCTCCTCCAGCCGCAGCTCGATCTCCTCCTCGACCGCGTCCGGCAGCTTCGCGCCATCGGCCGAAAAGAACTTGATGCCATTGTCGTAGTACGGGTTATGGGAGGCCGAGATGACGACGCCAGCCTGCAGTCGCAGCGCACGGGTCAGGTGCGCCACCGCCGGAGTCGGGATCGGTCCGGCCAACATCACATCGGCGCCGGCGGCCGCAAAACCGGCCTCCAGCGCCGCCTCGAGCATATAGCCGGAAATTCGGGTGTCCTTGCCGATCAGCACACCGGGGCGTTCCCCGTGGGGCAGCTTCTCCCGACTGACCAGGGTCTTGCCGGCAGCGTACCCCAAGCGCATCACGAAATCCGGTGTGATCGGCGCCTCGCCGACCTTGCCACGCACCCCGTCGGTGCCGAAATACTTTCTTCCCATCCGTCACGATTCTCCAGATTGTCGCCGCAGCGCGCGCATTACCCCGATCTCGGTCACACGCCGGCGTGGCCGCCAGAGCCTCAACCGAAGGCCTCCAGCAGACGCAATGCGTCGCGGGTTTCCGCGACATCGTGCACCCGCAGGATCGCCGCCCCCTTCTGCGCCGCGAGCAGCGCCGAAACGACGCTCGGCAACAGGCGGTCGCCGACCTCCCGGCCGGTGACGGCACCGAGTACCGACTTGCGGGAGACGCCGACCAGCACCGGCGCCGTCCGTGCCAGGCGATCGATGTTGCGGAACAAGGCCTCGTTGTGGCTGCGGCGCTTGCCGAAGCCGAATCCGGGGTCGATCACGATACGCTCGCGCGCAATACCGTGATTGTGCAGGTGGGCCAGCCGCCGACCGAGGAAATCCTCCACTTCCGCGACGACATCGGTATAGACCGGGTCATTTTGCATGCTGCGGGGCTCGCCTTGCATGTGCATCACGCACAGGCCCACGTCGCCACTGCGCACCGCATCGATCGCGGCCGGCTCGGAAAAGCCCCGGATATCGTTGATCATCGACGCGCCTGCGGCGATCGCCGCCGCCATCACTGCCGGCTTGACGGTGTCCACCGAGATCGGCACGCCGCAGCCGGCCAGGCCCTCGACGACCGGGATCACCCGGGCCAGTTCCTCGTCCTCACCGACCGGCTCGGCGCCCGGTCGCGACGACTCGCCGCCGAGATCGAGAATTTCCGCCCCATCCGCGATGCAGCGCTCGGCATGACGCAGTGCCCGCTCGTGGTCGCGATGATGACCGTCGCCGGAGAACGAATCCGGCGTCAGATTGACGATCGCCATGATCCTCGGCCGGCTCAGGTCGAGTCGGAAGGCACCACAAGTCAGTTCCGGCATGGGCAGGGCTCGGGAGAATGAAAAGGGGGCGGCCATGCCGCCCCCCTGCTTCGTCGCGTGGCGACAGATTCAGGCCGCGGAGGTCGCGGCGCTGGGCTCCGGACCCGACGAGTCGTCGCTCTTGGGGCGCGGCGGCTGGCCGGACGGTTTCGGCGGTCGCGGCTCGCGACCTTCCATGATGTCGTTGATCTGGTCGGCGTCGATGGTCTCCCATTCGAGCAAGGCGGCCGTCATGGCCTCGATCTTGTCGCGGTTTTCGTCGATCAGTCGGCGCGCCAGGGCGTATTGCTGATCGATGATCCGCCGGATCTCGGCATCCACCTTCTGCATTGTCGTTTCCGACACGTTGCGGTGGGTGGTCACCGCCCGACCGAGGAAGATCTCCCCTTCCTCCTCGCCATACACCATCGGGCCGAGCGCATCCGACATGCCCCACTGGGTGACCATGCGCCGGGCGAGATCGGTCGCCCGCGAAAAATCGTTGGAGGCACCGGTCGTCATCTGCTCCATGAACAGCTCTTCGGCGATGCGGCCGCCGAACAACACCGCGATGGTCTGCAACAGCCGCTCTCTGTCCTGGCTGTAGCGATCCTGCTCCGGCAATTGCATGGTCACGCCCAGTGCGCGGCCCCGCGGAATGATCGTCACCTTGTGCACCGGATCGGTCTTGTCCAGCAGCTTGGCGACCACGGCATGCCCCGACTCGTGGTAGGCGGTGTTGCGCCGCTCCTCCTCGGGCATCACCACCGAGCGCCGCTCGGCGCCCATCATGATCTTGTCCTTGGCGCGCTCGAAATCGTCCATGTCCACCAAACGCTTGTTGGCGCGTGCGGCGAACAGCGCAGCCTCATTCACGAGATTGGCAAGGTCGGCACCGGCGAATCCCGGCGTACCGCGTGCCAGCACCATCGGATCGACGTCGGGGGCGATCGGCACCTTGCGCATGTGCACCCGGATGATCTGCTCGCGGCCGCGGATGTCCGGCAGCGGCACCACCACCTGACGGTCGAATCGTCCCGGACGCAACAACGCCGGATCGAGCACGTCCGGACGGTTGGTCGCGGCAATGACGATAACGCCGGTCTGGCCCTCGAAGCCGTCCATTTCGACCAGCAGCTGGTTCAGGGTCTGTTCGCGTTCGTCGTTGCCGCCGCCCAGCCCGGCGCCGCGCTGGCGGCCGACCGCGTCGATCTCGT
>JAGRFZ010000025.1:0-38882 GCA_020445785.1 Rhodocyclaceae bacterium
TCGCCCGGCCGCGCCAGGTGGCGATGGCGCTGGCCAAGGACCTGACGCCGATGAGCCTGCCGGCGATCGGCGAAGCCTTCGGTGGCCGCGACCACACTACCGTTCTGCATGCTTGCCGTACGATTGCGGATCTCCGGCGCAACGATCCGCAGCTCAATCACGATCTGCACGTGCTGACCCAGGTCCTGCGCGGCTGATGCCCGAATCGACACGCCACACAACCACCAAGACGAAACACGACGGAGAACGCCCCCGATGCTTCTTCTGAACACCACGCGAGAAGCCTTGCTCGGCCCGCTGCAGTCGGTAGCGGGCATCGTAGAGAAACGCCATACCCTGCCGATCCTGTCGAATGTACTGATCGAGAAGCGGGGCGACGCCTTGACGATGCTGGCCACCGACATCGAGATTCAGATCAAGACGAGCGCCGAAGGCGCCGGTGGCGGCGAGGACGTATCGGTGACGGTCGGCGCGCGCAAGCTGCACGACATCCTGCGGGCGCTGCCCGACGGCGCCGAAATCGGCCTGAGCCTCGACGACAAGCGGCTCACGGTCAAGGCCGGACGCAGCCGCTTCCAGTTGCAGACATTGCCTGCCGCCGACTACCCGCGGCTCAACCCGCCGACCGAGGACATGGTCGATTTCCAGGTTCCGCAGCAGGTGTTCAAGCGCCAGCTGGCCCAGGTCAGCTATGCGATGGCCCACCAGGACATCCGCTACTACCTCAACGGCCTGCTGATGCTGGTGCACGGCAACGCCTTGCGCATGGTCACCACCGACGGCCATCGGCTGGCCTTTGCCGAGGCCACTCTGGAAGGCGAATTCCCGAGCGCGGAAGTCATCCTGCCACGCAAGACCGTGCTCGAGCTGGCGAGGCAACTGGGTGATACCGAGGAGCCGCTGGAAATCACACTTGCCGGAAACCAAGCAGTCTTCCGGTTCGGTCCGATCGAATTGATCTCCAAGCTCATCGACGGCAAGTTCCCGGACTATGAGCGGGTCATTCCGCAGCACCATCCGACCCAGCTCGCATTCGCCCGTACCCCGCTGCAGGCCGCCCTGCAGCGCGCGGCGATTCTTACCAACGACAAGTTTCGCGGTGTGCGCCTGGTGCTCGACGCCGACAGCCTCAAGATCATCTCCAGCAATGCCGAGCAGGAAGAGGCCCAGGAAGAGCTCGAGATCGACTACCAGGGCGCCGCCCTGGACATCGGGTTCAACGTCACCTACCTGCTCGACGTCCTCGCCAATGTCAGCAGCGACGAAGTCGTGGTGCACCTCAACGACTCCAATTCCTCGGCGCTGATCACGGTGGCCGACATGCCCGGATTCAAGTACGTGGTGATGCCGATGCGGATCTGAGCCACCACGCCCGCGCGGGAGTCGAAACGTCCGCCGCGCGCCCGCTCTTTGCATGCACCCGGAGTGCGCCGCACTTCCCAGAACGAGATCGACGATGTCCGAATCAGACAAGCCGCAAGCCAGTTACGACGAATCCAGCATCCAGCAGCTCGAAGGCCTAGAGGCCGTGCGCAAGCGGCCGGGCATGTACATCGGCGACACTTCCGACGGCACGGGTCTGCACCACATGGTGTTCGAGGTTGTCGACAACGCCATCGACGAGGCCCTGGCCGGCCATTGCGACGACATCGTCGTCACGATTCACCCGGACAACTCCATCTCGGTGGCCGACAACGGCCGTGGCATCCCCACCGGCGTCAAGATGGACGACAAGCACGAGCCGAAGCGATCTGCCGCCGAAATCGTGATGTGCGTGCTCCACGCCGGCGGCAAGTTCAACCAGAACAGCTACAAGGTGTCCGGGGGGCTCCACGGCGTCGGCGTGTCCTGCGTCAATGCCCTGTCGAAATGGCTGCGCCTGACGATCCGGCGCGACGGGCAGAAGCACTTTCTCGAATTCAACCATGGCAAACCGGTCGACCGCCTCATCGAGCAGGTCGATGGCATCGAGGTGTCGCCGATGAAGATCATCGGGGAATCCTCCAAGAGTGGCACTGAACTGCATTTCCTGGCCGACGAAGAGATCTTCGGTGTCGTCGAGTTCCACTACGAAATCCTCGCCAAGCGACTGCGGGAACTCTCGTTCCTGAACAACGGCGTGCGTATTCGCCTGGTGGACCAGCGCAACGGCAAGGAAGAGGATTTCGCCTTCGCCGGTGGCGTGCGAGGCTTCGTCGACTACATCAACCGCGCCAAGACGGTGTTGCACCCGACCGTGTTCTACTCGGAAGGGGCCAGCCGCGTGTCGAACGGCACCGAGCACGACATCGAGGTGTCGGTGGAAGTCGCGATGCAGTGGAACGACACCTACCAGGAGCAGGTGCTGTGCTTCACCAACAACATTCCCCAGTCCGATGGCGGCACCCACCTGACCGGCCTGCGGGCGGCGATGACCCGGGTTATCAACAAGTACATCGAAGAGAACGAGATCGCCCGCAAGGCCAAGGTCAACGTCTCGGGTGACGACATGCGGGAGGGGCTGGCCTGCGTCTTGTCGGTCAAGATGCCCGACCCCAAATTCGCCAGCCAGACCAAGATGAAGCTGGTGTCGTCCGAGGCACGGCCGGCGGTCGAGGAGGTGGTGGCCAGCAAGCTCGCCGAATACCTGCTCGAAAACCCGATCGATGCCAAGACCATCTGCGGCAAGATCGTCGAGGCGGCGCGGGCCCGAGAAGCTGCCCGCAAGGCGCGCGAGATGACTCGGCGCAAGGGCATCCTCGACGGCGTCGGCATGCCCGGCAAGCTCGCCGACTGCCAGGAAAAGGATCCCGCCAAGTGCGAGATCTACATCGTCGAGGGCGATTCCGCCGGGGGCTCCGCCAAGCAGGGGCGTGACCGCAAGTTCCAGGCGATCCTGCCGCTGCGCGGCAAGGTGCTCAACGTCGAGCGCGCCCGCTTCGACAAGCTCATCTCGTCCGAGCAGATCGCCACCCTGATCACCGCCCTGGGCACCGGCATCGGCAAGGACGACTACAAGCCGGAGAAGCTCCGTTACCACCGCATCATCATCATGACCGATGCGGACGTGGACGGCGCCCACATCCGCACACTGCTCCTGACCTTCTTCTATCGCCAGATGCCCGAACTGGTCGAGCGCGGCCACATCTACATCGCCCAGCCGCCGCTCTACAAGATCAAGCATGGCAAAAACGAGCGCTACATCAAGGACGACCACGAACTCAACGCCCACCTGCTCAAACTCGCCCTCGACAACGCCGGCCTGACGGCGCGCGAGGGCGCCGACGAAATCCGCGACGAAACCCTCGGCGGCCTCG
Source organism: Rhodocyclaceae bacterium (assembly GCA_020445785.1). GTDB lineage: Bacteria > Pseudomonadota > Gammaproteobacteria > Burkholderiales > Rhodocyclaceae > Cognatazoarcus. Next base: position 3,297 of record JAGRFZ010000025.1, read on the forward strand.
CCCGCACCTACCTGCTGGCCGAGGCGGTGATCAAGCGCCTGTCGAGCTATATCGATTCCGAAGTGCTGCACGCCCTGCTCCACCACAATCTCGAAGTGTCGGTGGTCGACGAGTTCGCTGCGATCCAATCGGCAGAACGCGTGCAGCAGGTGCTGCCGACCGAACTCGGTCTCGGTGCCGAATTCGACGAAAGTGCCGAGAGCTGGCGCATCACGATCGCCCGCCAGCACCACGGCAACGTCAAGAAAAGCTGGATCGAAGAGGAATTCATCGCCTCCGGCGACTACAAGACGATTCGCACTGCCGCCGAGAGCCTCGATGGGCTGATCGGCGACGGCGCCGTGGTCCGCCGCGGCGAAAAGACCCAGACCGTCAGCAGCTTCGCCGAAGCCATCCGCTGGTTGTTGGCGGAAGTCGAGCGCGGCATCAGCAAGCAACGCTACAAGGGCCTGGGCGAGATGAACCCCGAGCAGCTCTGGGAAACCACCATGGACCCCGCCGTCCGCCGCTTGCTGCGCGTGCAGATCGACGACGCCATCGCCGCCGATGAGATCTTCACGACGCTGATGGGCGACAACGTCGAGCCGAGACGGGCCTTCATCGAGAGCAATGCGCTGTACGCCCAGAACATCGACGTCTGAGCCGGCTGCCGTCGTGCCGCGTAGCGGGCGACGATGCCCCCCCGCCCAGTGCGAGGGCCAGCCTCGACGGGTCCTCGTCACCCACGCGCGGCATTTCGGAAGCCTGTGGTCAGTCGGCTCGCGAGAGCCCGCATTCGGTCGGCGGAGCGAGCGGCGCCAACGCCCCGGGACCCCCACCGAACCCACCGTCAGTTGGCGATGAAGGCGCCGGAGCACGCGTCCGTGCCGGCATTGCAGACCTTGTATACCTGCGCGTCCTTCCGGTGTTGCCGATAGGTGGCCGTGTTCCCCGCGACCTGATCGATCCAGACCTCGTTGAGGTAGACATCGACGCTTTCCGCACCGGTCTCCCAGGCGAGGCTTGCGACGATCCAAGGACCCGATCGCGCCACGTTCCCCGCCAATACCGGCGGCGCGAATCCCGCCGTGGGGACAAAGGCGACGAAGCTAGACGAGCTGCCGCTGGCGAGCGCGCGGTAGGCGTCGAGTGACGTGTCCGTCAGGTATGCGTTTCCGAATCTGCTGCCGACCACGAGATGGCCCGCCAGGTCGATGTCGATATCATGGAGATTGCCACCGATCGTCAGGGTTTTCTGGAGCACGCCCGTGGCATCGTAGCGCGCGACATAGCCGTCCCAGCTGACCATGAAGATTGTCCCCTCGGCGTCTGCCGTCACGCTGCGAGAATTCGCCGTGTGCCCAAGGGCGACGCTCCGCAGCGGTGCAAGACTTGCTGCATCGAAAACATCCAGATTCCCATAGACGTCTCGCAGCGCATAGATCAGTCCGTCGAGACCGGTTGTCACGTCGATGTAGTCACTCGAATCGACGAAGCGGACGCCCGACGCGGTGACCAGGTCCAGCAGGATCAATCCCCGCGCTTCGCCACCGTTGTAGGTCATTCCGTCGGTAACGATCACCTGGTCACCGATCGCTGCAACGCCGCCATAGGAAACATTGTTCGGTGTGCTCCAACCGTCCATTGTCAGGGCGGCCCATCCGAGGCCGTCGAATACGGAAAGTTCCGGTCGAAAGGTCCCGTTGAAGACGGCCAGCCGTCCGTCTTCAAGCACGATCAGATCCCGGGACGCTTCGTTGTCCGCGTTGGGAGGGATCGTCAGCCGAGAAATCAGGCGGCCGTCGAAATCGAACTCGGAAATGACGCTGGAACTGGAGACGAGCACGTTCCCCGACCCAAAGATGGTCTGGGCAGGCGCATCGGCGACAGTAAGTGTGGCCAATGCGGCGGCAACGATGATGGCACTCGATTTCATGGAATCTCCTTCTAAGGCGTATTCGAACGGAACCCCGCGCCCCACCGAGGAAAGCATCCGATGGCGCGCAGAACATGCCCATGGAATGCAGCGGGCGCTCCCACAGTTACGGCCAGATCGCCGGCAACCTGACCTACTGATCCGAAGACGCCGGGCTTGCGCTACGGCAGGGGCGAACAACGCGATGGGGCAGAAACTCGAGAGGAAATTCGAGGGTCAGGTCTATTCTTGTACCGAAACTAGAGGGTCAGGTCTATTCTTGTACCCGAGGCCTATACCTCGACCCCTGTCCAGACCGACCGCATGGCGCCAGTGCGCAAGAATCGGGGGGCCGTTGCGGATGGCGCAAGACGGCACGCGCTACGACGCGGACATCTTCGGCCCCCAATGCACCGTCGAATTCAAGCGCAGCACCGAAGTGGGCAGCCAGTGCACCCACAAGGAAGGTATGGGCATGACCCGGGTCAAGGCTGCATGCATTTCTGCAGCACCTTCGCCGGCGGTAAGAATCGGACCGGCGGGAGGCTGCCATGCGTCCCCCCGTGCCAATCGTCCGGGTTGTGTCGTGCCCGGTGCTAGTAGCCGGCCTGACCCGGAACCGGCGCCCGGGGAATGCGAAAGTCCGGGGTCAGCGAAATCTGCCAGCTCGCCTCGACCACCCCCTCGTCGGTCACGTCGAGCGATTCCGTGGTCTCGTCCTCGCCGCCGGCGAGTCTCGGATGCCAGACCCGGACGCGATAGTGCCCGCTCGGCAATCGGGTCAGTGTGGCCGTGCCGGAGGCATCGGTCTTGGCGTAATACGGGCTGTTCGCGACATAGACGTAGGCGATCATCCAGTCGTGGATATTGCAACCGAGGATCACGGTGCCGGGTTTGTCGAACAACACCGGAGCCGCCGGATCGCCGATGTACAGCGGAAGTTCGAAGCGCTTGGCGTCGGAGAACGAATAGACGTGATGGCGAATATTGTCGCGGTTCGGGAAACTGACCGATGTGCCGACCTCGACCGGCAGCACGTAGGGAATGAACTCCTTGTTCACCTGGTCGATGATAATGGTGTCGGTACCCGGCGCCGCCGGCCGGCCGGCGCGCTGCCCGGGGGCGTCCGCCACTGCCACGATCACCGCGTCGGCGAGCGGCTTGCCGTCGGCGTCCCGTACCAGCGCTCTCAACTCACCCGCCGAAGCGGTGAATGCGGCCAGCAGGCACGCCGACATCAGGGCGGGCAGGCGAAGGGTGGAGGCGGAGGTCGGTGCTTGCATCGTCGTCAGAACCGCTGCAGATAGGTAGCCCGCAGCAGATTGGAACGGTACGCGATGCCGCCCTCGGCATTGCTGTCGATCAGCTGGTAACCGAGGGTCATCGATGCGTCGCCGCCGATCAGGCGGCTGAGCGAGAGCTGCAGGTCGCGGGTCATCGCGGTGAGGGTATACGCAAAGCGGTCGGGGCCGAACACTTCGTCGGGCGCAATCGCGTCGGATGCCAGAAAGATCGGCAGGTTGCGCAGCGTCGTCGACACGATGTCGCCCTTGTGAATCGCGTAGCTGGCGCCGAGCAGGTAGCGCGGCGTCAGCATGGCATTGAGGCCGAGGCGCAAATGGCGGCTGCTGGTGTCGAAGACGTCGGCCGCGATCCGGGGCAGCACCCGGTCGCCGGCCTCGTCCGAGCGGCGCAACTGGAATCCATAACCGGCCTGCAGATCCAGGCGCGGCGAAAATCGCTTGTGCAGGGTGGCCCCGGCCTCATACTGCCAACCGGTGCGGGCGCTGTCGCGATAGATCAAACGACTGGCCGATACCGCCAGGGCCAGCGCCGGTGCATAGGCGCCGAGGCCGAACTTGTGGCGGTGCGTGAGCGTGACCCGGGCGGCGACGTGGTCGAGCCCGTCATAGCGCCGGAATGCGCTTGCCGACAACTCGAAACTCAGCTTGAGGCGGTCGCTGCCGCTCACCTGATAGCCAGCTCCGGTGTCTGCGGAGACCACCAGCGTGCTGTCGCTGGTGATGTCGCGGTCAAGCTCGGCGCGTGCCAGGTTGTCGTCGAGGCGCAACTCGACGCCGAGTTGATCGACCAACCCGGCATGGGCGGAAAGGTACGGCATGCCCCATACGGCAAGCAGCAGGGTACGAATCCGGATCATGCATCGAATCCCTTGTGCGCCATGGCAACTTCGCCGCGGGCGGTGCGGGGCCTGCGGATCCACTGCTCGAATTCCTCCGCTGGCATCGGTATGCCCACATGGTAACCCTGCGCGTGGTCGCAGCACAGCCTTTGCAGCAGATCCAACGCCTGTTGCGATTCGACGCCTTCGGCGACGACCTCGAGGTTCATGTTGTGGGCAAGGTCGATCACCGAGCGCACGATTGCGAGATCGTCCCTTTCGGTCGTGACCTTGGCGACGAAGGACTGATCGATCTTGATCTCGCTCACCGGCAAGCGCTTGATCTGGGCGAGCGAGGAACAGCCGCTGCCGAAATCGTCGAGCGACAGGCCGAAGCCCAGATTCTTGAGTTGCGAGGCGATCTTCCGCGTGCGTTCCGGGTCGTCCATGATCGCGCTTTCGGTGATCTCGAACACGAACCAGTGGGCCGCGGCGTCATGGGTCTGCAACAGCTGCAGCAGTTCCGGAACGAGCTCCTCGGACAGCAGATCGCGTACCGACATGTTGATCGACAGCGACATCGGCAGCCCTTGTCGGCGCCACCGGGCGACCTGGGCGAAGGCCTCGGCGATCACCCAGAGCGTCACCGCATGGATACCGTCGGTTCTTTCCGCGAACGGAATGAACTCGCTGGGCAACAGCAGACCGCGTTGCGGATGTTGCCAGCGGATCAGCGCCTCGGCGTGCATGGTGCCACCCCGCGACAGGTCGACCCGCGGCTGGTAGTAGAGGCGAAACTCGCTGCGTTCCACCGCCTGGCGCAGCTCGGTCGATAGCGCCAGCGTCTCGCTCCCATCAAGTTCGGCCTCGTGGCCGTCCTCGAACACGACGCAGGAAAGCCGCCGGCGCTTGCAGACGTACATCGCCGCATCGGCCCGGCTCATCAACAGGTTGGGCTCGTCCGCATGCTCCGGGAAACTGGCGACGCCGAAGCTTCCGTCGACGTCGAGCAGATGCCCTTCGATCTCGACCGGCTGCATCAACGCCTGCCGCAGGCGCTGCGCCACCTCCTGCGCCTTGGCCGCTCCGACCGCCGGCAGCAGCACGGCGAATTCGTCGCCGCCGAGCCGGGCCGCCGTGTCCGAAGCCCGCGCCAGCGCACCGCGCAGTCGCGCCGCGACCTCCTGCAGCAGCAGGTCGCCGACGTAGTGCCCGAGCGTGTCGTTCACTTCCTTGAAGCGATTGAGGTCGATCAGCATCACGCTGACCGGATGATCGAGCCGCTGGGCTACGCCGATCGACTGGCGCAGCCGGTCATTGAACAACACGCGGTTCGGCAGACCGGTCAGCGAATCGTGGTAGGCCATCGCCTTGATCTGCTGTTCTCGTGCCGATATCGCCAACCTCATGCTGTTGAACGCGGTGGCGAGCTGGCCGAGTTCGTCATTGCCGCCGGGAGGCGGACCGTGCTCATAATCACCCCCTTCCAGCCGCTGGGCGAACGCTACCAGGCGGTTCACCGGGCGTGAGATGCTGCGTGCGATCAGCAGGCTGCCGACGATCGTCGCGCCGAGACTGATGGCACCCAGCCACAGCAGAATCTCGCGTAGGCTGCCGAACCGCGCGAGTGCCTCGGTCATCGAGCGCTGCAATATCGCCAGCACTGCGTGGTCGTCGTCGATCGACAGTACCGATGCCGACGTGACGTGATCGCCGGCGACCGTCGTCGCCAGCTTGCCGGTCGTGTCGTCCGGCGCTACGCCGGCCAGTGTCCGGCGCAGCTGATCGCGTCGGTCGCTGTCGAGCGTGCTGGCCGCCAGCGCCCAGCCGCGATCGCGCTGCCAGCCGGCGAACGAGATGTCGAGCGAGGTCAGCGCACTCAATTCCTCGGCCAGTCGTGCATCGATGCTGAAGCCCAGCACCACCCAGCCGATCGGTGCGGGCGCGAGTACCGGTACCACCACCACCTGACACGGCTCGCCGTCGCTCAGCTTGATACCCGACGCGCTGCCGGACCTGGCCGCTTCGGCGACCAGCTCGGCGACCGAGGTTGCGGAGGTGCTCACCGAGGCCGATGGGGTCGGGCCTGCAGTGGCCATGATCCGGCCATCGGGCCCGACCAGCACCATCTTTTCGGCACCGATGCGGGAACCGTGATTATTGAGGGCCGATGCGATCGTGCCCTGATCGCCACTGGCGATGGCCTGGCGAAAGGCGAAATCCGAGGTCAGCAGCCGGGCGGCGGTGATCAGTTGCTCGGAGCGCTCCCGCAGCAAGCGGTGGAAGATGCGCTCGCCGACCGCAATCTCCTCGCGCACGCTGACCAGGGTGTTGGACGACACGGCGCGGTCGATCGCCAGGAACACCAGGACCTGGCTCGCCACCAGCAGCAGCGCGACGAACACGATCATCCGGTGCGCGAGCGCTCGCGCGAGGGAACTGCGGCGGGGCACAGATTCGGCCGCTGACCCACGGCCGGATCCGGGCGCGCCGCCGAGGGCGCGCCGCAAAAGGTTCCATGACGAAGAAAACAATCGACCGGTCATAGGTCCATGCACTGTCTCGGCTGACCCACCGGGTGCGCGAGTTGCGGCTCTCCGGCCGCATGACAAGCGCGCGACATTGCTACTCAATCTATAACTTTCAGCCTATCACCGCCGAATGTCCCGATCCAGCCGGCATCGCCGCGAAGTGCGAGCAAGATCACGGCCATGCACGGAAATTGCGCGTGCCGCGGTATGGCCGGCAATGGCCGACGATCGTCGTGCGACGTCTCGGAATCGCCTGCTAAGATGCCCAGCTGTGCGATGCGTCGGACACGACGGCCTTTGCCCGATCCGGCTGCCGCCGATGTCGCGGATCGCCCGCTCGTACCGGAGGCACCATGAGCTGCTTGTTCACTCCCGCCCGTATCGGGCCCCTCGAACTCGAAAACCGGATCGTCGTCGCGCCGATGTGCCAGTACTCGGCCGTCGACGGTCGTGCCACCGACTGGCATCTGATGCATCTCGGGCAGCTTGCCGTTTCGGGTGCGGCGATGTTGATCACCGAGGCGACGGCGGTATTGCCGGAGGGGCGTATCTCGCCGGCGGATCTCGGCCTCTACGATGACGCCAACGAAGCCGCCCTCGCCCGGGTGCTCGGCGCCGTGCGTCGCTATTCGGCAATGCCGATCGGCGTGCAACTGGCCCATGCCGGGCGCAAGGCGTCGGTTCGCCCGCCGTGGCAGGGCGGCGCCCAACTCGCGCCAGACGCAGGCGGTTGGCAGACCGTCGCGCCGTCGCCGATCCCCCAGGTCGCGGGCGATCGTCCGCCCCGCGTGCTCGACGAGGCCGCCATTGCCCGCGTCATCGCCGCCTTCGCCGACGCCGCCCGCCGCGCGCTGCGGCTCGGTGTCGATCTGATCGAACTGCATGCGGCCCATGGCTACCTGCTGCACCAGTTCCTGTCACCGCTGGCGAATCAGCGCGACGATGCCTACGGCGGCCCGCTCGACAATCGCATGCGCCTCGCCCTCGCAGTCTTCGATGCGGTACGGCAGGTCGTTCCGCCGGACATGGCGCTCGGCATCCGAGTCTCGGCCTGCGACTGGGTGGACGGCGGCTGGGATCTGGAACAGTGCATCGAGTTCGCGCGTGTGCTGGACATTCGCGGGTGTGACTTCATTCATGTCTCCAGTGGCGGTGTCTCGGCCGCCCAGAAGATCGCGCTGAAGCCGGGCTATCAGATCCCGTTCGCCGAAGCGATCAAGCGCCAGGTGTCGATGCCGGTGATCGGCGTCGGCCTGATCACCGAGGCCGACCATGCCGAAGCCATCGTGGCCCAGCAGCGCGCCGATTTCGTGGCGCTGGCGCGGGGCCTGCTGTACGACCCGCGCTGGCCCTGGCATGCCGCCGCCCAGCTCGGTGCCACCGTGCGGGCACCGAGACAATACTTGCGCTGCGAGCCGAGCGCCGCGCGCGGCCTGTTCGGCGGTCGGGGCTAGACCGCTGCGTCCAGTCGTTCGAACTGGTGTCCGTGCAGGCCAACGGCCGTGAGCGCGGTGCCGTCGCCGCAGTGCCACCACATGCTCACCCACGCCAACCCCAGACGGTCGATGCGGTCGACCTCGCATTCGCTGCCGATCATGAAGACGATCATTTCGAGGTCGTCTTCGTCCAAGTCCGCATCGGGGCTGACATCGAGAACCCGCACACGGTCGCCGACGGCGACCGTGCGGCCGTTGCGATCGACCGCAACCATGTGCCGTGTCTTGGGCGCGGCGCCTGTCGAATTGTCGTGGAAGCGACAGCCGAAGCGAATCGGCCCATCTTTCATAGCGTTTTGATTCATAAGAGTATCCTCGGGTGGCTGCGCCGCCCCTGGGGCGCGCTGCAGGGGAAGACGCAAGGCCCGTACCGAATTGCCGGGGGGCGGAGCCGTCCTGCGATCGAGGGTGGCAGGCTAGTATGGAAGTCCCGGCCGGCAATGCCACGGAGAGCAGGCGATGCGATACCGCTTCGACGACTTCGAACTCGACACCGAACGTTTTGCGCTGCTGCGGGCCGGCAAGCCATGTGCGGTCGAGCCCAAGGTGTTCGATCTGCTGGCCTACCTTGCCGGTCGTCCGGGGCAGGTGTGTTCGATGGACGAACTCGTGCGCGAAGTCTGGCATGGGCGGATCGTCTCCGATACCACCGTCTCGAGTTGCATCAAGATTGCGCGCAAGTCGCTCGGCGACAGTGGTGATGCCCAGCGCCTGATCAAGACCGTACGTGGGCGCGGCTATGCCTTCGGGGCCGAGGTCACCGTTGCCGGCGGGCCGTCGAAACCATCCGCGACCGCGGCCGCCTACCGTGGGCCGTCGCTGCTGGCGATGCCGTTGCGGGTGGATGCCGGTGATGCGGCCGCCGCGCGGCTCGGCGAGGCCGTGCGCGACGACGTTGCGGCGATCCTGGGGCGAGTGCCGTTGCTTCGCATCGCCGTCCAGGCACCGTGGCAGAAGGATGCGATTGCGCCGGCCGCGCGTGCGCTGCACGAACAGCTCGGCGCCGATTTCCTGCTCGACGGCGCACTGCAGTCGGTCGGCGACGGCTTCCGGCTGAGCCTGCAACTGGTCGATGCATGCACCGGATTCCAGCGCTGGTCGCACCGTTTCGAGGTGGCCGGCCCCCTCGAATCCGCCCTGTCGGAGGCGCCGGTTGCGGTGGTTGCCCGGCTGGAGCCCCAGTTGGTGCGGGCGATCCACGACTCGGTGCGCTCGGCGACCGACCAGCCCAGCGCCCAGCAGCTCTTCCTCGAGGCCTACAGCGTGCTCGGCCTGAAGGGCTGGTTGCGGGATGCATTCGCGGAGGCCGCCGCCTTGCTCCGGCGCAGCGCGCAGATCGATCCCCAGTTCGCCCTCAGCCCCGCCTTTCTGGCGCTGGTCTGCGGGCTCGGGCAGCGCATCGGGCTGGTCGGGTCGCGCGAGGCGGCAGTCGCCGAGGCCGAGGCGGCGGCGTCGCTGGCGATGGGGCTCGATCCGCTCGACGCCACCGTCCTGGGCTACGCCGGGTGCTCGCTCGCCGACATCGGCCAGGCCCCCCGGGCCCTGCCGATTCTGCGCCAGGCGGTCGAACTCGACGCCGCCAACGCCCAGGCCTGGGCGGCGCTGGGTTCCGCCTGCATGCTCTCCGGCGACATCGAACAAGGCGTGCGGCATCTCGCCCATGGCATCGAGATCAGTCCGCTCGACAGCCGGCTGTCGTTCTGGGGCAGCTTTCTCGCCGTGGGGCTGCTCTCGCTGGGGCGGTTGGACGAGGCATCCATCCAGGCCGAGCTGGCCTGCCAACGCGACGGGCGCTGTTCGTTCGCGAGGCTGGCGCGGGCTGCCGTGGGACTGGCCCGTGGTGACCCGGCTGCCGCCGGAGCGGCCGTTGGCGAAGCCTATCGCCTCGATCCGGCCCTTTCACCCGAACAGATCGCGTCGGTCACCGGGCGGCGGACGGCGGCGGCACTACTCGACCTTCGCCCGGGCTGACGCACCGCGGGCGCCGAGCCAATCCCCATCGAATCCCCATCGAATCCCCATCCCGCGCCCAAGTCTGCGCCCGTTCGGCTGGGTAGTCTCTTCCTCGTCGTCCGGTCGCCGGCAGATGCCCCGGCCGGTACGACGACCCGAAAACCCGAAGGAGAGACCCACATGCATGCTGCTACCCTCGAACGTCCCACCACCCCTGACTACGCCGCGATCAAGCAGCGCCAGCAAGCCACCTGGGGCGCCGGCGACTACGGCCGCATCGGTGTCACGCTGCAGATTACCGGCGAGCAGCTGTGCGAGGCCCTGGACCTGCGCGCCGGCGAGCGGGTGCTCGACGTGGCTGCCGGCAACGGCAACGCCACCCTCGCCGCCGCGCGCCGCTTCTGCAGCGTCACGTCGACGGACTATGTGGACACCTTGCTCGAGCAATCGCAGCGCCGAGCCCGTGCCGAGGGCCTCCCGGTCGAGTATCGTCGGGCCGACGCCGAGGCGCTGCCATTCGCCGACGCCGGGTTCGATGCGGTGATGTCCACGTTCGGTGTGATGTTCACGCCGGATCAGGCACGTGCCGCCGATGAACTGCTCCGGGTATGCCGTCCGGGCGGCCGCATCGGACTTGCCAACTGGACCCCCGGCGGTTTCATCGGTCGTCTGTTCCGTGTGATCGGCAGCCATGTCGCACCACCGGCGGGCGTGGATTCGCCGGCTCGGTGGGGCACGCGCGAATTCATCGAGGAACGCTTCGACGGCGCCGCGCGCAGCATCGAGGTGACGACGCGGCAGTTCGTCTTCCGCTACCAGTCGCCAGCCCATTTCGCCGACGTCTTCGCCACTTGGTACGGGCCGGTGTTGAAAGCCTTCCAAGCCCTCGACGAGACCGGCGGCGATGCGTTGCGACGGGACATTCTGCAGCTGATCGACGAATGCAACGTCGCTGACGACGGCACGATGAAGGTGCCCTCCGACTATCTCGAAATCGTCATTCATCGACGCTAGCGCCTGCAGCCCCGGCCGGCGGCCGGGGCAGTGCGCCGAAGCCCGGAATCCAGGAGAACAGACCATGACTCATGCAATCGAATCCATTTCACCCGAACACCTGAGCGCGCTCAAGGCCGGCCTGCAGCGAACCTGGGCTGCCGGCGACTACTCGCGCATCGGCACCACCTTGCAGATCGTCGGTGAGCGCCTGGCCGAATCGATGGACCTGTCGGCCGGCATGCGCGTACTCGACGTGGCGGCCGGCAACGGAAATGCATCGCTGGCCGCCGCCCGGCGCTGGTGCGAGGTCACCGCCACCGACATCGTTCCGGCGCTGCTCGGACAGCTGTCGGCGCGTGCCGCGGCCGAAGGTCTCGACATCGCGTGTCGCGAGGCCGACGCGGAGCGCCTGCCATTTGCCGATGGCGCGATGGACGCAACCTTGTCCACCTTCGGCGCGATGTTCGCTCCGGACCAGCCGCGAGCCCTTGCCGAGTTGATCCGGGTGACCCGGCCGGGGGGGCAGATCGGCCTGGCAAACTGGACGCCGGACGGATTCGTCGGCCGCTTCTTCGCACTGTTGGCCCAATACAATCCGCCACCGCCGGGCTTGCCGATGCCGACCCGCTGGGGGGTCGAGGCCTTCATCGACCGGCAGTTTGCCAGCGTCTGTGCCGACGTGCGCATCGTACGCCGCGACTTTGTCTTCCGCTACCGTTCGCCCCGCCACTGGCTGGCCGTGTTCAGCCAGTGCTGCGGCATGACGCAGCGAACATTGGCCGGCCTGACACCGGAACTGCGGCATTCGTTGCAGCAGGACATCCTGCGGCTGATCCGCGACTGCAACCGGGCCAGCGACGGCACGATGGTGGTCGCGTCCGACTACCTGGAGGTCGTGGTGCGGCGCTGAACCCTCGGGGCGGGCGAGCCCGGGACGAACGCTCCGCCCCGGCCTGTGCGAAAATCGGCTCCCGATTGTCCGTACACCACCGGATGGCCGGAGTGCCATGACCCGCCCGATCCTGAAGTCCGCCGCCCTTGCCGTGATCGTCTTTGCGGCCGCCCTGGCGCTGAATCCGTCCCCGGAGCAGCACCGTGAGACGATCAGTCGGGCACTTTCGTCCCGCAGCGAGCTGGCCTCACTGTTGCGTCTCGGCCGCATCACCGCCTTCTTTTCCGAATACCATTCCTTGGCGGTCGCGTCCTACACGACGGTCAATGGCGAAGTGGTCTCGGTCGGCGCCTTCGGCTATGTCCATGTGCGCGACCGCGAGCCCGCCCGCGAATCGTACTGAGCGCCCTCGGGTCTGCGCCGCGCCGGGGCTGCTGCTAGCGCACGGCGGTGGCGAGGTAGTCCGGCGTCGGGCCGACCGGCACGATGCCGTTCGGATTGAGGGCCTTGATCGAGTAGTAGCCGGCCTTGATGTGTTCCGGGCGCACGCTCGCGGCGAACGCCGGGATCGCCATCAGTCGATGCAGATAGGCCACGACCGCGGGGTAGGACGAAAGCGGTCGCAGGTTGCACTTGAACAGGCCCTGGTAGGCCAGTTCGAAGCGGATCAGCGTGACGAAGGCCCGGATGTCGCTCTCGGTGAGCTGGTCGCCGACCAGCCATGAAGCCCCGTCGAGCCGTTTCTCGAGCCAGTCGAGGGTGGCGAACACTTGCGCCACGGCCTCTTCGTAGGCGTCCTGGGTGGTCGCGAAGCCGGCCCGGTAGACGCCGTTGTTGAAATCGTCGTAGAGGCGCTCGTTGCAGGCATCGATCTGGGCTTCGAGCGCGGCCGGGCGCAGAACGATATCGTCGCTGGCGAGATGGCCGAAATCCTGATCGAAGATGCGCAGGATGTCCGACGATTCATTGTTCACGATGGTGCCTTCCCGCTTGTCCCAGAGTACCGGCACCGTGGCGCGACCGGTATAGGTCGGATCCGCGGTACTGTAGATCTGGTGGAGATGGCGCGCGCCGTTCTCGTGATCGAGGTCACTGCCGAACTCGCCGGTGAATGCCCAGCCCTGATCGGACAGGCGGGGGTCCACGACGCACACGCCGATCGCCGTTTCCAGCCGCTTCAAACGCAGCGCGATCAGCGTGCGGCTGGCCCACGGGCAGATGTAGGCCACGTAGAGTTGATAGCGCCCGGCCTCGGCGGCAAACCGGTTTTCCGGCTCGCTGCCGATCCGGTCTCGGAAGCTCGAGCGCTGGCGGACGAATCGCCCTTCCTGGTCGCTCTCCTGTACGGGTTGCCAATCTTCGGTCCAGCGTCCATTGACGAGCACGGCAGTCTCCTGATCGTTGTGCCTGATGCGATAGGCACCAGGGTATGAAAGAACGGGCTCGCAACAAACAGGGCTTGGCGCGAAAGACTGTCCCGAAATCTGCAATCGACACCGACGCATGTCGGGTTCGGCCCAGGGTGTGTCGGGCGCGTCGGGCCGGTCGTCGTCGAAATGCCTGCGAGGATCGGCGTGCACTCGCGGTGCCGCAGTGCGACGCTAGACTGCCAGGACTGCCGCCGGCCGCGACGCCTAGGGGTCGGGCCCCAGCGCGGCCACCCATGGAGGAAGACGATGGCCTACGACCGCAGGTATTCCCGCGAAGAAATCCACCAGATGCTCTGCCTGAGCGAGCGCAGACCGAGGCCCACCGCGCCGCCTGCCAAGGCCCATGCCGGCCACGCGATCAGCCAGCATACGGAACAGCGGGACGATCCTTTCGATCGTCGCCACATCCGCCGGGACTCGACCTTCGCCAGCCGCAAGGATCTGGTGTTGGCGGTCGAGGAGGCCCTGCATTCCGACGCGGGGCAGGCGGAACTGGCGACGCTCGACGCCCATGCCGTCCAAAGCTGCAAGATCGCCTTCCAACTGGGCGCGACCCAGGGACGCATCCACGCCGATGTGGTGCTCAACCCGATGGCCAAGGTCGGCAAGAAGCAAGTGCCCGCCCAGGGGCCCGCCCAGTATCTGCGCAATGTGCCGGTGAACTCGGTGGTCCTGATCATCGACAAGCTCGCGCCGGCCGAATCCTGGGCGCCGCTTCATTTCCAGACCGCCTATCCGAAGGACGTCGATCACTAGCCGGTCGAGATCCCGGTGCCGGGCCAGCGGTCGCGGCGGGCGGCGCCTCCGGTTCAGTAGGTCTTGTAGGGCAGGAATTTTCCGCTCATGACGATCCGCACGCGGTCGCCCTTGGGATCGGGTTCGCGGGCGATGTCCATCGAGAAATCGATCGCGCTCATGATGCCGTCGCCGAATTCCTCGTGGATCAGCTCCTTGATCGTCGTGCCATAGACGTTGATCAGCTCGTAGAAGCGATAGATCAGCGGATCGCTCGGCACTGCGGTCGGCAGCGAGCCCTTGTAGGGCACCTCCTGCAGTACGGCCACGGCTTCGTCGGGCAGGTCCAGTAGCTGGCCGATTGTGGCGGCCTGGCTTTCGCCCAGCGCCATCTGGCCGAGCAGTGCCGCGGTCGTCCATTCTTTGCTGAGTTCGAGCGCTTCGGCGAGATGGCGCCACGAGAGCTTCTTGCGGCGCTTGGCGTCGAGGATGAGTTGCGTGACTTGATCGCGGGTCATGCTGGCTTCTCCGGTTCGGGGTTGCGAGAGCGGTTGCGGGCGGCATCTGCCGCCTGCCCGTGGCAGGACTGCCGCGGGCGCTGGCTCGCCGCGCAAGGATCGCGCCAATCCGTTGCGGGCCCCGGTGGCGCCGATCGGGGCGGATTCACACGGATGGTCGGGGCCGCAGCGGGCATCGAAACGGTGCCGTACGGCACGCCCTGCCCGATTGCGGTGCATTGCGTCGAACTGTTGCGGCCGACGCGGGGCGGAGAGCAAAAAAAAGGGGGAAGACTCCAAGGTCTTCCCCCGTTGCCGGCCGGCTTTGCCTGTCGTTGCGGAGTGGCTTTCGCTCAGTGCTCCGACGCGGCAGCTGCGCCGATACCGGTCTCCGAGCGCACTTCCTGCGCATCGTAGGCCAGCTTTTCGCGCGCGGCCTGGGCACTGCTGTCGAGGAGCGAGAACAGCCAGATGCCCAGGAATCCGGCGGTGACCGAGAACAGGGCCGGCGACTTGTACGGGAAGATCGCCTCCGCATTGTGGAAGATGTCCACCCAGATCGACTTCGACAGGATGGTCAGCACCACGGCGGTGATCAGGCCGATGAAGCCGCCGATGAAGGCGCCGCGGGTGGTGGTTCCCTTCCACAGCACCGACATGAACAGCACCGGGAAGTTGGCCGAGGCGGCGATCGCAAAGGCCAGCGACACCATGAACGCGATGTTCTGCTTCTCGAACGCGATGCCGAGAATCACCGCGACGATGCCGAGAATCACCGTGGTCACGCGCGACACGCGGAGCTCGGCACCGGCGGGCGGGTTGCCCTTGCAGATCACCGAAGCGTAGAGGTCGTGGGCGACCGCCGACGCACCCGACAGGGTGAGGCCCGCCACCACGGCGAGAATCGTCGCAAAGGCCACTGCCGAGATGAAGCCGAGGAAGACGTTGCCGCCGACTGCGCTGGCGAGGTGGATGGCCGCCATGTTGTTGCCGCCGATCAGCTTGCCGCCTTCGCTGACCAGAGCGCCGCCCTCGGTGAAGCTGGCGTTGGTACCGACCAGCACGATCGCGCCGAAGCCGATGATGAAGGTCAGCACATAGAAGTAGCCGATCCAGGTGGTGGCCCAGAACACCGACTTGCGGGCTTCCTTGGCATTCGGCACGGTAAAGAAGCGCATCAGCACGTGGGGCAGGCCCGCAGTACCGAACATCAGCGCCATGCCGAAGGAGATTGCCGAGATCGGGTCGGTGATGAAGTTGCCCGGCGACATGATGGTCTCGCCCTTGGTGTGCACTTCGGTCGCCTTGGCGAACAGCGCTTCAGGGCTGAAGTCGAAGGCCCACAGCACCATGATGGACATGAATGTGGCGCCGCACAGCAGCAGCACCGCCTTGATGATCTGCACCCAGGTGGTGGCCAGCATGCCGCCGAACAACACGTACATCATCATCAGCCCGCCCACCAGCACCACCGCGATCCAGTAGTCGAGGCCGAACAGCAGCTTGATCAGCTGGCCCGCACCGACCATCTGGGCGATCAGGTAGAAGGCCACCACGACCAGCGTGCCGGATGCGGCCAGCGTCCGGATCGGAGTCTGACCGAGGCGGTAGGAGGCGACATCGGCGAACGTGAACTTGCCGAGGTTACGCAGCCGCTCCGCCATCAGGAACATGATCACCGGCCAACCGACCAGAAATCCGATCGAATAGATCAGGCCGTCGTAGCCGTTCAGGAACACCGCCGCGGAGATTCCGAGGAAGGACGCCGCGGACATGTAGTCGCCGGCGATCGCGAGGCCGTTCTGGAAGCCGGTGATGCCCCCGCCCGCGGTGTAGAAGTCGGATGCCGAGGTGGTCTTCTTGGCAGCCCACTTGGTGATGCCCATCGTGAAGATCACGAAGGCGATGAACATCGCGATCGCGGTGATGTTGAGCGGTTGCTTCTCAGCGGGGCCGTCGAGTGCGCCGGCGGCGAAGGCGAGACCGGAGAACGAGGCTAGCGCGAGCGCGCCGAGCAGCTTGTGTTGGCGCGTCATCACTTGACCTCCTTGACCAGTTCTTCGGTCATTTCGTCGAATTCGCCGTTGGCGCGTCGGACGTAGATGCCGGTCAGGATCACCGTGAAGATGATGATGCCGATACCCACCGGAATGCCCAGCGTCATGACGCCGTCGCCGAGCTTGATCGCCAACAGTTCCTTGTCGAAGGCGATGATCATGATGTAGCCGTAGTAGACCAACATCATGACCGCAGTCAGGATCCAGCCGAAGCGGCTGCGCTTCGACACCAGTTCCTGGTAGCGCGGATTCTCCTTCATCCGCCGAACTGCTTCTTCGTTCATCTGAGTTCTCCCTCTTGTTATCGCGCAGCAGGTGTTGCGCTGCAATAAAGCATAGTGTGATTCGCTTACTGGCAGCTTACTTCGCGCTCGCATGTCATGGTCGCGCCGGCTTGCCCACGGCATGGCGTGAGCCCGTGCACGACGTCAACGGGCGGCGCGTAAGTTTTGCCCACATTGGGCAGTCCAATCTGGGGAGGTATGCGAATCGAGGCGCAATCTGCAGGAGAGGTCGGGACCATGGAGACGCGTTCGACGCCATTCGCCGCGATGATGCGGTTGGCCCCGGCTTTCGCGGCGAGTGTAGCGCTGAGTGGTATCGGGAAAAATGCTGCAGCGCAGCAGTTCAATGGCTTCGAGATTTCGAATGCCGAGATCCCATCGGCGCAGATTCTGCGCGGGGGACCGCCACGCGACGGCATCCCGGCGATCGATCGCCCGCGCTTCGTCCCCAACCGCGACGCCACCGAACTCGACGGCGATGATCGCGTGCTCGGCTTGGTGCTCTACGGCGAAGCCCGCGCCTATCCGGTGGCGATCATGAACTGGCACGAGATCGTCAATGACGAATTCGGCGGCCACGCGGTGGCCGTCACCTACTGCCCCCTGTGCGGCAGCGGCGTTGCCTACCGTGCCGAGGTCGCCGGTCGCCGCCTGCGCTTCGGCGTCTCCGGCCTGCTCTACAACAGCGATGTGCTGCTCTATGACCGACAGACCGAATCCCTCTGGTCACAAATCGCCAGCCGCGCGATCAGCGGCCCGATGCGCGGCACCGAACTCGCCATGCTGGCGCTGGAACACACGCGCTGGTCGGACTGGCGCGCCCGCCATCCGCGGGGGCGCGTGCTCAGTCGCGACACCGGCTTCGCCCGTGACTACTCGCGCGACCCCTATCGCAGCTACCGCACGCAGCCCGGCACGATGTTTCCGGTACACGGATCGGATGCGCGCCATTCTGCCAAGACCTGGGTGTTCGGCCTGCGCATCGGCGACGATGCACGCGCCTATCCCTTCCCCGAACTCGATCGGGTGCCCGGCGGCCAGGTGGATGACATCGTCGGTGGACGACAGGTGCGGATCTTGTTCGATCGCGCGCATCGCAGCGCCCGAGCGATCGACGCCGAGGGCGTGCCGCTGGCCGGCATCAGCGCCTACTGGTTCGCCTGGATGGCCTTCCACCCCGGCTCGACGGTATTCGACGCGGGCACCCACGGTTCCCGCTGAGGCAAGACGTCAATCCAGACCGAGGGTCCGACGCAGTTCGGCAGCGGTGAGCGCGCGCCCGAAGACGGCACTGCCGACATCGAAACGGTGGGCCTCGGCCAGGGGTCCGACGACGACGGGTTCGAAGCCCGCTTCCGCGACCAGGCGACGCGCTGTGGCGAGTGCCTCGCGATCGTCGCCGGCCAGTGCGACCCCGATCCGCGCATCGGTGTGATGGGCTTCGCTGCGCAGCAGCCGGTGTGGAATCGATGTGAATGCCCGTACCAGCCGCGCCCCAGGCAAGTATTCGGCCGAGGCGATTCCGGTCCCCTTGGCCCTGGCGAGCTGTGCCATCGGGCCATCCCGTCCGGGAAACGGGTTGCCGGTCTCGAGCACCACCTTGCCCGCGATGTGGGGGGCGAGTGTTTTGCCGAGATCCGGCAGCGCACCGTAGGGCACCGAAATCAGGATGACTTCGCCGAAGGCCGCGGCCTCGGTCGGCGTGCCGGACCGTACGTGTTCACCGAGGCGCACTGCCAGAGGCTCGAGCCGCTCCGGATGGCGGGACGAGATCACCAGATGATGTCCCGCGCGGGCCCACAGTTCGGCCAGCGTGCCGCCGATCCGACCGGTGCCGACGATACCGATGCGCAATCGCTCATCCCGCGCCAGGGCGCCTGGCGAGAACGCGCCGAACAAGGACAGCGCCAGTGCGGACAGCAGTAGTCGTCGCGATGGCGACGGGGCGTGGTGGCGAATCATCGGCTCGAACTCCCCGGCCCCTCGGAAACCGTGTTGTGCCCGAGGACCCGTTCACTATAGATCCGACGTGGACGGGCGAATGCCGTTCCCGCGACTGCGCGGGAACGGCTGCAGCGATCGATGGGGTCTGGTCGCTCAGTTGGTGCGCACCGTCAGCCGGTTCATCACTTCCCGTACGCCGTCGATCGCACCGGCGACCTTCTGGGCCTGGGTCGATTCCTTCTCACTGTCGACCCGACCACTCAGCAGTACCACACCGCGGGTGGTCTCGACATCGATCTCGAAGGCTTCGGTGACGCTGTCGGCCGCGAGTGCCGTCTTGACCTTCGCGGTCAGCGCGGCGTCATTGATGTAGCGGGTCACGGCGCCCTTGTCCTTTCCGTCCGCGTCGCGAGCGACGATCAGTTCGTTGTCCACCTCACGCACGCCCTCGATGCCGGCGGCGACCTGCTCCGCCCTTTCGGATTCCTCGTCGGAGTCGACCTCGCCGCGCAGGCTGACGACGCCGCGGGTGGTCTCGACCTCGATCTCGACCGCTTCGGTGGTGCCGTCTGCAGCCAGCGCCGCCTTGACCTTGGTGGTCAGCACCGTGTCGGAGACGTACTGGCCGATCGCGCTCTTCTCCTCGCCGTCGCCATTGCCGACCACGGTCAGCTTGTTCATCACACCCTCGATGCCTTCCACCGATCGGGCGACCCGTTCGGCCTGCGATTTTTCGTCGAGGCTGTCGACCTCGCCTTCGAGGAGCACGACGCGTCGAGCCGTCTCGACCTCGATCTCGATGGCGTCGGTCACCGGATCGGCCGCCAGCGCCGCCTTGACCTTGGCAGTCAGCGCCGAGTCGTTGACGAACTGCGTGACGGCGCCGGGATCGGCATTCTTGCGCTCTGCGGCATCGTTCGCGAGGGCGCCGGTCGCGGCGACACCGGCGAACAAGGTAGTGGTCAGGGCGATGGCGATCGCAGTCTTCTTCATGATTTCCTCCGTGACTTCAAGTCGGTCTGGCTTCCGCCGCAGTTGCGGCGGGATCCTTCGGCGCGGCAAAGATCTTGCGCGGACGCCTTGATGCCAACTTTAGGTTCGGCCGACGGCACGCCCTATCGGCGTCCGTCGCAACCGGACGTCAGCGGATACCCACTTTCGGTAGGGGCTTTCCTACGCAGGTGTGGGATGCCCCGAGCGGGGCCAGGGGGGGGGGCGAGGTAGGGCCTGCGGGTGGCCCCCCGTTGTTGGAGAGCCGGCGCGAGCCGATATGCCTCGCGCGAGCGTGAGGAGAAGTGGCGAAAAGAAACCGCCGCCGGCTTGTTGTCGCTCGGCGGCGACGACCTGCCCCACTTGCGGGACAGTCTGTGTTACCGGAAGCGTCAGGCGCCGAGCAGGCGCTTCAACCAACCGAGCAAACCGCCGCCCGACGAAGGCTGCTGCGCTGCCGGTTCGGACCTTGGCGGCGGGGCACTGGTGGTGGCGGTAGCGGGCCTGGCTGCCGCGGCCGTCGGCGCCGCCGCGCGCACGCTTGCCCGCGCGGTGGACGGGGCCAGTGTTGCGGCGGACATCTGCTGCAATTGCAGGTAGTGGCGCTGCAATACCGAGTCCGTCGGCGGTAATCCGCACTGGCGGTTGCGTTCGGTCTCGGCATGGCGCCGCAGGACGGAGTCTTCGGGAAGGGCGTCTGCGCTCATGGACTGGTCTCCGGTGTGCAAGGCTCCCGACATCGTCCTGGCGTCACATCTGATCAGGAGTTGCCAGGAAATTCCGCCGCGTCGGTCCCGGAGCCGACGCAAGAGCCGCGCCAGCGCGTGCACGCGTACAGGAACATCTCGTGTCGGCCGGGTTCGAAACCATGGGACGACAGGGCGGAGCGAACAGACATGGGGTGGTTACAGGGGGTCGTGGTCGAGCGCAAGGCATGGACCGAAAGCGAAAGCCACGTTTCGCTGCGGATCGACGCGCCGATCGGCAGTTTTCAGCCAGGGCAGTTCGTCCGACTCGGTCTCGAAGTGGGTGATGAAATCGTCGGACGTCCTTACTCGCTGGTGAACGCCCCGGCCGATCCGCTGCTGGAAGTCTATTTCGACGTGGTGCCCACCGGGCCACTGTCGCCCCGACTGGCAGCGCTGAGGCGTGGCGACGCGGTTCGGGTCGGCACCTCGCCTTACGGCTTCCTGGTGCTGTCGGAAATTTCGGGGGGCAGCGACCTGTGGCTGATTGCCAGCGGTACCGGTGTCGGGCCCTTCGTATCGATCGTCACCGACGGCGCCCTGTGGGCACGTTACGACCATGTCCGCGTGGTCCATGGCGTGCGGCATGAGGCCGAACTCGCCTACGCCGAGCGGCTGCAGGCGGTCGATGTGCCGGCCGGGAAGAGTTACGCCTATCTACCGATGCTGTCGCGGGAATCCCGTGCCGATACCTTGCGCGGGCGAATTCCGCCGGCGATCGCCGATGGCCGCTTGCAGCGCGCCGCCGAGCGGGGGTTCGATCCTGCGTGCAGCCGGGTGATGCTGTGCGGCAACCCGGCGATGGTCGAAGACGCGATGGTGGCGCTGGCCGGCTGCGGCCTCCACCGCCATCGTCGGCGCGCGCCTGGACAGATCCTGATCGAGGAGTACTGGTCGCGCCCCGGTTGACGGGCTGCGTCGGGCGTTATTCCTTGCCGACGACTTCGGCCAGTTCGACTTCGAAGATCAGGGTTGCGCCGGGCGGGATCACGTTACCGGCACCGCGATCACCGTAGGCGGTCTCGGCCGGGCAGGTCAGCCGCGCCTTGCCGCCGACCTTCATCATCGCCACGCCCTCGGTCCAGCATTTGATCACGCCGTCCAACGGAAAGGTGCTCGCTTCGCCGCGCTTGTAGGAGCTGTCGAACTCGGTGCCGTCGGGCAAGGTGCCGCGATAGTGCACCTTGACCACGTCGCTGCCGGACGGCTGGCTCCCTTCGCCTTCGCTCAGCGGCAGGTAGACAAAACCGCTTTCGGCTTTGATCGCGCCCGCTTCGGCGGCCGCTGCCGCCACCACCGCCTTGCCTTGCTCCGCGACCTTCATGGCCGCGGCCTCGCGACGGGTCGCCGCGAGTTGATTGACCTTGGGACCATAGACGTTCATGTCCACCGCACTGTCGGTGCCACTGACCGCATCGCGCCACCCCTGCTGCACTGCGTCCAATTCGTCGGGGGTGAGCTGAAATACCGCAGTCTGCCGGGCCACCATCTGGCCCAGGGCGTACAGGGTCTTTTGTTCGTCGGTCATGTCGGCGGCAACGGCGCCGCTGCCGGCCAGCGCGAGGCCGAGAGCAAGGAGAAGCGGTCTGGTCATCATCAATGCCTGTCGATTTCTGGGGTGCGCCGGTTGTGGCGCAAGGTCGACAAGCATAGTCGATCGCGACATTCGATGCGCTGGAGCTCGGTGCGGACGGGCGCCGACGTTCGCGCAGGATTCCGGCGCATCGATCGTGGGTGCCGCAGGGCAATCGACGAGCGGAACGGAACCGACGCGCGTCGGCGCGCCTCTGTCGATCATGCGCTCCGTTCATCCGATCTCGACAATCTGGCATGCCGCCCTGCCGCGCCTCGTCTTGCTGGCGGCGGCGGTACTGCTGTCCCCACGGCTCGGGGCAGCGCCCTACGAGCACGGCGTATTCTGGCAGGTCCAGGCGCCCAATGGCGCGCTGAGCCACCTGCTGGGGACCCTCCACGCACCGGATGTGCGTCTCAGCCGCCTGCCGGCACCGGTGCTGCAAGCCATGGCGGAATCCCACCAGGTGGCCACCGAGCTGGTCAGCGACGAGGTCTCGGCCCATCGCTTCCGCCGGGCGATGATGATGCGCGAACCGAAGTTGCCGCAGATTCTCGGTGCCGAAGATTTCGAGCGGGTCGAGTCCTTGCTCGCGCGTTCCGGCGTGCGCTTCAGCGCGCGGCCACGAATGAAACCTTGGGCTGCCCTGCTGGTGATCGCGCAGCCGGCCGGCGCTGCTGGCCCCAGCATGGATGAGGCGGTCCTGACCCACGCCCGCGAGGCGGGCAAGCCGGTGCGGCCCCTCGAAAGCATCGAAGAACAGATCGCTTCCTTCGAGGGCGTGCCGCACGAATCCCAGGTGCGATTGTTGCGCCACGCCAGCCGCTTCCCGCAGCAGTTCCAAGCCAGCGTCGAGCCGCTGATCCGAGCCTATATCGCCGGAAATCTCGCCGAGATGTTCCGCATCAACGAGTCGGTGCTCGACAATGCGCCGGAACTTCGGCACGACAACGCGGATTTCCTCGGCAGCGTGCTCTACTCGCGCAATCGGCGCTTCGTCGAGCGGCTCGAGCCGCTGCTGCGCGAAGGAGGGCTGTTCGCCGCATTCGGCGCGCTGCATCTGTTCGGCGATCGCGGCGTGCTGTCGCTGCTCGAGCGCCGTGGTTTTCGCCTGCGGCGGGTGGCTCGCTGAGCAGGAATCACCGCGGCTTGAGCGCCTGGAATTCCGCGAAGACCGACAGTGCACGGGTCTCGACGTGGTGGCGGACCTCGCTGAACCCTGCGGCCCGCATCGTCTTGAGCACGTCTGCCGGTGACGCACAGGCGTCGATCGTATCCCAGTAGTAGCGCCACAACTGCGCCGTTTCGGCGCCGCCGCCGACGACTCTTGCCAAGGTCGGCACAACACCACGCATGTAGGCCTTCAGCAGAGCCCGGCTCCAGCCGTGGGTCGGGCGCGTGATCTCCAACAGGCAGACTCGTCCGCCCGGTTTCAGCACCCGGTGGAACTCGGCAAAGGCAGCGGCCAGGTCGCCGATGTGGCGCAGGGCGTATCCCATGCTCACCATGTCGAAGCTCGCATTCGGCAGCGGCATTTCTTCGGCACGGCCTTCCACCAGACGGACGCCCTCCGGCACATCGGCGTTGGCCATCATGCCGGGGCTAGGATCGACGCCGACCACCAGCGTCGGGTCACCGACCAGACCGGCGGCCTCTCGTGCGACCAAGCCGGTGCCGACGCCGACGTCCACGATCCGCATGCCGGATCCGAGCCCGGCCCGTGCCAGTGCCTGTCTTCGGTACCACGGACCGGTGCCGAGGGCCAGCAGGCGCTCGATACGGTCGTAGTGCCCTGCCGTGCGGTCGAAGATGTTGCGTACGAAGCCCCGCCGCTCGTTTTCGCTGGCGTAATAGGCGGTCAGCGGGAGATGCGGTGCGTGAACGATGCGGTCGTCCGGCGGAGTGCTCATCGGCTCTGGCCCTGCGTGTGGCGTCGACTGCCTTTGTACCCGATCGCCGACGTTCCTGCACCGACTCCGATCAAGCTTTGGCACCGGGCGCGCCTGTCGCAGCGAGGCTGCGAGCGGCCACCTCGAGGGGGGAAGGGACCTGCAGCAGGTGGGCATTGCCGCTTTCCGCCAGTTCCGACAAGGCACGGCGGCTGACCAGCAGCAGCGATTCGCCGTCGGTGGCCACCAGCGTCAAAAGCTGGCGCATCGGACCGATCCAGCCGACGCAGCCGTGCCAGCGCCCGAGTTCGTCGCCCTGCAGGTACAGCCACTCGCCGACATCCACCGACTTCAGCCACTTCGGCGCGACAGCCTCGCGCGGGCTGTGACCACCGTGCATCAGCAGGCGGGCCTGTTCGATGCCGGGAACCGGCCGCAGGCGCAATCCGACCGGGCGGGCGCGGCGGTAATCCGGTGGCGTCGCATTGCGCACGAGCGCCGAGTGCAGGTCCATGCAGGGCGCCAGTGCCGCCGTGCGTCGCTCCGGATCCAGGCCGAGCAGTTCGATGCCACCCTGCAGGCGCCCGATCAGCTCCGGCAGCCGGGGCAACAGGCGAGGGCCGTCGACGGTCGGCAGGGCACTGTCCACCAGATCCGCGGCGGTGCGCAGCAGGCCGTCGTATTCAGCGCTGCGCTCACCCCGGCCATAGGCGGCCCGGGCCAGCACCTGTACCCAGTACAGTTCGAGGAAATCCGCGACGGCGTCCGGCGTGCGCGTCTCGATCAATGCCCGCAGTGCGCGGCTGGCGCCGGCCAGGCAGTGGTCGTGGCGCTCGAAGCGCAGCGCCGCGTCGGCCGCGAGCCGGGCTGTGTCGCGCATGCCGCGCAGCCGCTCGTCGATCAGCGATTCGGTCGCGGCGAGCGCCTGCCGCAAGGCCTCCGCCGGTTCTGCGGGTTGCTGCGTCAGCGCACCGGCGATCTCTTCGACGCGACTCAGCCACGGCGATTCGCCCGGGGTGCAGGCGTCGATACCGGCACAGGCGGCGGCCATCGCCTGGGCGAGGCGATTGGCGGGATGGTCGGCCGAAGCGAAAAGGGCGTCGGATTCGAGCGCCAGCTTGAGCAGTGGAATTCGCAGGTAAGCGAGTGAGCCGCGCAGCCCAGCGGCGAGCGAAGGCTCGACCGCCAGCGCCTCGAACAGCCGCTCGACCGTGCCTATCGCCGCCGCCCGCCGGGCGGTCAGCAGGGACGCCAACTGGCTGTTGCCGAAGCGTCCACCAGTGTTTCCGCAATGTTCGTCGATCCACTGGCCGATGAGACGCAGCAGATCCGGCGAGACCGGTTGACCGGGGCCGTCGGCTTCGTCGGCCGGCAGCATCGATTCGTGCAACGCGGCCAGCGCGCGTCCGGCCGGGGCGGCGGCCGGCACTGCGGCCGGACGTGTCGGTTGCGATCGCGCCGACGTGCACGACACGCCGGCTTCGCCAAAGGTCTCGATCAGCCCGAGATAAAGGGATCGCAGACAATGGGCCAATTCGTCGGCATTGTCGCTGAGCAGCCTGAGGCGCTGGTCCGGGTCCAGGTCGGCTGCCTCGGCCAGGCCCCGCAGGCCCCGGCAGGCGGCTTCGGGGCCGACGGGGCACTGCTCGGACGTCGT
Organism: Rhodocyclaceae bacterium; assembly: GCA_020445785.1. Taxonomy (GTDB): domain Bacteria; phylum Pseudomonadota; class Gammaproteobacteria; order Burkholderiales; family Rhodocyclaceae; genus Cognatazoarcus. The sequence goes on from JAGRFZ010000025.1 coordinate 28,983, forward strand.
GTCGTGCTGCGCGAGGATTTGCATCATGCCGGCGTGCACCCGCGCGAGTTCGGTTTCGCACCGCTCGCGCGCACGCCTTGCCACGTCACTGAGGACGATCGAAAATTCGAGATCCGCCTCATGCACCAGACTGATGCGTGATGCGGTGAGACTGCGTGCCGCCTCGAAGCCCTTGCGGTCCTTGAGGCCGGCCAGTTCGTCGAACGCCGCGCCGGCTTCGTCGGTGAGGCCGGCGCGCTGTGCGGGGCGCACGAAACCTCGGTCGCGCGCGAAGGCCTCGAGCGCGTCGAGAAACTGCTGGCGGCAGTGTGCCAGCAGCGTCGGCCGGTCCGATTCCGTGATCGCGCTCAGTGCCGGAACTCCCATTCTTTCAAGGGACTTTCCGGTGATGCTGACGTAATTTCGAGGCCTCGGCAAGATCGAACCGTGATCGGGAGACGAGTGGGGGAACGCCGTCGTCGCATCACGCGGGAGGGAATGCGTTGCATCCATTGATGCCGTGGCATGCATGGATCGGCGGTGTCGGCGCCGTGCTCCTCGTCATCTGCCTGTCGAGCGGCCACCCCAGGGCTGCGCTGCTCGTCACCGCGCTGTGCGCCTATTCCTGGGGTGCACTGCTGGTGGAGGCGGTATCGCGATTGCCGGCGTACTTCCGCCGGCGCCGCTACAGGGGATGGGAAGGTCGCTACTACGAGTTCGATGGTCGACAGCTTCGGGTCGAGCCCGGTGCCGACGATGTGCCCTGGGCGTGGCTGGACGATGTGCTGCGCGAATTCGAGCTGAAGCGGGACGGCCTGCACCTCGGGGGACTGTCTTCGTCCGAATACCGGCGGCCGCTCGATGGCCCGGAACTGCTGTCGCTGGCCGGCATCGAGCGTTTGGCGCGCGTTTCGCGCACGCCGTCGGCGGCCCGCTTCGCGCGTTGGTTCGAGGGTTCCGTGCACCGGCCGGCGATACGCCGCGCGGCGACGGTGCGCGATGGCCGGCGCGGGTGAGGGCCGGCCTATCGGGCATGGCGTCGGCGTTCCGACGCTGCCAGCAATGCCGGCAGCACCTGACCGGCCGGGCCTCGGAGGTTGAAATCGGCAATCTCGTCGAGTGCGGTCGTTTGCGGATTGACCTGGACTACGCAACTGCCGCGGCGGGAAGCCCAACCCGGAATCTCGGCGGCCGGCCAGACCATCGACGACGTGCCCACGCTGAACAGCAGGTCGGTACTCGCGAGGGCCGCCATCGCGGCCTGCCAGTCCGACTCGGGCAGGGTTTCGCCGAACCACACCACACCCGGCCGCAGAGGGCCGCCACACTTGCGGCAGCTCGGCGGTGTCATGCGCGCGCCGCCGTCGGCTGGGGTCGGCGTGCCCGCCGGGTGTCGCGTCGGCAGGCCACAGTCGAAGCAGCGGGGCCGCGACAGGTGGCCATGGAGGTGGGCGCAGACCGTGCTGCCGGCACGCTCGTGGAGATCGTCCACGTTCTGCGTGACGATGCTCACCCGCCGATCGGCAGCGAGCGCGGCGATCGCGCGGTGAGCCGGATTGGGCTGGGCCTGCAAGACCTTCATCCGCCGCCATTCGTACCAGCCCCAGACCAGCGCGGGATCCCGCGCGAAGGCCTCGGGCGTGGCCAATTCGGTGGCGTCGAACCGGGCCCACAGGCCATGCATCGCGTCGCGGAAGGTCGGGATCCCGCTTTCCGCCGAGACGCCGGCACCGGTGAAGAACATCACGTGGCGCGCGTGCTCGAGCCGCGCCAACAGGTCGTCGGAAAAGTCCATGGGATGGTTCGTGGCGGACGTGCTGCGGCGAAGGAAGGGCGCTCTGCGGCGCAAAAAAACATCGGGCCGGTGTTCAACCGGCCCGATTCTCGTCGCCCCCGCGGGGCGTGTCAGGCTGATGGCTTTTTCGGCGTACTCATCCCGCCACGGTCGTCCGTTGCATGGTCGCCCGAGCACCCGGCCCAGACATTGACGCTTGCCACGGAAAAGAGGGTCGCCATCAACGCCGCGATCAAACGTGACATTCAGTCTCCTTTACCGTTGCCACGATCTTGTTCTAGACATCGCGCCAGGGCGAATCAAGCCGACTTGTTGCGCTGCCAGACGAGTGGCAGGAAAGTGGGTGCGAGCGGCGGCGGCGTCGTGGTCATGGCCCTACCGGGGTTTCGCGAGTTCCGGTGCGGGCGAAGTCGGGCAGCGCATAGCGACGCCGGTAAGCGCCCGGCGCCAGACCGGTCAGCCGTCGGAACAGCCGCCGAAAGAATGCGGGATCCTCGTAGCCGACCTGCCAGGCGATGTCCTCGATCGACTGCTCGCCGGCTTCGAGCAGGCGCTTGGCGTGCTCGATCCTGAGGTGCTGAACGTAGTCCAGCGGTCGCAGGCCTGTGGCATTCCTGAATCGACGCTTCAAGCTCCGCTCGGCCAGCCCCGAGTGGTGCGCCATCTCCTCGACCGGCCGCGCGACGGCGCGGTGGTCGGCCAACCACGCCTGCAATTCGAGAATGAGCGCATCGCCGTGATCGCTGCGGCCTTCGAACACCATGTAGGGCGCGATACCGTCGTGGTGCCACTGCAAGGCGAAGAAGCGGGCCACGCTTGGGCAGCGGCGCTGCCGACATGGCGCGCGACCAGGTAGAGCACCAGATCGTGCCAGGTCATCGATGCGCCGGAGGTCACCAGCTCGTGGTGGGCGCCGCTGACCACGAGCACCTTTTCCGGCCACAGCCCGACCGACGGGAAGGCCCGGCGGAACGCGGCCTCGTAGCCCCAGTGCGCGGTGGCCTCGCGGCCATCGAAAGGCCGCTCCCGGCGAGCAGGAACACGCCGGAGCAGGCCGAGCACAGTTCGCTGCCCTGGCCGTGCATGCGGCCCTGCCAGTCGACGAGTTGCGGATACCGTCCCTGGTGCCAGCCGTCCGCCTTCCAGCAGGACCGATGGCGCGAGGACGATGTCGGTGCGCGCGATCTCGTGCACGGCGCGATGGCAATGCACGGGAATCCCGCTGGCCAGCATCAGGGGGCGGCGGCGCTCGCCGACGATCTCCACCTGGAACGGCGGATCGTCCGGGATCGACGGGTGAAAGCCCCGCAGCATGCGGAACGAACCGAGCACGTCGTAGATGCCGGTGAGGGTCGATACGACCGCATCCGGAAAGGCGAGAAGGGCGACGGCGCGATCCGACATGCGGGCTGCTCTGGCAGAAAGGCACCGATCGAGTCCACTCTCGCACTCGTGGTGCCCCCGGTCAATCGACATACTCGAGCCGCGATCAATCGACGGATTTCCGGTGGATGCGATGACGACGATTCCGGCAGACATCGACCAAGACGTGCTCGACGCGCACGTGGCGAGACTGTTCGCGGACCTTTCCGCCGGCTACGGCGGCGTCATGGTCAGCATCGGCACCCGGCTCGGACTGTATGCGGCGATGGCCGGCCAGGGAGCCCCGTCTGCGCCCGAGGTGGCCGCGCGGGCCGGCTGCGCAGAGCGCTATGCGCGCGAGTGGCTGAACAGCCAGCGCTATCTCGTCTACCACGCCTCGCGCGAGCGCTACGAGCTGACGCCGGAGTCGGCGCTGGTGCTCGCCGACGCCGATTCGCCGGTGTTCCTGCCCCATGCCTGGCAGGTGGTCGCCTCGATGTGGGCCGACGAAGAGCGGGCGGCGGACACGATGCGCACCGGCGAGGGCGTGCCCTGGGGGGAACACGATCGCCGCCTGTACTGCGGTGTTGCCGCATTCTTCCGCAACGGCTACGCGGCGAAACTGGTGCTGCACTGGTTGCCGGCGTTCGACGGCGTGGTCGAGCGATTGGCGCGGGGTGCCCGCATCGCCGACGTCGGCTGCGGCCACGGCCACTCGACCCTGCTCATGGCGCGCGCCTATCTCCGATCCCGATTCTTCGGCTACGACACCCACCAAGGGTCGATCGACGAGGCAAGGCGACTCGCCGCCGCCGCCGGGCTTGCCGACCGGGTTTCCTTCGAGCGTGCCGACAGCGAAAGCTACCGCGAGCGCGAGCTGGACCTGATCTGCTTCTTCGACTGCCGCCCCGACATGGGGCACCCGGTACGAGCGGCGCGCCACGCCCGCTCGGCACTGGTACGCGACGGCTCGGTGATGTTCGTGGAACCGACTGCCGGCGACCGCGTCGAGGACAACATCAACCCGGTCGGACGGCAGCGCCGGCAGCAGGACCCATCGGCCGCCCTGGAGCGTGTGGCTCGATCGTCGATGCGCTCTTCGTGGCGCCGCGCGTGGCCGATCGCATTCGGCACGAAGCACGGCGCCTCGCCGGTCGCGCAGAGGATCCGGCCAGCGGCGTCGCTGCGGATTCATCGTGCCGCCTCGGTGGCGGAGCGATCTGCGCCGGCTGGGTCGCGACCCTGCATGCGATCGCTTTCCCACTGGTCGCGCACGGTCTTGGCGAGGGTGAAGGCGCTGGAGATCAGATAGAGCCAGCTCACCGCCAGATAGGCTTTCCAGGTGGGATGGATACCCATCTTCCACAAACCCCACGCGGTCATGCCCATCGCGGCGGCGAAGCCGCCCCAGACCACGGCCTTCCAAGCCGGCGTGTCCTGGCTGCCGGCCTCGGCGTCCCGGATCGACTTTGCCAATGCGAAGGCCGACGACAGGCTGAAGACGTAGCCCATGACCATGAATGCGCGGTCGAGTCCCGTGCCGGGCAACCACAACAGACCGCTGGCGCACAGCACGGCGGCGACGCCGAAGGAGATCCAGACCTGTGCGCGCCAGGCGTGGGTGTCACGGCGGGGGATGGTTTGCATCGACGGCTCCCGGTACGGTTGTGCATGGATCGATGCTGGCCGGCGGGCGGCGAGATGACCAGCGAAGCGGCGCCGGTGCCGAATCGGCGGCCCTCGCGTATCGTTCGGTGATACCCGTGCCCCGGCGCTCGCCAGTTTCCGGGCCGGCCCCTAAGCTTTGCGCCATACGTGCCCGAGCGACGGCGATTGGAGGGTAGTTCGGTGAGCACCACCCACGACATGATCGAAATCCTCAAGGCCGAACTGAAGCTGGCTGGCCTCACCTATGCTGCCTTGGCCAAGCAGCTCGGCATCGCCGAATCCAGCGTCAAGCGGATGTTCTCGGCGGCCGGCGACATGCCGCTGTCCCGCGTCGATGCGATCTGCCGCGTGCTCAAGCTCGACTTCGCCGACCTGTCGCGCAGTGTCGCCGAGCGCGAGCCCCTCATCAGCGAACTTTCGCTGGCCCAGGAACAGGCGGTGGTGGCCGACCGCCAACTGCTGCTGGTGGCGATCTGCTGCCTCTCGCGCTGGTCACTGGATCAGATCGTGGCCACCTACCGGCTGTCGGAGCCGGAGTGCATCCGCGCACTGGTGCGACTCGACCGGCTCGGCGTGATCGACCTGCGCCCCGACAATCGCTACCACCTGAAACTCGCCAAGGGTTTCCGCTGGCGGCCCCACGGACCGGTGATGGGTTTCTTTCGCAGCGAAGTCATCGACGACTACTTTGCCGGTGGCTTCGACGGCGCGTCGGAATTGCTGATGGTGGTCAATGGCCAGATCGGCTGCGGCCAGGCCGAGGCCCTGCGCGAGCGCCTGGCCCGCGTCGCACACGATTTCGCGCAGCAGCACATCGCCGACCAGAAGCTGCCGGCCGGTCAGCGCCGACCGTACACTGTCGTCATCGGCATGCGTTCGTGGCTGATGGCGGCCTTCCGCGACCTGATGCGCCCCGAGGCCCAGTGGCCGCCCCAGCCGTGACGCTCGAGTCGAAGAACGCGGTCAACCCGGCGAGCGCGCGGTGCGATCCCGCGCGCCGCCGCTGGTTGCGGGCATCGCTCGGACTGGGTGTGGTGGCCCTCGCCGGCGTCGCCGGCTACGCCCGCCCGCGGCTGCTGCACCCGTGCGCGTCGTCGCTCTCGCCCGAACTCGCGGCCCATCCCCTGGTGGCGGCGGCCTGGCGGGGTCTCGACCCGGCGCAGGTATGGGACTGCCACGTACATCTGGCCGGCATCGGTGATGGCGGCAGCGGCATCCGCATCTCGACGCGGATGCTGAGCCCCTGGCATCCGGCCGAGTATGTCCAGCGCCTCTTCTACATGAACGCCGCCTGCGTCGAGGAGGCGCCGGGGCGCGTGGACGACAGTTTCGTCGAGCGGCTGCACGCGCTGATGAGCGATCTGCCGGGCGGCTGCAAGTTGATGCTGTATGCCTTCGAGCAGGCCCACGATGCCGCCGGACGGCCGCTGCCCGGGGCCAGTGCTTTCCACGTGCCCGATGGCTGGGCCCGGCGCGTCGCCCACTCGGCACCCCGATCCTTCGAGTGGGTCTGCTCGATCCACCCCTACCGACCGGATGCCGTGGATGCGCTCGAGGCGGCCGCCGCGGCCGGCGCCCGCGCCGTCAAGTGGCTGCCGCCGGCGATGGGCATCGATCCCGCCGACGCCGCTTGCGACCGGTTCTACGATGCGCTCGCGCGCCTCGCCCTGCCGCTGATCACCCACGCCGGCGAGGAACGTGCGGTGCGCGGCGTCGGCCGTACCGACTGGGGCAACCCGCTGCGCCTGCGGCGGGCGCTGGACCGGGGCGTGCGCGTCGTGCTGGCCCACTGCGCAAGTCTCGGCGAGGACCTCGATCTCGATCGCGGCAGCGCCGCGCGTCCGCTGCCCAGTTTCGAATTGTTTGCCCGCATGATGGACGAACCCAGGGCCCGAGACCGGCTCTACGGAGACATCTCGGCGGTGGTGTTCCGCAACCGGGCGCCCGCCGTCGTGGCGCGCCTGATCGATCGGGAGGACTGGCACCGACGCCTGCTGTATGGCAGCGATTACCCCCTGCCGGGGGTGCTGCCGCTGACTTCACCGTCTTCACTGGCCGCAGCGGGCCTGCTCGATGGGGAGGCGGTTGACGTCCTCGACCGCCTGCAGCTCGCCAACCCCCTGCTCTTCGATCTGGTGCTGAAGCGTTCCCTCCGCAGCCAAGGTCGTGGCCTGCCCCGCCACGTATTCGAGACCCGGCGGGTCTTCGATCGGAGCGCGGCGTGAGGGCATGGGTACGGGCGCTGTCGGTGCCTTGCGCGGCCGAACCGGCGATCGGCGAACCGGCCCGGCTGCCCTGGGCCGAACGTGTCGCTTTCGCGCTGGCGCAGCTGATCCACGGCGATCCCCGGCCGGCTGGGGCGTGGCGCCATGTCTGCGGCACGTCTCGGGCGGCCGGCACGATTGCGCCCAGTCCCTACACCGATAGACTGCGCATGATGGTGGTGGAGAGCGGCGTACCGGCGCCGGCCATCACCGGCACTGCGGTCGGCGCCGATGCCGACGATACCGGTGCCGTACTTACCACTCGATTCGGCGACATCAGTTTCGGAACCCGACCATGAAGCGATTGATCCTGCTGGGCGGTGGCCATGCCCACGTCCATGTTCTTGCCGCGCTCCAGGCGCAGGCCTTGCCCGACTGCGAAGTCGTGCTGGTGTCGCCCTTCGAGCGCCAGATCTACTCCGGCATGCTGCCGGGATGGATCGCCGGGCACTATCCGATCGAAGCCTGTGCGCTCGATCTGCGGCAGCTCGCTGCGCGGGCTGGCGTGCGCTTCGTGCAGGCCGAAGGCGTTGCGCTCGACGCCGACGCCGGCAACCTCGCCTGCAGTGATGGGGCCCGCCTCGACTACGACCTGCTGTCGATCGATACCGGCTCGCGCACCGCCCTCGAGGCGATAGCCGGTGCCGCCGAGCACGCATTGCCGGTGCGTCCGATCGAATCCTTCGTCGGCGGCATCGAATCGCTGCTGGTGCGCTGTCGCGAGGCCCGTGATCATCCCGTGGCGATCATCGGCGGCGGCGTCGCGGCGGTGGAGCTGGCCTTCGCAATTCATCACCGCCTGGCCGGCGAAGGCCTCTCGCCGGCGCTTTCGGTGATCGGCGACGCCGGCTTGCCCCTCGGTGGGCTGGCCCGGCGGCTGCAGTGGAAATGTCTCTCCATGCTCGCCGAACGCGGCATCCAGTGGCACGCCGGCAGCCGTGTGGTGGCACTCGACGGCAGCCATGCCGAACTTTCCGACGGTACTCGTATTCCGGCTGGGCATGCCTTGCTGGTGACCGGCGCGGGCGCGCCGGACTGGCCCGCCGGCTCGGGTCTGGCCCTCGACCGGGACGGCTTCATTCGTGTTGCCGCTACCCTGCAGAGCGTCTCCCATGCGGGTGTCTTCGCCGCCGGCGACGTTGCCGCCTACGACGACCCGCGGCCCAAGTCGGGCGTCTTCGCGGTACGCGCCGGACCGCCGCTGGCAGAAAATCTGCGGCGCGCGGTGCAGGGTGCGGCGCTGACCGACTGGCAGCCACAAAAGCGGGCGCTGTACCTGGTGGCCACCGGCGGCCGTCACGCGCTCGGCGCCTGGGGGCCGCTGGGTTGGTGGGGTGGCTGGGTGTGGCGCTGGAAGGACCACATCGATCGCAGCTTCATGCGTCGCTTCGGCAACCCCCATGTCGGCTGAACCCGTCCCCACCGACAAGCCGGTTGCGCCCAGGCATTCCCAGTTTGCGCTGCTGCGCGAGCGGCGCTTCCTGCCGTTCTTTCTGACCCAGTTTCTCGGCGCCTTCAACGACAACCTGTTCAAGAACGCGCTGGTCGTGCTGATCACCTTCGAGGCGGTGCGATACACGACGATGGCGCCGGGTGTGCTGGTGAATCTGGCCGCCGGCATCTTCATTCTTCCATTCTTCCTGTTCTCGGCGAGTGCCGGCCAGTTCGCCGACAAGTTCGAGAAGAGCCGCCTGATCCGCCTCGTCAAGCTCGCCGAAATCGCGATCATGGGCCTGGCGGCACTCGCCTTTGCGCGCGATTCGCTGGGCCTGTTGCTGGCGACCTTGTTCCTGATGGGGACCCAGTCGTCCCTGTTCGGTCCGGTCAAGTACGCGATCCTGCCGTCGCACCTGCGGGAGCAGGAGCTGGTCGGAGGCAACGCGCTGGTGGAATCCGGCACCTTCGTCGCGATCCTGCTCGGTACCATCGTCGGCGGCATCATGATCGCGACCGAAGGCGGCGCCCTGTGGGTTTCTCTGCTGGCGCTGGCGGTGGCCATCGCCGGCTACCTGGCGAGCCGACGCATTCCGGCGGCGCCGGTTGCGGACCCGTCGTTGCGGATCGGCTGGAACCCCTTCGCCGAGACCTGGCGCAACATCCGGTTCGCCCGCAGCAACCGCACCGTGTTCCTGTCGGTTCTCGGCATCTCCTGGTTCTGGTTCTACGGGGCGCTGTTCCTGTCCCAGTTTCCGGGCTACGCGCGGGAGGTTCTCGGTGGCGACGAGCACAGCGTGACCTTGTTGCTGGCGGTCTTCTCGGTCGGCATCGGCCTCGGCTCCCTGCTGTGCGAGCGGCTCTCCGGGCGCCACGTCGAGATCGGCTTGGTGCCCTTCGGTGCGATCGGCTTGTCGCTGTTCGCCCTCGACCTATGGTGGGCGAGTCCGGTCGCTATCCATACCGGCGCGGCGCTGCCGATCGGGGAGGTGCTCGGCCAGGCTCGGAGCTGGCGGGTGATCTTCGATCTGGTGATGATCGGCGCCTTCGGCGGCTTCTTCATCGTGCCGCTCTATGCCCTGGTACAGAGTCGCTCCGAGCCCTCCCGTCGCTCGCGGGTGATCGCTGCCAACAACATCCTCAATGCCGCTTTCATGGTGGTGGCGGCCTTGCTCGGTGCCGGTCTCCTGGCGGCTGGGACGTCGATTCCGCAGCTCGTCCTGCTGACTGCGCTGCTCAATGCCGTGGTGGCGATCTACATCTTCACCCTGGTACCCGAGTTCTTGCTGCGCTTCATCGTCTGGCTGCTGGTGCACTTCGCCTACCGCCTGCACATCGATGGTGAGGAGCGCATACCCTCGACGGGCCCCGGCCTGATCGTCGCCAACCACGTCAGCT
>JAGRFZ010000025.1:39072-56524 GCA_020445785.1 Rhodocyclaceae bacterium
GAACTGGTCGGCATCTTTCCCGAGGGTCACGTCACCAGCGACGGTGAGATCCATCGCTTCCGTCCGGGCGTGCGCACGATCCTCAAGCGGAATCCGGTGCCGGTGGTGCCGATGGCCTTGCGCGGTTTATGGGGCAGCTTCTTCAGCCGTGCCGGAGGCCGTGCCATGAGCCAGCCGTTCCGGCGCGGTCTGTTCAATCGCATCGAACTCTCGATCGGCCACAGCGTGGATCCGGCGGCGGCGACACCGGAGCATCTCGAATCACTTGTTCGCAGTCTGTGCAAGAAGAACCTCTGAAACAATTGCAAGCAAATGTCGACAGGGCGGGCGCAGCCGTGCAACATCCGGTGTGCATGTTTGCTTGTCATGAACGATTCGCTACGATCCCCAACCCGACTAGGAGTTAACAAGATGAAACACTTGTTCGTACTGGCCGCGCTCGGATGCGCCCCGATGTTTGCGCAGGCCACGTGCCAGCCGATCTCCGGCACCGTGCAGTTGTTGCCGGCCGATTCGTGTGCGGCCATCGAGGCCGAGTTGCCCGGTGTGTTCTTCCTCGGACAGTGCTTTTCGGTCAACCTGTCGGTCGCGGGATTTCCGGTGGCCCGGGGCCATGCCGGTCTGACCAGCGAAATTGCGGCGAACGCCCTGGGTGACGTCACGACGACGCCGTTGTTCATTCCGGAAGACACCGACCCGGCGGCCGTGCGCCAAGCGGTGATGACTGCCCGGAGCGCCATCTCGGTGGGCTGGGGCCGCTTCCGGACCACCCTCTATACAAGCGACGTGATCACCGTCAGTCGCCCGCAATTCGGCGCTTTCGGCGAATTGACCGGTGGCTCCGTGACCGAGCAGATCACGATCACGCACACCAGCGACCAGGGTCCCCTGCGGGGCGCGACCGGCACCATGACGGTGCTCGGCAACAGTATCGGACAGAGCGCGCCGGTGGTCGGCGAACTGTGCCTGTAACGCGACGCTGAGCAGGGGGCTGCCGGTCGGCGAGTCCGGCGGCGCCCAGGCTCCATCGACACCGCCCGGGGGCAACATGACCGACATGCTGGTACGCCTGTACGCCCTGCCGGAGATGGCGACGGCGGAGGATCGCCTGCGAACCACAGGCATCCGCGTCAAGCGGGCACTGGCCGGCGATGCTACGGTGATCACCGATTTCGTCGCCGGGCATTTCGGCGCGGCGGCGCCGGGCTGGGTGGACGAATGCCGCGCGGCCACGATGCGCCAGCCGACGCGCTGCTTCTTTGCCGAGCGGGAGGGGGAGCTGTTGGGATTCGCCTGCTACGACGTTACCGCCCGCGGCATGTTCGGTCCGACCGGGGTGGCCACCCCGGTGCGCGGTCAAGGCATCGGTCGCGCCCTGCTGCTGGCCTGTCTGCATGCCATGGCCGCCGACGGCTACGCCTACGGCGTGATCGGCTGGGTGCACGACGAAGCCTTCTACCGCAGGGCCGTCGGCGCCATCCCGATCGCAGGATCCGAGCCGGGGTTCTATCAGCGTTTGCTCGGGCGCTGAGCGCCGATCCATCGCGCCCCGACGGCGCAACCCCGCCGAACGACCGCGGCGTGATGCGCTGCGACTTGATCGTGTAAGCCTTCTCCGACACAGTCGGTCCAATCTTCATTGTGACCAATTCGACCAAGCCCATGTCGACGTTCCCGCTGCTGACCCGCACGCCGCTGCTTGCCGGCAACGACCCGGAAGCCAAGCGCGCGGAAATCCTGCGCTATTTCCACGATACCTTCGATCGCTACGAGTCGTTGTTCGAGGTCCTGAGTTGCGACGAGGCCTATTTCGAGAAGCCGATCGCGCTGCGCCATCCGCTGATCTTCTACCTCGGCCACACCGCGACCTTCTTCGCCAACAAGTTCGTGCTCGCGGGCCTGTTGCCTGCGCGCATCGACCCCCAGTTGGAGTCCACCTTCGCGGTCGGCGTGGACGAGATGAGCTGGGACGACCTCGACGACGCGAACTACGATTGGCCCACGGTCGATGAAGTCCGGGCCTACCGGCGCAAGGTGCGCGAAGCGGTCGACCGGGTCATCCGCGAAACGCCGCTGACCCTGCCGATCGGCTGGGACAATCCGTTCTGGGCAGTCCTGATGGGGATCGAACACGAGCGCATCCATCTCGAGACCTCGTCGGTGCTGATGCGCCAGCACGACTTGAAGTACGTACGCCCGAGCGAATCCTGGCAGCCGTGCCACGAATGGGGCGATGCACCCGAGAACGCGCTGGTGTCGATTCCGGGGGGTACGGTCCGCCTCGGCCGGGCCTTCGACGATCCCCACTACGGCTGGGACAACGAATACGGCAGCCACGAGCACCGGGTGGCCGAATTCCAGGCCGCACGTCACCTCGTCAGCAATCGGGAGTTCCTCGCCTTCGTCGAGGCCGGCGGCTACGCCGACGATTCGCTTTGGGACGAGGAGGGCTTGTCATGGCGGAAGTTCGCGCGGGCGGAGGCGCCGACCTTCTGGGTGCCGGGCGAAGGCGCGTGGCGGCTGCGGCTGATGGCCGAGGAAGTGCCGATGCCCTGGAACTGGCCGGTCGAGACCAACTGCCACGAGGCCCGCGCGTTCTGCAACTGGAAGACGCGGGAGAGCGGCCTGCCGGTGCGACTGCCGACCGAAGATGAATGGCATCGCATCTATGACCACGTCGGCCTCGCCGATGTCCCGGCGGACGCCCGTGCCGAGGCCAACCTGCATCTGGACCACTGGGCCTCGAGTTGTCCGGTGGACCGCTTTGCCCATGGCGAACTCTACGACGTCGTCGGCAACGTCTGGCAGTGGTGCGAGACCCCGACCTATCCGTTCGACGGCTTCGAGGTGCACCCGCTCTACGACGATTTCACGACGCCGACCTTCGACGACCGCCACAACATGATCAAGGGAGGCTCGTGGATCTCGGCGGGCAACGAGGCGCGCCACGTTGCGCGCTATGCCTTCCGTCGTCATTTCTTCCAGCACGCCGGTTTCCGCTACGTCGTCACCGATGCGCCGACCGCCTATGTCTCGTCCCAGTACGAGACCGATTCGCTGCTCTCCCAGTACGCCGAATTCCACTACGGCGAGCGCTATTTCGACGTGCCCAACTTTCCTGCGGCGCTGGCCGCGCTGGCGATCGAAGCCATGGGCCGGCGCCCGGCGCGCCGGGCGCTCGACCTCGGTTGCGCCACCGGCCGGGCCAGCTTCGAGCTGGCCCGGCATTTCGACCGGGTGGTCGGCGTCGATTTCTCGGCGCGCTTCATCAACGCCGGCGTCAAGCTCGCCGAACAGGGGGTGCTGCGCTACACGATTCCCGACGAGGGCGAGCTCGTGCTGTACCGGGAATGCCGCCTCGACGATCTCGGACTGACGCCGGTGCGGGACAAGGTCGAGTTCTGGCAGGGCGACGCCTGCAACCTCAAGCCCGTGCTGAACGGCTACGATCTGGTGCTGGCCGCCAATCTGATCGACCGGCTCTACAGTCCGCGCAAGTTCCTGTCCACGATCCATCGGCGGATCAACCCGGGTGGCCTGCTGATGCTCGCTTCCCCCTACACATGGCTCGAGGAACACACCAAGAAGGAAGAATGGGTCGGCGGCGTCAAGAAGGACGGCGAGAGCTACTTCACGCTGGACGGCATCAAGGACCTGTTGCAGGCGAACTTCCGCCTGTTGCAAGGGCCGCTCGAGGTGCCGTTCGTGATTCGCGAGACCCGGCGCAAGTTCCAGCACACGATCTCGGAGGTGACGATCTGGGAGCGCCTGCCGGATTAGTCCGCGCAACGCGGCCGGCTCTCTCGGAAGGTCTTGCCAGGGCACCGAGAACTGTATAAATTTGCACTGTGCAAATGCTCAGTTATCGGGAGAGACACCATGGACCGGCTGCTATCCATTGCCATTGCCCTGGCCGGCACCGTTGCCGGCCTGCTGCTGGCCACCGGCCATGTCGCCGACGTCGCTGCGCCGCTGATCGTGGCGCTTGCTGCCGTCGTCGGCTGGCGCCTTCAGCACCGTGGGCCGCGCACCGAGCCGTGAGCCCGGCAGGGCCGCACCGGCCGGGCGGCGGTCGCCTGTCGGTTCGGATTCCGGCCGGATGGTCCGGCCCGCCCGCGGCGTGTCCGGGTAGGTGTTTGGCCACGATGCGCCCGTACGCGGCAAGCGACCCGCGGGGCCCATGCCCGGCCCTGTGGCCCCTGGTGCCGACACGCGAACCTAGGCGGCCACGGTTTCCGGGATAATCGAGCGCTTTCCTCGATTCCGGATGCGCCAATGCCCACGCCGAACAGCGGCGACGATGCCACCCCCTATGCGAGTCTGACCCCGGAGCGCATCCTGAGCGCGGTCGAGTCCGTCGGCATCGACTGTGACGGCGGGCTGCTGGCCCTCAATAGCTTCGAGAACCGCGTTTGGCAGATCGGGGTGCACGGTGCTGCCCCGGTCATCGCCAAGTTCTACCGTGCCCGACGTTGGTCCGACGAAGCGATCCTCGAGGAACACCGATTCACGCGGGAATTGGCCGAGGACGAGATCCCGGTGGTGGCGCCGCTGGCACGCGCTGGGTGCAGCCTGCACCACTGGCACGATCTCCGCTTCGCCCTGTTTCCGCGGCGCGGAGGGCGGGCCCCGGAATTCGACGATGTCGAGGTGCTGACCTGGATCGGGCGCTTCCTCGGCCGTATCCATGTGGTGGGCGCGCGGGCTCGCTTCGCGCACCGCCCTACGCTGGATGCCGCCAGCTTCGGCCGAGCGCCGATCGACACCATCCTCGCCGGTGGCGTGGTACCGCCGGAGCTGGTGCTGCCCTGGCACACCATTGCCGAGCAGGCGCTCGCTGCGGTCGAGGACTGCTACCGGCGCGCCGGCGACGTCGGCGATCTGCGTCTGCACGGCGACTGCCATGCCGGCAACCTGTTGTGGACCCCGGACGGGCCCCATTTCGTCGATTTCGACGACGCCCGCAACGGGCCGGCGGTGCAGGATCTGTGGATGTTGCTTTCCGGTGACGAGCACAGCATGGTGCGCCAGCTCGACCATGTGGTGGAGGGTTACCAGACCTTCCGGGATTTCGATCCGGCGCAGCTTCATCTGGTCGAGGCGCTGCGGACGCTTCGTCTGTTGCACTTCGCCGCCTGGCTGACGCGCCGCTGGTCGGACCCGGCGTTTCCGCCCGCGTTTCCGTGGTTTGCCGACGGTCGCTACTGGCAGGATCACATCCTGGCCCTGCGCGAACAGGTGGCGGCGATGTCGGAATCCCCCCTGCCCAGACTGTTTGCCTGAGCCCGCGCCGTCGCGCTCCGTGCAAGCTGCGCAATCGCTGGCGACAAGGACGATTGCCACCGACCACCGTGCCCGATCGTGGGAAAATCCTGCTTCGATCCTGTCGCCCGGAGGAATGGCCGTGATCCGATCGATTGTGGCGTGCTCCCTCGTCGGCTGGCTGTTGGTTGCCGGCCCGACGGCCATCGCCGGCGGCCTCGACCTGCACTGGCTATGGGACGATCGCTGCGCCGAGTGCCACGGCCATGCCGGTGATTTCGCGCGCCGGCTGGAACGGGTGGACGGCGAGCTGAAGGTCCGCCACCCGATCGGCGACATGCGCGAGTTCCTTCGTCACCACTATCCGGTGGGGCACGAGGTCGATGCGCTCTATCGCATGCTCAAGGCCCAGGCGGTCACGCCACCACGCTTTCAGGCCGAGTGCCAGCCGTGCCACGGGTCCGCCGCCGCGTTCGCCCGCCGCCGCCTGGCCCTGCGCGGCGACGAGGTCGTGCTCGCCGCCGGCGGGCGGCCCCTCGCTACGGCGCTGCGGGATCATGGCGTCATCGACACAGATGACGTCCCGTTCTTTCGTGCCGTCCTCGAACGGGTGGCAAGGGAGGTGCACCGCCAGTGAGCGTATGCGCCTTTTCCCGCGTCACTCGCTGCCGAACACCAGCCGCAGGCGCTCGCGCTGTGCGTCGAGATCCGCCTGGGGGTCCGCGTAGCGCCGCGCGATTGCGCGAAAGCGATCGGACAGGGCGACGAAGGCGTCATTGACCTCCGGGTCGAAGTGGCTGCCGCGGCCGGAGCGGATCAGATCCACGGCATCGTCGTGGCTGAAGGCCTTCTTGTAGACCCGCTCGCTGATCAGTGCGTCATAAACGTCGGCGATGGCCATCAAGCGTGCCGCTACCGGGATCTCGTTGCCTGCCAGGCCCTTGGGATAGCCGCTGCCATCCCATTTCTCGTGGTGGCAACCGGATATCTCCTTGGCGAAGCGCAGGAACGTGACGGACAGTCCGAGCATGCGTTCGGCCGCGACGATGGCTTGCTCGCCGAGGGCCGGGTGGCGCTTGATGATCTCGAATTCGTCCGGCGTCAGCTTGCCTGGCTTGAGCAGGATGCGGTCGGGAATGCCGACCTTGCCGATGTCGTGCAGCGGTGCCGACTTGTAGATCAGGTGGATGTTCTCGTCGGACAGGATGGGTCCGAAGCGTGGGTGTTCCCGCAGATGCTCGGCGAGCGCCAGTACGTATTTCTGGGTGCGCCGGATGTGGTTGCCGGTTTCCGCGTCCCGGGTTTCCGCGAGGGAGGCCATCGCCATGATGGTTGCGTCCTGGATCACGCCGACCTCGCGCGTTCGCCGGTCCACCTCCTGTTCGAGAAAATGATTGCGGTCGCTCAGGAAATCCCTGGCGCCCTTCAGCGTCAGGTGGGTGCGGATCCGGGTCAGCACGATCGGCGGGCTGATCGGCTTGGCGATGTAGTCCACCGCGCCCGCGTCGAAGCCGCGCTGTTCATCGCATTCGTCGTTACGCACGGTCAGGAAGATCACCGGGATGTCCCGTGTCTCGACCGACGACTTGAGGTGCCTGCATACGGTGTAGCCGTCCATGCCGGGCATCATGACATCGAGCAGGATCAGATCGGGCCGGGGCTCGGCCGACGCCAGCGCGATCGCGCGTTCCCCGGAATTGGCGATGCGGGTTCGGTAATGGCCGGTGTGCAGGCACTGCACGATGGGCTCGATCGACTCGGGCGCATCGTCGACGACCAAAATGGTCGGCTGGCCGCTTTCCTGGGCAATGGTCGGGGTCATGAATTCTCTCCGGGGTGGTGGTCGGCCACCGGCTGGATCAGGGTCTCGAGGGTGTGCTGCGCGGCCGCAAGATCGTAGTTCTGGATCTGCTCCGCCAGGCGCCCGACGGCATCCGCCCCGTATTTTTCCACCAATCCGGCGCGCAGTCGTCCGAATATCCGGGGGGCATTGCCATCTGCGTCGGCCAGCATGCGTGCCAGGTCGTCGATTTCGGTCGGCTCGGCAGCGTCCGGGACCTGGGCGGAACCGGCACCCGTGCCCCGGTGCTGCGGCAAGCGCTCGGCGAGCATCGCGATCAGGCTGCGCAGCGCGGCCTCGGCCAGATCGAGCGCCGGTCCCGCCGGCAGCTCGTCCCGCAGTGCCTGCTCGAGCACGCGGAACCGTTCGGCCGCATCGGCCGCGCCGATGCTCGCCGCGGCGCCGCGCACTTCGTGGGCCAGATGCTCGGCCCGGCGCTTGTCGCCCACCGCCATGGCGGCACGCAGCGCCATCGCCGAATCGGCGTGGGCAGTGGCGAAGCGTGCGAGCAAGTCGAGATAGGCGGCGCGATCGTCCCCCATGCGGCGCAGGGCCGACTCGGTCTTGAGGCCGGGCCAGCCGTCGGCCGTCAGGGGATCACCGGATCCGCGCGGGTGCAGCGACCGCATACGCGCCAGCACCGAGAACAGTTGCGGCGGATCGATCGGCTTGGGGACGTGGTCATCCATGCCGGATTCGAGGCAGTGCCGTCGTTCGTCGGCCATGGCATGGGCGGTCATGGCGATGATCGGGATGCCGGCCAGGGCCGGATCCGCCCGGATCTGACGGGTTGCTTCGAAACCATCCATCACCGGCATCTGCAGATCCATCAGAATCGCGTGGAAGGCGGTGGGTTCGGCGCGCAGCACGGCGAGGGCCTCGGCGCCGTCGCAGGCGCAGCGCACGTCGACGCCGACCCGCAGCAGGGTTTCCCGCGCCACCTGGCGATTGACTTCGTTGTCTTCGACCAGCAGCACGCACATGCCGGAGATCTCGGGCGGCGCCTGCTCGAACACCGGCAAGGACTCGACCACCGCACCGGCACCGAACACGTTCATGACGCTGTCGAGCAGGCTCGAGGTGGTCAACGGTTTGTGCAGGTAGGCGTCGGCGCCGGCCTCCATCGCCGCCTGTTCGGCGGCATTGTCGCCGAAGGCCGAGATCACGATCACCGAAGGCACGTTGTGCAGATTGCGATCGCCCTTGAGCCGGCGAGTGGTTTCGATACCGTCCATGCCCGGCATACGCATGTCCATCAGCACCAGGCCGTAGGGGTCGGATTCGGGCGCGGCACGGATCACCGCCAGGCACTCGCTGCCCGAGGCGGCGGCATCGGCACGCAGCGGCAGGCCCGAGAGCATGCCGAGGAGGACGTCCCGCGCGCTCGGATGGTCATCCACCACCAGGACCCGGAGCCGGGCCAGGACGCCGGGCAGGCGGCGTTCCGTCCACGCGTCGTCGGCACGATCGAACCAGCCGTTGAAGCGGAAACAACTGCCCCGCCCCCGCTCGCTGTCGACCCGGATCTCGCCGTCCATCATCTCGACCAGTTCGCTGGCAATCGACAGCCCGAGGCCGCTGCCGCCAAAGCGGCGCGTGGTGGAACTGTCCCCCTGCGAAAAGGCTTCGAACAGGCGCGCGCGCTGTTCCTCGTCCATGCCGATGCCGGTATCGCTGACTTCGAAGCACAGCTCCAGCCGACGGGCTTCGCGGCGGCCGCAGCGCACGGCGACACGGACCTCTCCGTCATTGGTGAACTTGATCGCATTGCCCACCAGGTTGGTGACGATCTGGCCCAGGCGCAGCGGATCGCCCATCAGTTGCCGGGGAACGTCCGGCGCGACGTCGAGCAGGAACTCGAGGCCCTTTTCTTCGGCCCGCTGGCCGACGAAGGTCACCACCGTCTCGAGCATTTCATCGAGCTCGAAACGGTGGTTTTCGAGCACCAGCTTGCCTGCCTCGATGCGTGAGAAGTCGAGGATGTCGTTGATCAGGGTCAGCAGGCTTCGGCCGGCGGCGTTGATCTTGTCCACGTAGTCGCGCTGCTGGGCATCCAGGTCCCCGGCCAGGGCCAGCCGCGAGAGGCCGATGATCGCGTTCATCGGCGTGCGGATCTCGTGGCTCATGTTGGCGAGGAAGCGCGACTTGGCCTCGGCCGCTTCCTCGGCCAGTCGCTTGGCGTCGGACAGTGCACGATTGGCCTCTCGGCTGGCGGTGATGTCCTCCAGCACCCACACGCACTGGCGCAGTTCGCCGCCCGCGTCCAGCAGGCCGCTGACCGAGATCACCACCCAGGGCGAGGCGCCGGTCCGCCCGCGCAGGCGGCACTCGGTGCGCCACAATTTTCCGGCGCCCAGCGCGGCGCGCATCGGTTCGACGAAGGCGAGCGGACGGTCCTCGTCATCGAGCAACTCCGGCAGGCCGCCGCGCAGATCGTCCAACGTCCGGCCGGAGATCCGGCAGAAGCGTGGGTTGGCGTACTCGACGATCCCCTGCGGGTCGCTGATGACCACCATGGCCGGGCTCTGCTCGACGGCACGCGAGAGCTTGCGCAGTTCGAGTTCGGCATTCTTGCGGTCGGTGATGTCGTAGGCCCAACTGATCACCGCGGGGGCGCCGTGGACCTCGATCATTGCCATCGTCAGCAGCGTCCAGAACGGCTCGCCGCCGGCATTGACCATGGCCACCTCGCGATCGCGCACCGGCTGGCCGTCCTTGAGCCGTGCCAGCAGCCGTGCCGCCTGGTCGGGGTCGCGAAACCAGCCGATCACCGAGCGCTGCAGATAGTCGTCGAGCGAAACGCCGGCCAGTTCGCATGCCCGCTGGTTGCCGAAGATCGGTGTGCCGTCGGGACGGTTGATGACCACCGCGATCGGGCTCGACTCCAGCATGCGTGTGGCCCGCTCTTCGGCCTCACGCGCCGCACGCTCGGCCCGCTTCTGCTCGCTGATGTCGACGATCACGCCGAGCAGGCCGCCCGGCTTGCCGTTGGCAAGGCGGAAACCGGTGACCCAGTAGAGGGTATCGTGGCCGCGGCCGTCGCCAAATGGAATGCGGGATTCGCGATGGACCTTGCCCGCGCTCGCGATGGTACGGACATCCTCCTCCTGGAACGCGATGCGAGCCTCGGTCGGCAGATAGGGCAGGTCGAGCACGGTCTTGCCGATCAGAAAGCCGCGGGTCGTGCCGAACGCGGCCTCGTAGGCCTTGTTGCAGCCGAGGAAGCGTGCATCCGAATCCTTGTAGAAGACCGGGTTCGGCACCGCATCGATCAGGACCTGGACGAACAGGAGCTGATCCGCCAGCCGTGCCTGGTTCTCCGACAGCGCCGCAGTGCGCTCCGCGACCTGACTCTCGAGTTCGCCACGGGCCCGGTGCAGTTCGTCGGTGGCCGCGCGCAGGTGCTCGCGCATCCGCTCCTGGGCCTGGACCAGGCGTTCGATCTCGAGCCAGTCCGCCCGCATCGCCTCGCCCGGTGACAAGTCCAGGTTGCCGATGCGCTCGCTGCGCTCCGCCAGTTCCTGCAGCGGGCGGCCGACCCGGTGCGCGAAGCGGGTCGCTGCACTGGCGCCGGCGATGCCGACCAGCAACATGATCAGACCGAGCGGCGCGATGTCGCGCATCCGCGCCGGCACGAAGTCGCTCTCGCGGGCGAAGGCGGCGACCCACATCGTCTGCTCGCCCAGCCGGAACGGCTCGTAGCGTCCGATCCAGCCGTCGTCTCCCAGCCGAAAACGAAAGGCCTCGCCCGATGGCCGACCGACATCGACCCAGGCCCGGTGTCCTTCACGCAGATAGGGCAGGTCGCTGTCGGCGACCGGAGAAAGCAGCAACTCGCGGCGCACCGCGTTGTCCTGCAGGCGGTGATCGCGGGCCAGGCTCAGCAGGCGTTCGTCGCCCGAGAGCACTGCCGCACCGCCCACGTCGCCGATGCGCTGCTCGAGGGTCACGACCGATAGGTCGGCCAGCAGGATGTCGAAGGCGAGAATGCGGGCGCTGCCGTCGGCGGCTTCCCAGCGCGCCGATACCGTGATGCCCGGTTGCCGCGCGGTGAAGAAGGTGTAGTAAGGCGTCCAGAAGTACTGCTGCTCCGAGCCGAGCGCCATCGCACCCTTGAACCAAGGTCGGGTGCGGGGGTCGTAGGCGCTCTTCTGCCACTCGGCGCCGACCTGTACGAGGTCCTCGCTCCAGCGTTGCCAGGCGCTGCGCTGGCCGATGTCTTCGGGGTTCGTGCGGCGGCTGCGCCAACCGTCGCCATCGCGGATCAGGAACAGCTCATGCCCGTCCTCTTCGGCCAGCAGCACGCCCGAGATGCGGGGATGGGCGGCCAGCAGTGGCGCCATCAGGGCCACGAAGCGCTCGTTGTCGTCGGCGTCCAGGCGGCCGCGACGACCCCAGGCCCGCGCCGTCCCGAGGAGGGATTCGGCGGCGCGCAGATCGCGCAGGACGAGTTCGGTCACCCGGGCACCGGCCTCCCTCAGCGAATCGGCCGCCAGCGAACGGGTCGCTGGCCGGATGACCGCGAAGTACCAGCCCAGGGCCAGGCCCGCAAGGCACAGCGCCAGCAGCAGCCAGGTCCTGAGCAGCAGGCTGCGGGCCAGCGTGGAGCGCGATCGATACGTTGCGGGAGTCGCCATGGGCCGGGTCGAGATCCGCGGAACGCCTTGTTCCACCAAAATTGCAGTCTACAGGCGGCGCCCGGCGGACGATAGCCCGAATGACATGCGGATCGCGCCCGCTCAGCGCCCGGCCTGCTCCATGCGTTCCAGTTGTTGCTGCCGCGCCTGCATGCCGGCCTCGAGTTCGCGTTGGATCCGCTGCTGGGCCGCGCGGGCGTTTTCGCGCTCCTGCTGCTTGGCGGCGGCAACCGTCGCAACGGCACTGCCGCTGTCGGCGACGCCGCATCCGCCGAGGCACGCCGCCACGGCGATCAGATATCCCAATTTGCTAGCCATCGACCTATTCCAAAGCTGGGGAACGGAGTTGGTGGTCTGCTCCGCCAGACCGCGACACGAAAGCGCGCCTCGCCCCCGTGGCAGCGTTGCTCATCCTCGGAACCATCCCCGCCATCCCTGTGGTTGGTGCCTTGCCGCGCAGCCCCATGCGTCACTTTCGTCATGCTCCCCGACCTACGAAGCAGACCCGTGGAGCTTCCTTGCCCGGCCGTCGATGGGCAAGTCCGCCGCTACCGACGGCCGGGTTGGTGGCGACGGCCGGCGCGTCGACGGGAATTGCCGGTTGCGGCCGGGCAGCCCGTCGGGTATACCGGCAGGCTTCGCCGGGCCACCGACGGTTTCCCGGCCGCCTCGATGTGAACGGATTGGCCATGAACACCCCCTACCCTCCAGAACTGGTGCGCGACGTCGACAAGCGTCGGACCTTCGCGATCATTTCGCACCCGGACGCGGGCAAGACCACGCTGACCGAAAAACTGCTGTTGTTCGGCGGCGCGATCCAGCTGGCCGGTACGGTCAAGGCGCGCAAGAGCGCCCGCCACGCCACGTCGGACTGGATGGAAGTGGAAAAGCAGCGGGGCATTTCGGTCAGCAGTTCGGTGATGCAGTTCGAATACCAGGGCAACACCATCAACCTGCTCGACACGCCGGGCCACGAGGACTTTTCCGAGGACACGTATCGGGTGCTGACCGCGGTCGACGCGGCGGTCATGGTCATCGACGCCGCCAAGGGGGTGGAGGCCCAGACCATCAAGCTACTCGACGTCTGCCGCTTGCGCGACACGCCGATCATCACCTTCGTCAACAAGTTCGACCGGGAGGTCCGCGAGCCCTTCGAACTGCTGTCCGAGATCGAGGACGTGCTGTCGATCGAATGTGCTCCGGTGACTTGGCCGCTGGGCATGGGCAAGACCTTCCGCGGTGTCTATCACCTGTTGGAAGATCGCCTCCTGCGCTTCACGCCCGGCGAAGAGCGGCGCAGCGTGGCCGAGGTCATTCAGGGACTGGACAATGCGGAACTCGACCGCCAATTCCCCGGCGAAATCGCCCAACTGCGCGACGAGGTCGAGCTGATCCAGGGCGCCAGCAACCCGTTCGAGCGCGATGCCTTCCTCGCCGGGCGGCAGACCCCGGTCTTCTTCGGCTCCGGCATCAACAACTTCGGCGTGCAGGAAATCCTCGAAGCGCTGATCCGCTGGGCGCCGCCGCCGCAGCCCCGGGACGCCGGCGGTCGCATGGTGGCCCCGGCCGAGGCACCGTTCTCCGGCTTCGTGTTCAAGATCCAGGCCAATATGGATCCGCGCCATCGCGACCGTATCGCATTCTTCCGTATCTGCTCCGGTCGCTACAACTCGGGCATGAAGGTACGCCACGTGCGCGCCGGGCGTGAAATCAAGCTGGCCAACGCGCTGACCTTCATGGCCAATGAGCGGGTGCACAAGGAAGACGGTGTCGCGGGGGACATCATCGGCATCCACAACCACGGCCAGCTGCAGATCGGCGACACCCTGACCGAGGGCGAGGCGCTCGGCTTCAAGGGCATACCCTACTTCTCGCCCGAATTGTTTCGTGCGGCCCGCCTGCGTGATCCGCTCAAGACCAAGCAACTGCAGAAGGGCTTGCAGGAGCTCGGCGAGGAAGGGGCGATCCAGGTGTTCGAAGCGATCGGCGGCAACATGCTGCTGGGCGCGGTCGGGCAATTGCAGTTCGAGGTCGTGGCCCAGCGCCTGAAGGACGAGTACAAGGTCGACGCGATCTTCGAGGCGGCCGAAATCCATACCGCGCGCTGGCTGACCTTCCCTGACGATGCGACCCGGCGCAAGTTCGAGAAGGAGCAGGCGATGCGGGTCGGTAGCGATGTGGACGGCAACCTCGTCTATCTGGCGTCGTCGCGCTACAACCTGGAAGTGACGATGGAGAAGTGGCCCGAGGTCGGCTTCCACGCGACCCGCGAACACGGGCAGAAACTGTAGTTTTCCGGCCCCTGCCGCGTCGCGGCCGCCGCCACCGGGGGGCGGGCCGCGGCCGCGTTCGGCGCCTAGCCGTGGGCGATGTCGCCGTCGGAGAATAGATAGTCCTTCAGTTCCTTGTCGAAACTCGGATCCCGGCGGCGAATCCATTCCAGCACCATCGCCGCATGCTCCTTCTCCTCGTCGCGGTTATGGGCGAGGATCGCGGCCAGTTCTTTGTCCTTGCAGGCGTCGACGCGCTGGTTGTACCAGTCCACTGCCTCCAGCTCCTCCATCAGCGAGGTGATGGCGCGATGCATGTCCCGCGTTTCGTCGCTGAGTTCGTCGATCGGTTCGTGGTAGCCCTCGTTGGCCATGGTCTGCTCCGTGGGTTGATGAATCGGACTTGGGAAACCCGCATTCTGCGGCGATGGCGGGCTCGGATCAAAGCGCCTGCGGCTGCCATGGCAGACACTCGTGGCGTTGCTCGCCGAGGCCGGCGATGCCGCCCCGGACACGATCGCCCGCGGCCAGCCAGCGTTGCGGTTTTTGCCCCATGCCGACACCGGGGGGCGTGCCGGTGGCGATGACGTCGCCGGGATACAGGGCCATGTGGCGGCTGATGTCGCTGATCAATTGCGGCACGCGGAAGATCATCTCGCCGGTGTTGCTGTCCTGCAGGCGCTCGTCATTGACCTCCAGCCACAACCTCAGGTCGTGGGGATCGGCGACCGAGTCGGCCGTCACCAGGTACGGGCCGAGTGGCGCGAACGATGGAAAGCTCTTGCCCTTGACCCACTGCCCGGGCCCTTCGAGCTGCCAGGCGCGCTCCGAAAAATCGATGAAGGTGGCGAAGCCCGCGAGGTAATCCAGCGCCTCGCCCTCGTCGACACAGACGGCCTCGCGGCCCATCACGATGGCCAGTTCGATCTCCCAGTCCACCTTGGTATGGCCCGGTGGCAGCCACAGCGGCCCATCGGGCGCACTGACCCGACAGGCCTTCATGAACAGCAACGGGGCGGCGGGTACCTGCATGCCGGCTTCGCGAACGTGGTCGGCATAGTTGAGGCCGACGCCGACGACCTTGCCGCCGGGTGCGATACAGGCACCGAGCCGGGTATCGGCCGGCAATTGCGGCAGGCTCGCCGGATCCAGTTGCGCGAGCGCCGCCAGCACCTCCGGGTCGAGCGGAATCGTCGCGCTGCCGCCGAGGGCCGAGGACAGATCACGCAGTCCGCCTTCGGCGTCCACCAGACCCGGCCGTTCATGTCCCTCGGCTCCCCATCGCATCAGTTTCATGATTGCCTCCAGGCCCTCAGTGGCTGCGGCCGTCGGCCGCGGTCGGTTGACACATGGGCGGTGCGCCCCCATGTTGCAGAGGGCCGGCTGCGGCCGGCACTTTCGGCCGTCGCTGCGGCTCCATCGCCCAAGTCAGGAGATCGAAATTCATGTCGAAGACCCGGTCAGTGCTCTTATTCGGCCTTTGCGCAACGGTGTTCTCGCTGGGCGGCGGGCCGCGAGGCGAACTCTCCCAGGCGGTTGCCGCGCCACCGGCTGCTGCGGCCGCCATCGCACCGCTGGCGCCCGGGCGCTACGGCCTGCCCGATTTCGCCGATCTGGTGGACAAGGTCGGACCGGCGGTGGTCAATATCAGCACCACCCAGCAACTCGCCGGAGGGCGCGGTGGCATCAGCCCTGGCGACCCGCTCTACGACTTCCTGAGACGGTTCGGCGTTCCGATACCCGGCATGCCGCCGCGCGGCAGATCGCCCAATCCCCATGGGGAGGATGGACCACAGCGCCGCGGCATCGGTTCCGGCTTCATCGTATCCGAAGACGGCTACGTGTTGACCAATGCGCACGTCGTCGATGACGCCAACACGGTCACCGTCAAGCTCAGCGACAAGCGGGAATTCCAGGCCAAGGTGGTGGGTTCGGACGAGCGCACCGACGTGGCCCTGCTGAAGATCGACGCCGAAGGCCTGCCGGCGGTGCGCATTGGCGATGCCGAACAGAGCCGGGTGGGCGAATGGGTGGTGGCGCTGGGCTCGCCGTTCGGCTTCGAGAGCACGGTCACGGCCGGCATCATCTCGGCCAAGGCGCGGCGCCTGCCGGACGAGACCTACGTGCCCTTCCTCCAGACGGACGTCGCCATCAATCCGGGCAATTCGGGTGGGCCGCTGTTCAACCTGGCTGGCGAGGTGATCGGCATCAATTCCCAGATCTACTCCCGTTCCGGCGGCTTCATGGGCATTTCCTTCGCGATTCCGATCGATGTCGCGATGAAGGTCAAGGAGCAATTGCAGGAATTCGGCAAGGTCCGGCGCGGCCGGTTGGGCGTACTGATCCAGGGCATGGACGAGGATCTGGCCCAATCCTTTGGCCTGCCGGACGCGACCGGCGCCCTGGTGGCGCGGGTCGAACCCGACAGCGCGGCCGACAAGGCCGGGTTGCAGCCGGGCGACGTGATTCTCGAGGTCAATGGCGAGAAGGTCGGTGAGAGCAGCGAGCTGCCCCGCATGATCGGCGAGCTGCGGCCGGGCACCGAGATCGATCTGAAGGTGTGGCGGGACGAGCGGGCGCGGAAGGTCGAGGTCACGCTCGGCTCGATGGGCGATGACAGCGGGCCGGACAGCATCGGACGCGGTGAGGAGGCCGGCAAGCTGGGCATCACCGGCCGCGCACTGGCACAGGACGATGCCGAGGAGATGGGTGTCAAGGGTGGGATCGTGGTCGAATCGGTGAGCGGGCCGGCGGAAAAGGCCGGGCTGCGCGAGGGCGACATCGTGCTCGCCCTGAACAATCAGCCGGTCACCGGGATCAGCCAGTTCCGCAAGCTGCTCGATGACGCCGGCAATCGCTTCGCCCTGCTGGTGCAGCGCAACGAGGCGCGGATTTTCGTGCCGGTGCGCATCGAGTGACGGCGAATCGCGGCAGCCCGGCGATCGGGCTGCCGCCGGCCGATCCGGCACGTAGCCCGGCGCTCAGACCTTGAAGCGGCGGACGTCTTCGAGCAATGCGCTGGCGAGGCCCTGCAGGCCGTCGGCGTTGTCGGCCGCGTCGCCGACCGCGCGGTCGGCGCTCTCCGCCATGCCCGCGATGTGCTCGACGTGGCGGGCGATGTCCTCCGCCGCGCTGCGCTGCTCGGCCGCCGCGTGGGCGATATCGGTGATCTTGCCGGCACTGTCCGCCGCCGCCTGGCGGATGCGCGCCAGCGCGGCTGCCGCCTGATCCGCCAGTCGCGCGCTGGCTTCGACCTGCCCGGCGCTGCTCTCCATCCGCTCGAGCGATTCGTCGGTGTCCTTCTGCACCGCGCCGATCATCTGGGCGATCTCGCTGCTCGCGACCCGGGATCGTTCGGCGAGCTTACGCACCTCGTCGGCGACGACCGCGAAACCACGCCCCTGTTCGCCCGCACGTGCCGCCTCGATGGCCGCATTGAGCGC
>JAGRFZ010000026.1 GCA_020445785.1 Rhodocyclaceae bacterium
AGGAACTCGAGCGCCAGCGCCAGACGCTGCTCGGCTATCGCAACAATCCCGCGATATCCGAGGAAGCCCTGTCCGGCGCCCTGTACGAGATCGAGCAGGCTTCGGCAGCGCTGCTGGCGATGGCCGGCAAGATCGGCCAGTATCTGCGCGAAAACGAATGGCTGATGGCGATTCGAAGCCGCGCCGCGATCCCCGGCGGTGCCTGCCAGTTCGACCTGCCCGCTTATCACTACTGGCTGAATCGGGACGTCGAAGCGCGCCAGCGCGATCTCGCCAACTGGCTGCACCCGATGACCCCGATTCGCGATGGGCTGTTGATCGTGTTGCGCCTGCTGCGCAGCAGCGGCCGTCCCGAATCGCTGGTGGCCCGGCGCGGCAGCTTTCAGATGACGATGGGCGGGCGCAGCGCCCAGATGATCCGGGTCGTGATCCCGCGAGGGCTCGCCGCGGTTCCCGAGATCAGCGCCAACAAGTACGCACTGAACATTCGTTTCATGATGCCCGAGACCCTCAGTCGGCCACGCCAGTCGGAAGCCGACGTGCAGTTCGAGCTGACCTTCTGCAATCTCTGATGGCCGTTACCGATTCCCCGGACGCGCCGCCGCCGCGCATGGTCAAGTGCCCCAACTGTGGCAAGCCGGCGATCTGGGCGCCGGAGAATCGCTGGCGCCCGTTCTGCAGCGAGCGCTGCCGGCAGATCGACCTCGGCGCCTGGGCTTCGGACCAGTACCGGGTGGCGGGCAGCGAGCCGGATCCCGGCGCGGTCGACGCCCCGGACAACTGAAACGGCGCGAACCGGCCCCGACCGCTTGGGCCGGTTGCGCTGCGCGACGGCACCGACAAGCCCTCGACCGACCGGCGGCTCGCCCGGGTGCCGGTGAGCGCATGTCGACGTGTAGCATTGGGGGCGCGGCGGCGTCACCTTCCTTACCCCTTGGACCTTGCCCGATGTTTCACTCGATGCCATGAACCCACGCCTCGCCATCAATGGCTATGGCCGCATCGGCCGCTGCTTCCTGCGTGCTTTGCTCGCATCGCCACTGCGCGAGTGCTTGTCGGTCGTCGCCATCAACGAACCCGCGAACATCGACAGCATGGCCTACCTGACACGCTTCGACTCCACGCACGGTAGCTTCCCGGGCGTGGTGAGAGCGCGCAATGGTTGCCTCGAAATCGACGGCAGGGATATCGCGGTCTCCCACGCCACGACACCAGACGGTGTGGACTGGCAAAGTCACGGCGTGGATCTGCTGATCGAGGCCTCCGGACGCTACAGCCGGCGCGAAGATCTGGAGAAGTTTCTGCACACCGGCTGCCCGCGCCTGCTGTTGTCGCAGCCCGGCGCCAGCGCCGACGATGTCGACCGCACCCTGGTCTTCGGCTTCAACCACGAGACCCTGGGCGACGCTGACCGGATCGTCTCGGCGGGCTCCTGCACCACAAATGCGCTGGTGCCGATCTTGTCGATCCTCGACGAAAACTTCGGCGTCGAGCACGCGATC
The DNA here is from genome assembly GCA_020445785.1 of Rhodocyclaceae bacterium. GTDB lineage: Bacteria > Pseudomonadota > Gammaproteobacteria > Burkholderiales > Rhodocyclaceae > Cognatazoarcus. Next base: position 1,503 of record JAGRFZ010000026.1, read on the forward strand.
GCAACCACCATGCACTCGGTGATGAACGATCAGCCGCTGATCGATGGCTACCATCCGAACGATCTGCGTATGACGCGCTCGGCGATGCAATCGATGATTCCGGTCGAGACCGGTCTCGCCCGTGGCGTGGCGCGCTTCCTGCCCGCATTGGAATCGCGCATCACCGCCAAGGCGATTCGCGTGCCGACCTGCAATGTCTCGGCGATCGATCTGGTCGTCAACCTGGCCAGGGCGACATCGGCGTCCGAGGTCGCGCGCCTGCTACGCGCGGTGGGCGAGGCCGGCTGCGATCAGATCGTCGAATATTCCGATGGTCCCCACGCGTCGATCGACTTCAATCACGATCCGTGCTCGGTGATCGTCGATGGCAGCCAGATCCGGACCAGCGGAGATCGCCTGCTGAATCTGCTGCTCTGGTTCGACAACGAATGGGCGTTCGCCAGCCGCATGCTCGATCTTGCGGCTTTCTGGTGCGCTCGCCAGCACGCCTCGACAGAGGCCTCTCGCTGACCCTCGGCGCGTGGCGGTGCTTGCCACGGGCATGCGACCGTCGCGGGTGCGCTGCCCGCCGCGCCTACGCGAGCCGCGCGCGCGTGCCGCCGCGGGGGCGCGCGTCCCGCTCGGAAAAGCTGCTGGCGACATAGTCGGCGAGACACGTCACAGCCTCGGTGACCATGTCCTGCGCCAAATGCAGGCGTAGGTCGAGATGTCCCATGGCCGGGAAACCGTCGCGGCTGCCGAGTGTGCGAACGCCGTCCGGCACCGTGCTGCCCGCCAATAGCGTCACGCCCAATCCGGCACGCACCGCCGCGACGATGCCGCTGTAGCTGGAACTGGTATAGGCGATGCGCCACGGCAGCTTGAGGCGGCCGAGCGTCTGCAGCGCGCGGTTGCGGTAGATGCACGGTGGCTGGGCGACGACCAGCGACAGCGGTCGCCGGTCGTGATGCGAATGATCCGGACTGGTGATCCACACCAGTGGCTCGGTGAGGACCTTGGTGCCGGCGCTGTCGGCGGGGTCGTCGTGCAGCGCGATGACGAGATCGAAATCCCCTCTTTCCTGCCGCGCGAGCAGATTCTTGCTGAGGTCGCAGGTCACCTCGAGCATCACGCCGGGATGGGTCTGCGCGAACTTGCCGAGGATCACCGGCAGCAGCGAAGCGGTGTACTCGTGCGGTGCGCCCAGCCGCACGCTGCCGGCCACCTTGGGGCGGCGCAGGCTGGCCACCGCCACGTCGTTCAAGGCCAGCATGCGGCGTGCGTAGTTGACGAGGATCGTGCCCTCGTCGGTGAGCTTCACGCGGTGCGAGCCGCGCACGAAGAGCGGGGCATCGAGCAAGTCCTCGAGCCGCCTGACCTGCAGGCTCACGGCCGACTGCGTTCGCCCGACCGCTTCGCCCGCGCGCGTGAAGCTGCCGAGATCGACCGCCTTGACGAAGGTTCGCAGCAACTCGGTGGGGATGTTGGTCATCGCCGCCGCTCCATTTGCCGTGCAAATGATTTCATTTCAACTATCAAATCCACGAATGTCAATGCGCCCGTACGATGCCCTCCGTAGCGCGAACCCGCGGCTGCGCCGCAACCGACACTCAGTGAGGAGACGTCATGAGCAAGCTCAAATTCACCGAAGACCATGAATGGCTGCGTGCCGAGGACGATGTCGTGACCGTCGGCATCACCGATTACGCGCAGAACGCGCTCGGCGACATTGTCTTCGTCCAGCTTCCGGCGGTCGGCGACAGCATCGCGGCCGGCGACGAGGCGGCGGTCATCGAGTCGGTGAAGGCAGCGGGTGAGCTGAAGATGCCGCTCGCGGGCACGGTCGTCGCGGTCAATGAGGCGCTGGCCGACGCCCCGGCGACGATCAATGAGGATCCGATGGGCGCGGGCTGGTTCATCCGGATTCGCCTCGACGATGCGTCCGCGCTGGACGGCCTGCTCGAGCAGGCCGACTACGACAAGCTGATCGCCTGATCGACCCTGCAGCGGAGTGCCTTCCAGCCATGAACATGAATGAAACCCAGATGCCCGCGACGTTCGCACAGCTCGAGCAGCGCGACGACTTCGTCGGCCGCCATGTCGGACCCGATCCAGAGCAAACCCGGGCCATGCTTGCCGAGCTCGGCTTCGACTCGCTGGACCAGCTGATCGCCAAGGTGATCCCGGCTTCCATCCTTTCGCCCTCGCCGATGGCACTGCCCGAAGGCCGCAGCGAAGCGCAAACGCTGGCCGCGTTGCGTGCCATCGCGGGCAAGAACCGGGTGTACCGTTCGTTCATCGGCGCGGGCTACTACGACAATTTCACGCCGACGGTGGTGCTGCGCAACGTACTCGAGAATCCGGCCTGGTACACGGCCTATACGCCGTACCAGCCGGAAATCTCCCAGGGCCGCCTGGAGGCGTTGCTGAACTTCCAGACGATGGTCAACGACCTGACCGGGATGCAGATCGCCAACGCGTCGTTGCTCGATGAGGCGACGGCGGCCGCCGAGGCGATGAGCTTCTGCCGGCGGTTGTCGAAGAATCCGGCCAAGGCCTTCTTCGTCTCGCGCGACTGTCATCCGCAGACCATCGAGGTGGTGCGCACGCGCGCCGAGCCGGTGGGCTTCGAGGTGATCGTCGGCGACCCGGCGACCGAGTTCGACGACCACCAATGCTTCGGCGTGCTGTTGCAGTACCCGGCCAGTACCGGCGAGGTGATCGACTACACCAGCATCGTGGCTGCCGCGCATGCCAAGCAGACCCTGGTTGTCGTCGCCGCCGATCTGCTCTCGCTGACGCTGTTGAAGCCCCCGGGCGAGTTCGGCGCCGACGTCGCGATCGGCACCACCCAGCGCTTCGGCATTCCGATGGGTTTCGGTGGTCCGCATGCCGCCTATTTCGCCACCCGCGACGAGCACAAGCGCGTCATGCCCGGGCGCGTCGTCGGGGTGTCGATCGACAGCCACGGCAGGAAGGCCTACCGCCTCGCGATGCAGACCCGCGAGCAGCACATCCGCCGGGAGAAGGCCACTTCCAACATTTGCACCGCACAGGTGCTGCTCGCGGTGATGGCGAGCCTGTACGCGTGCTACCACGGTCCCAAAGGGCTCGCCACGATCGCCCGCCGGGTGCATCGCCTGAGTGCGACGCTGGCCGCCGGCCTGCGCCGTGTCGGTGCCGAGGTTCCGACTCGCCACTTCTTCGATACCTTCACGGTGCGTGTCGCCGATGCCGCCACGGTACATGCCGCCGCGCGCGCCCGGCTGATCAATCTGCGCGAGATCGACGCCACGACGGTCGGCATCTCGCTCGACGAGACCACCACCCGTGCCGACATCGAAGCGCTGTGGGCGCTGTTCGCCGACGGCGCCACGCTGCCGTCTTTCGACGAGGTCGACAAGCTCGCACCAGAAGCCCTGCCGGCCGAGCAACTGCGCAGTTCGGCGTTCCTGACCCATCCGGTGTTCAGTGCCTACCGGTCCGAGACCAAGATGCTGCGCTACCTGCGCGCTCTGGCCGACAAGGACCTGGCGCTCGACCGGACGATGATCCCGCTGGGCTCGTGCACGATGAAGCTGAACGCAACCACCGAGATGATTCCGGTCACCTGGCCCGAGTTCGGCGGTATCCACCCGTTCGCGCCGGCCGAGCAGGTCGAGGGTTATTCGCAACTGACGTCGGAGCTCGAGCAGATGCTGTGTGCCTGCACCGGCTACGATGCGGTGTCCTTGCAGCCGAATGCCGGCTCGCAGGGCGAGTACGCGGGCCTGCTGGCGATCCGCGCCTACCACGCCAGCCGCGGCGAAGCACGGCGCGATGTCTGCCTGATTCCCAGCTCCGCCCATGGCACCAACCCCGCGACCGCGCAGATGGCCGGCATGCGGGTGGTGGTGGTCGGCTGCGACGATCAGGGCAACGTCGATGTCGCGGACCTCCGGGCCAAGGCCGAGCAACACGCCGACAAGCTCGCCGCGATCATGATCACCTACCCCTCGACGCACGGCGTATTCGAGACCGCGGTGCGCGAAGTGACCGACATCGTGCATTCGTACGGCGGCCAGGTGTATATCGACGGCGCCAACATGAACGCGATGGTCGGCCTGTGCGGCCCGGGCCAATTCGGCGGCGATGTCTCGCACCTGAATCTGCACAAGACCTTTTGCATCCCGCACGGCGGAGGCGGACCCGGTGTCGGCCCGATCGGTGTCAAGTCGCACCTGGCCCCGTTCCTGCCCGGCCACCGCACGACCGGCCTGAAGGGCATCGGTGCGGTGTCGGCGGCGCCCTGGGGCAGCGCCAGCATCCTGCCGATCACCTGGACCTACATCTCGCTGATGGGCCGCGATGGTCTGCGCAACGCGACGATCATGGCGATCCTCAACGCCAACTACGTCGCCAAGCGCCTCGAGGCGCACTACCCGGTGCTGTACCGCGGCGACGACGGCATGGTCGCCCACGAATGCATCCTCGACCTGCGCCCGCTCAAAGACGCCACCGGGATTACCGTCGATGACGTTGCCAAGCGCCTGATCGATTTCGGTTTCCATGCGCCGACGATGTCCTTCCCGGTGCCCGGCACGCTGATGGTCGAACCCACCGAGAGTGAGTCGAAGGACGAACTCGACCGCTTCTGCGACGCGATGATCGCGATCCGTGGGGAGATCGCCAAGGTCGGCAGCGGCGAATTCGATGTCAAGGACAACCCGCTCGGCAACGCGCCCCATACCGCCGAAGCCATCGCCGGCGAATGGTCGCATCCCTACAGCCGCGAACAGGCCGTCTATCCGCTCGCCAGCGTGCGCCAGAACAAGTACTGGTCGCCGGTCGGTCGCGTGGACAACGTGTACGGCGATCGCAATCTGGTGTGCGCCTGCCCGCCGATGTCCGATTACGAATGAGCCCGAGGAGCCAACCCATGAACGCATCCCTCGTCATCACCCTGGTCGGCACGGATCGCCCGGGCTTGGTCAACGCGCTGGCGGCGCGCGCCGCCGAATGCGGAGCCAACTGGCTCGAGAGCAGCATGGCGCAACTGGCCGGCAAGTTTGCCGGGGTCGTCCGCCTGTCGGTCGCGGAAAACGACGTCGGCAAGCTCGAGGCAGCGCTGCGTGCGCTCGAAGGCGACGACCTGCGGCTGACCATCGAACGCGGCGCCATGGCGGCCGCCGCCGGCCGCACGACGCGGCTCGAACTGCTCGGCCAGGATCGACCCGGCATCGTGCGCGAGATCTCGGCGGTACTGGCGCGCCACGGCGCGAGCATCGAGAAGCTCGACACCTGCTGCGAGAACGCTTCGTTCAGTGGTGAGCCGCTGTTCCGCGCGGAGATCGCTGTGCAGGTGCCGGCCGGCCTCGAACCGGCCAGCCTGAAGGCCGACCTGGAAGCCCTGGCGAACGAATTGATGGTGGACCTCACGCTGGAGGGCGATACCGAGAACTGACGAATCAGGGCCTGCTGCGGCAGGCCCGTCCGCCGGGTCCGGGCACCGAAACGGGCGGGCCACGCCGCCCCTCCGGCTCGGACCGAGAGCACCAGAAAACAAAACGGAGACACGTCCATGCAGTTCCTGAATGAGTTCTTTTCAGCCCTGAACGGCATCGTCTGGGGTGTGCCCATGATCGTGCTGATCCTGGGTACCGGTTTCTACCTTCAGTTGCGCCTCGGCTTCATGCCGATCTTCAAGATCCCATACGGCTTTCGCATGATCTGGCAAAGCCGAACGCCCGGCGGCAAGGCCGAAGGCGAGATCTCCCCGTTCGCCGCTCTGATGACGGCATTGTCGGCCACGGTCGGCACGGGAAACATCGCCGGCGTCGCCACCGCGATCGCGGTCGGCGGGCCGGGGGCCCTGTTCTGGATGTGGATGACGGCGCTGGTCGGCATGGCTACCAAGTACGCCGAGGTCGTGTTGGCGGTGAAATACCGCGAGGTCGACGACCATGGCGAACACGTCGGCGGACCGATGTACGCGATCAAGAACGGGCTCGGCAGGAAATGGCGCTGGCTGGCGAGCGCATTCGCGGTGTTCGGCGGGCTGGCCGGTTTCGGCATCGGCAACATGGTGCAGGCGAACGGCATCTCCAGCGCGATCGAGAACGCGTTCGGTGTCGACACCTGGATCACCGGCGCCGTGCTCATGGGGCTCACCGGTGCAGTCGTGCTCGGGGGCATCAAGCGCATCGGCGCGGTTGCCGAGAAGCTGGTGCCGACGATGTGCATCGCCTACATGGCATGTACCGCGGTGGTGCTCTTCGTGTTCGCCGACAGGATCCCGGCGGCGCTGGAACTGATCTTCAGCCATGCCTTCACGCCGATCTCGGCGACCGGCGGATTCGCCGGCGCCGCGGTGATGCTGGCAATCCAGAAGGGCGTCTCGCGCGGCATCTTCTCGAACGAGGCGGGCCTGGGCACGGCCGGCATCGCACAGGCCGCCGGCAGCACGAGCAACCCGGTGTTTTCGGGGCTGGTCGGCATGATGGGTACCTTCATCGACACCCTCATCGTGTGCACGATGACCGGACTCGCGATCGTCGCCAGCGGCGTATGGACTTCGGGCGAATCCGGTGCGGTGCTGACTTCGGCGAGCTTCGAAGCCGCGATGCCGGGCTTCGGCAACTATCTCTTGGCAATCTCGCTGGCGGTGTTCGCCTTCACCACCATCCTGGGCTGGGCCTACTACAGCGAGAAGTGCTGGGAGTTCCTGCTCGGCTCGGTCAGCGAGAAGCCCTTCCGCCTGTTGTGGACGGTGTGCGTCCCGGTCGGCGCGGTGGCCAGCCTCGACTTCGCCTGGCTCGTCGCCGACACGCTCAACGCGCTGATGGCGATTCCCAACCTGATCGCGCTGCTGCTGCTGGCGCCGATGATCGCCGAGCTGACGCGCGACTATTTCGCCGGCCAGCACGCCGGGGACGGGACGGATTCCGGGCACCGGCCGGTGAATGAGGCGCGCGGCACGAACTGAGCCGCTGAACGAAATCCTTCCATTCGGAGAACCCACATGTCCTTCAACTCAGAAATGCAGATCGCCGGCTACGATCCGGAACTGTCGCGCGCGATCGACGCCGAGCGGGCGCGTCAGGAAGATCACATCGAGCTCATCGCGTCGGAAAACTACGCCAGCCCCCGTGTGATGCAGGCGCAGGGCACGGTGCTGACCAACAAATACGCCGAGGGTTATCCCGGCAGGCGCTACTACGGGGGCTGCGAGCATGTCGACGTGGTCGAGCAGCTAGCGATCGACCGTGCGAAAGCGCTGTTCTCGGCGGACTGGGCCAACGTCCAGCCGCACTCGGGCTCCCAGGCCAACGCCGCGGTGTACCTCGCCCTGCTCGAACCGGGCGACACCATTCTCGGCATGAGCCTCGCGCATGGGGGGCACCTGACCCATGGTGCGAAGGTGAACTTCTCCGGCAAGATCTTCAACGCAGTGCAATACGGCGTCACCGACGAGGGCGTGATCGACTACGACGCAGTCGAGGCGCTGGCGGTCGAGTGCAGGCCGAAGATGGTCGTCGCCGGCTTCTCGGCCTATGCCCGCCACCTCGACTTCGCACGATTTCGCGCGATCGCGGACAAGGTCGGGGCGCTGCTCTTCGTCGATATGGCGCACGTCGCCGGCCTCGTGGCCACGGGCCTCTACCCGAACCCGGTGCCGTTTGCGGACATCGTCACCAGCACCACCCACAAGACCCTGCGCGGACCGCGAGGAGGCCTGATCGTCGGCCGCGCCAACGCCGAGATCGAGAAGAAGATCGCGTCGATGGTGTTCCCGGGCACCCAGGGCGGGCCGTTGATGCATGTAATTGCCGCCAAGGCAGTGGCGTTCCAGGAAGCGCTGGATCCGTCCTTCAAGGCGTACCAGCAGGCCGTGGTCGCGAATGCACGTGCGATGGCCGGCGTGTTCGTCGAGCGCGGTTACCGGATCGTCTCCGGCGGCACCGACGACCACTTGTTCCTGGTCGATCTGATCGCCAAGGGCATTACCGGCAAGGCTGCCGATGCGGCCCTCGGTGCGGCACACATCACGGTCAACAAGAACACCGTGCCCAACGATCCGCAGTCACCGTTCGTCACCAGCGGCATTCGCATCGGCACGCCGGCGGCGACCACGCGCGGCTTCGGCATCGCCGAAGTCACCGAACTCGCCGGCTGGATCTGCGACGTGCTGGACGATATCGACAACCCGGCCGTGATCGAAGCGGTGCGCGCAAAGGCCTCTGCCCTGTGCGCCCGCTTCCCGGTGTACGGTCGCTGACCGGGAGCCCGCGCCATGGCGATCAGCGTATTCGATCTGTTCAAGATCGGCATCGGTCCTTCGTCCTCGCATACCGTGGGGCCGATGCGCGCCGCACAGATCTTTGCGGAAGGGCTCAGCGAGTCCGGCCTGCTCGGGCAGGTGGCGCGCGTCAAGGCGGAGCTCTACGGATCTCTCGGCGCCACCGGCAAGGGGCACGGCAGCGACAAGGCCGTACTGCTCGGGCTCGAAGGCGAGGCGCCCGATCGGGTCGACCCCGACCGGGTCGAGGCCAAGCTCGAGCGCATCCGCGCAGAGAAGCGGCTGATGCTCGCCGGCACGCAGAAAATCGCCTTCGACGAGCGCGATCACCTGGTGATGCACCGCCGCCAGTCGCTGCCCTACCACCCGAACGGGATGCGCATCAGCGCGTTCGATGGCGCCGGCCGGGTGCTGCGGCAGAAGGTGTATTACTCGGTCGGTGGCGGCTTCGTCGTCGACGAGAGCGCCGCCGGCGCCGATCGCATCGTCGAGGACACGACGCGGCTCGCCCATCCGTTCCACAGCGGCAACGAACTGCTCGCGCAGTGCCGTGAAAACGAGCTGTCGATCAGCCAGTTGATGCTCGACAACGAACGCGCCTGGCGAAGCGATGCCGAGACCCGAGCCGGCCTGCTACGGATCTGGGACGTGATGCAATTGAGCGTGCGCCGCGGCTGCGAGCGCGAAGGCATCATGCCCGGCGGACTGAAGGTCAGGCGCCGTGCGGCAGAGTTGTACCGCAAGCTCGCCGGCACGCCCGAGGCGAGCCTGCGTGATCCGCTGACCACGATGGACTGGGTGAATCTCTACGCCCTCGCGGTCAACGAGGAGAACGCCAGCGGCGGGCGCATCGTCACCGCGCCGACCAACGGTGCGGCAGGGATCGTGCCCGCAGTGCTGCACTACTACAGCCGATTCGTTTCCGGCGCGACCGAGGAGGGGGTGATCCGCTTCCTGCTCACCGCCGGTGCGATCGGCATTCTGTACAAGGAAAACGCCTCGATCTCCGGTGCCGAGGTTGGCTGCCAGGGCGAGGTCGGCGTGGCTTGCTCGATGGCGGCCGGCGCACTCGCCGAGGTCATGGGCGGCAGCCCGGAGCAGGTCGAGAACGCCGCCGNNCCGCCGAGATCGGCATGGAGCACAACCTGGGCCTGACCTGCGACCCGGTCGGTGGTCTGGTCCAGGTGCCCTGCATCGAGCGCAACGCGATGGCCTCGATCAAGGCGATCAACGCTGCACGCATGGCGTTGCGCGGCGATGGCAAGCACTTCGTCTCGCTCGACAAGGTGATCAAGACGATGCGCGATACCGGCGCCGACATGAAGCTGAAATACAAGGAAACCGCGCGCGGCGGCCTCGCCGTGAACGTCATCGAATGTTGATGAAGCATCCACGTCCAAAGGAAGAATCATGAGCGAAGATCACGCTGGCGCGCCCTTGCTGCGCACGCCGCTGTACGACCTGCACGTTTCCCTCGGTGCCAAGATGGTGCCCTTCGCCGGCTACGAGATGCCGGTTCAGTACCCGGCCGGGATCGTCAAGGAGCACGCCCACACCCGCAGCCAGGCCGGCCTGTTCGACGTCTCGCACATGGGCCAGGTCTTCGTGCACGGCCCCGATGCGGCTGCGGCCCTCGAGACGCTGGTGCCGGTGGACATCGTCGACCTGCCGATGGGCATGCAGCGCTACGCGGTGTTCACCAACGAGCGTGGTGGGGTCATGGACGACCTGATGGTCGCCAACTTCGGCGACCGCTTGTTCGTCGTCGTCAATGCGGCATGCAAGGCGCAGGACATCGCCCACATGCAGCAGCACCTGGCCGGCCGCTGCAAAGTCGAGGTGCTCGAGGATCGTGCGCTGCTCGCACTGCAGGGGCCGGCTGCGAGCGCGGTGCTGGCTCGCCTCGCGCCCGAGACGGCGAGCATGGTGTTCATGCACATCATGACCGTCAACCTTGCCGGTGCGGCGTGCTTCGTCAGCCGCTCCGGCTACACCGGCGAGGATGGCTACGAGATCTCGGTGCCCGCCACCAGCGCCGATGCGCTGGCCCGCGAACTGCTGAGCCAGCCCGAAGTCGCCCCGATCGGTCTCGGTGCCCGCGACTCGCTGCGTCTCGAAGCCGGCCTGTGCCTGTATGGACACGACCTCGACGCGAACACCTCACCGGTCGAGAGCAGCCTACTGTGGGCGCTGTCCAAGCCGCGCCGTGCCGACGGCGCGCGTCCCGGTGGCTATCCCGGCGCCGAGGTGATCCTCGGCCACATCGCCAACGGCGTCTCGCGGAAGCGGGTCGGCCTGCGTCCGAACGCCCGCGTGCCCGTGCGCGAAGGGGCGGAGTTGGTCGATGCCACCGGCCGCCGGGTCGGCGTCGTGACCAGCGGCGGCTTCGGCCCGACCCTGGCAGCGCCGGTTGCGATGGGCTACGTCGAAAGCGCATTCGCCAAGCCCGGCACCGGGCTCTCCGCGATGGTTCGCGGCAAGCCGGTGCCGGTCGAGGTCGCCAAGACGCCGTTCGTGCCGCAACGCTACTACCGCGGCTGATCAATCGTCGTCGGTCTGGCGGCCGCCGGGCCGCCGACCGGAGCCCCGCCATGCCACATCCATGCACGACCGAGGCCGGCATCAAGCTGCGCGGCGCCGACAAGGTCGCGCGCGTCCCGATCCCTGTGGCCCGGCAATTGCGCAAGCCGGAATGGATCCGCGCAGCCTTCCGCGGCAGCCGAAGCGTGCGCGAACTGACCGACGCTTTGCGCGCGAACCGCCTGCATACCGTGTGCGAGGAAGCCAATTGTCCGAATCTGGGTGAGTGCTTCGCCCGGGGCACCGCGACCTTCATGATCATGGGGGCAATCTGCACGCGGCGCTGCCCGTCCTGTGATGTGGGCCATGGCCGCCCGCGGCCGCTCGATCCGGCCGAGCCGAAGAAACTCGCCGATACGGTAAGGCAGATGCAAATGGGATACGTGGTGATCACCTCGGTGAACCGTGACGACCTGCGCGACGGCGGCGCCCGCCACTTCGCCGAATGCATTCGCGAGGTGCGTGCCGCCAATCCGGGGATCGTGGTCGAAGTGCTGACCCCCGATTTTCGTGGCCGTGTCGAGCCTGCGCTCGAGCTGCTCGCGACCGAGCCGCCCGATGTCTTCAACCACAACATCGAAACCGTGCCGAGCCGGTATCGCGAATTACGTCCGGGCGCCGACTACAGGCACTCGCTGGATCTGCTCGCGCGATTCAAGGCGCGCCACCCCGGCGTTGCGACCAAGTCCGGCCTGATGCTCGGAGTGGGCGAGACGCGCGAGGAGATCGAGGCGACGCTCATCGACCTGCGCGCCCACGACGTCGACAGGGTGACGATCGGCCAGTATCTGCAACCCAGCCTGCACCACCTGCCGGTGCGCCGCTATGTCGCGCCGGCCGAATTCGATGCCTTGCGGCGAATCGGCGAGAAGCTGGGCTTCCGCCACGTCGCCTCCGGCCCGCTGGTGCGCTCGTCCTATCACGCCGATCTGCAGGCGTGCGGCCTGGTCGGAGCTCGAGCACGATGGATGCGATCCGACGGGTGACGATCGAGCGCGCGGAAGCCGGCCTCGCGGGCATCCACCAAGCCGAACCGCCGCCGCGGCGAGCGGCCCGCGTGACGGCAAGCGGTTTCGCGCCTGCGCCGCTGCAGTGAACAGACGGGCGCTGGGCGACATGCCATGGCGTTCGAATCGAGGAGAAAGGGATATGTCATCAAGACCAGATGGGCAACTGCGCTACGCGCTGAGCTTTGCCGCCGTCGGCGAGCGCGGCCAGACCGCCGCCGTGACCGCGCTGCTCGAGGACCACGGCGCCTATATCGAGGAATTCGCGATATTCGACGACGTCCTAGGAGGGCGCTTCTATCTGCGCGCCAGTTTCCGGCTGGCGGAAACGATACCGGCGGCGGTCGACGCGCTGCGTGCGGGCTATGCGAGTCTGCTCGGCCGTTACCGCGAGCCGGAAGGTGGGATCCACGATCTGCAGCGTCCGACGCGGGTGTTGCTGATGGTGTCGAAGGCGGATCACTGCCTGCGTGATCTGCTGGCCCAATGGCGCCGCGGCGAGTTGCCGATGGCGGTCGTCGGGGTCGCCTCCAACCATACCGCGCTGGCTTCGATTGCGGCCGCAGAAGGGCTGCCCTTCCACCATCTGCCGATCTCGCCGGAGACCAAAGCCCAGCAGGAGGCGGCGCTGGCCGCACTGATCGAGGCGAGCGGTGCCGAACTGGTGGTACTCGCGCGCTACATGCAGATCCTTTCGGTCGACATGTGCGAACGCCTCGCCGGACGCGTGATCAACATCCACCATTCCTTCCTGCCCGGATTCAAGGGGGCGCGACCATACGAACAGGCCCATGAGCGCGGCGTCAAGCTGATCGGCGCGACCGCCCATTTCGCCACCGCCGACCTCGACGAAGGCCCGATCATCGAACAGGCGGTCGAGCGCGTGGACCACGCCTACACACCGGCCCAACTGCTGAGCAGCGGTCGCCACGTCGAATGCCTGGCGCTGCGTCGCGCGCTGAGCTACGTGCTCGAAAAGCGTGTGTTCATCAATGGCCGGCGGACCGTCGTGCTGCGCTGAGGCCCACTGTCACGCTGTGCACCGACTCTGCGGGCGTCGCGGTTGCGCGGCGACAGGATGGGCGTCCGGGCAGTGGGCGCGGGCGAAGCCTCAGCCGGCGCAGCCGGTGGGGGCAGCCCAGGCACCCCGAATCATCGCGATGCCGTGCGCACCACGGACCTGGGCGCGTTCGAGCTGATCGGCACCGATCCCGCCGATCGCGAACGCCGGGACCGGCAGACCCGCGATCAGGCGCTCGAATGCCGCCCATCCCAGCGTGCGCCCGTCGGGGTGGGTCGGTGTGGGCAGCACGGAGCCGACAGTGACATAGTCGACCGCGAGCGCGCACGCCCGATCGATTTCGTCGCGCGAATGGCAGGACGCGCCAACCCACTCGAGCGCTGGCCGCTGTCTCAGGCCAATCAAAGAGCGCGCCGTCAAATGTACGCCGTCGGCGCCACAGGCCATCGCCAGTTCGGCATCGTCATTGACCATTGTGATTGCGCCGCATTCGCGCGTGCGCGCCACCACCTGTCGGCAGAACTCGCGTCGCACGTCGTCCGCCAGTGTCGGCTCGCGCACCTGGACGAGGCGCAGCCCGCGCTGCAGCGCGGCGTCCAATGCCCGCAGCTGCGCCTCGATACCGGTGCGCTCCGCGCAGGTCACGCCCATTACCCGGGGCAGGCGCAGTGACTTGAGAATCGGACCGTTGGCCGGAAGCAACGGCGCGACCGTCATCGCCTGCGGGTCTTGCCAGGACAGCGCGGCGTGCACGTGGTCGCTGGGGTCGCCGCGCCAGCCGTGCACGGTGAAGAAATGCAGCGTGACGTGGGCATGCGCGTATTCGTGGCGGCGGGTCAGCCAGGGTACGGCAGCGGTGACCTCGATGCCGAGCTCTTCGGCGAGCTCGCGCGCGAGCGCATCGCGTGGCAACTCGCCGGCTTCGACCTTGCCACCCGGGAACTCCCAATAGCCCGGGTAGAACGTGCCGGGGGCGCGCTGGCCGAGCAGACAGTGGCCGTCGGGTCGGGTCATCACCGCGGCGGCCACGTCGACGTGTTTCACCTCGCTCATGGCTCGTAGCGCCCGGCGTAGTCCCGGGCGAACTGCCAAGCCACGCGGCCGCTGCGGGAGCCGCGCATTAAGGCCCATTGAAGGGCTTCGCCGCGGGCCGTCTCGAATTCGGCCGCCGGCACTTGGAAGCGCTTCAGCCAGTGGCGAACGACCGCCAGGTATTCATCCTGGCTGAAGGGGTAGAAGGACAGCCACAGGCCGAAGCGCTCCGACAGGGAAATCTTCTCCTCCACCGCTTCGCCCGGATGCACTTCGCCGTCGCGGTGCCGGGCCTGCAGGTTTTCGTCCATGTACTCCGGCATCAGGTGTCTGCGGTTGGAGGTGGCATAGATCAGGACATTGTCCGACACGGCTGCCACCGATCCGTCGAGCACGCTCTTGAGCGCCTTGTAGGCGGCCTCGCCCTCTTCGAAGGAGAGGTCGTCGCAGAACAGGATGAAGCGCTCCGGGCGGCCGCGCACCAGTTCGACGATGTCCGGCAGGTCGATCAGGTCGGATTTGTCCACTTCGATCAGGCGCAGCCCGTTCTTGGCGTGGGCGGTCAATAGCGCCTTGACCAGCGACGACTTGCCGGTGCCGCGCGCACCGGTCAGCAGCACGTTGTTGGCGTGGCGACCGGCCAGGAACTGGCGGGTATTGCGGTCGATGCGTTGCTTCTGGTCGTCCACGTCCTTGAGATCCGAGAGGCGGATGCGATGGGGGGCAAGGACGGCCTCGAGGCCTGCACGGCCGTGGCGGCGACGCCAGCGAAAAGCGGTGGCGGCGCCCCAGTCCGGTGGTTCGGGCGAGGCCGGCAGCACCGCTTCGAGCCGCTCGAGCACGCGCTCGGCACGGGCCAGCAGAGCCGCCAGTTCAGGGATGGCGTTCATCGTCGTCGTCGGACTTACGGTTCTTGCGCGGCCAAGTGGCCCAGACGATCACCAGCAGCAGCGTCAGGGCCACCAGCGCTTCGAGAAAGATGACCCACATGGCGGATTTCCGATCGGCAGCATGGCGGTTCGCGGGAGCGTGCGCGGCGGGCGCCGTATACTGCCCGCCTTGCGACCGCGAGTGTAACCGATACCCATGCACCAGGTTCCCAAGCTCCTGTTGGCCGGCTGGCTGTCGATGCTGCTGGGCGGCTGCTTCTCTCCGACG
Source organism: Rhodocyclaceae bacterium (assembly GCA_020445785.1). Classification (GTDB taxonomy): domain Bacteria; phylum Pseudomonadota; class Gammaproteobacteria; order Burkholderiales; family Rhodocyclaceae; genus Cognatazoarcus. The sequence goes on from JAGRFZ010000026.1 coordinate 16,558, forward strand.
CCGGTCGAAACGCACCCGGCCCAGTGCCCCCGGACCGAATGCCCGGTATGCCCGACATGCCCACACTGCCCGAAGTGTCCGCCCCCGCCGCCCACGCCGCCGCCCTCGGTCGGCGATGAAGCGCCGGCGAGCCTGCAGCCGGCGGCGTGGTCCGACCTGCCGGGCTTGCGCGACGATGCCCTGGCCGAAGCGCTGCCGGCCCTGAGAGGCTCCTGCGCCAAACTCGGCAGTCAGTCGCATTGGCAGCCTTTCTGTGACGCACTGGCGGCATTGCCCGGCGGAACCGGGCGCGGACAGGTGGCGGCCCTGCTGCGCGGCGCGTTGCAACCCTGGCGGCTGGTCAACGCCGACGGCAGCAGCAGCGGGCTGGTGACCGGCTATTACGAGCCGCTGATCCGTGGCCGACTCGGCCGCGACGGGGTTGCACGTTGGCCGATTCACGGCGTGCCGGACGACCTGGTTGCGGTCGAGCTCACCGGCGTCTATCCCGAGTTGTCCAAGTTTCGTCTGCGCGGCCGCGTCGCCGACGGTGTACTCGAACCGTATTGGACGCGCGCGCAGATCATGGCTCTGGGCGATGCCTTCGCGGCGCCGGTGTTGCTGTGGGCGGAGGATCCGATCGAGTTGTTCTTCCTGCAGGTGCAGGGTTCCGGCCGTGTCGAGCTGCCCGACGGCCGGCGGGTGCGCATCGGCTACGCCAATCACAATGGCCACCCGTACGTGTCGATCGGCCGCTGGCTGATCGCGCAGGGGGAAATGACTCTCGCCCAGGCGTCGATGGACGGCATCAAGGCCTGGGCACGGGCCAACCCGTCGCGGCTCGACGAACTGCTGGGGGTCAATCCGGGCTACGTGTTCTTCCGCCAATTGCCGGCTGGCGACGGCGGCCCCCTCGGCGCCCTCGGCGTTGGCCTGACGGCCGGACGCAGCATTGCGGTGGACCCGCGCAGCGTGCCACTCGGCGCCCCGGTTTTTCTCGACACGACCGAGCCCGCCAGCCAGCGGCCGCTGCGTCGCCTGGTGGCGGCGCAGGACACCGGCGGTGCGATCAAGGGTGGGGTGCGGGCAGACTTCTTCTGGGGCTTCGGCGCCGAGGCTGGCGCCATGGCCGGGCGCATGCGTCAGCAGGGCCGCATGTGGGTGCTGCTGCCGCTGGGCTGGCATTCCGGCGACGCACAGGCGCATTGAGTGGCAACTGCGGGTCCGGCTCGCACCATTTCGGCGATGTCCGAGTCGAGTTGTGCACCAATATCGGGCATCTGGACACGGTTCTGCACGAAATTGGGGCGCTGAGTTCGCAATATTGGTGCATGAACTCGCTAAGGGATTGATTTTCCACAAACCGCTTCACTGGTATGGTCTTCGCTTCGTGCGCCCCCATTGTGCAATCGGGAGCGAGCGATGGAAGAGTTCAAGGTGGGCGGTGACGTCCTGTTCATTTTGCTGGGCGCCATCATGGTGCTGGCGATGCATGCCGGCTTCGCGTTTCTCGAGGTCGGCACGGTGCGGCGCAAGAATCAGGTCAATGCCCTGGTCAAGATCCTGGCGGACTTCGCCATGTCCACCCTGGCCTATTTCTTCCTCGGCTACTCGGTCGCGTACGGAACGGGTTTTCTGGTCGGCGCCGAGCAGTTGGCTGCTCAGGGCGGCTATGAACTGGTCAAGTTCTTCTTCCTGCTGA
>JAGRFZ010000223.1 GCA_020445785.1 Rhodocyclaceae bacterium
CAAATTTGGATCGGCGCGGACACACAACGAGGAACTGCGCAAGGTGCTGGCGGCGCTGCCGGAGCGCAACCTCGAGCGGCCCGAGGGCGTGCGCTTCATGACCATCGGTTCCGAGAACGACGACGTCGCCTTCATGGCGATGATCGAGTCGGTGGGCGGCACCATCGTCATCGACGACCAGTGCTCCGGCACCCGCTATTTCTGGAATCAGTCGAACAAGGACGCCGACCCGATCAAGGCCATTGCCGAGCGCTATTGCGATCGTCCGGCCTGTCCGACCAAGGACTATCCGGATCACACCCGCTATGAGCACGTCCTCGGTCTGGCAAAGGAGTTCAACGCCCGCGCGGCGATCTTCCTGCAGCAAAAATTTTGCGATCCGCACGAGGGCGACTATCCGGACCTGAAGCGGCACCTCGAGGCGAACGACATCCCCACGTTGTTCCTCGAGTTCGACATCACGAATCCGATCGGGCCGTTCCGCATCCGCGTCGAGGCGTTCCTCGAAACGCTCACCGAAGAAGACCTGTTCTGAACGGATCCTGGAGGAAGAACCGACATGAATGCTGCAACCCAATATCCCACCGAACCGCTCAAGTTGTGGAAAAAGGCCAAGGAGCTGCGCGAGCGCTATTACATGGATTACGCCAACGCCAAGGAGCGTGGTGGCCTGCGCTGGTCCGGTTCGGCCTGGGCACTCGACGCGCTGCCGGCCGGGCTCGGCAAGGATGTTCATTCGCTGACCGGCGAGCCCTATGCCGCGGCGGTCGCCCATGACCGCAAGTTCGCCAAGGAATGCATGGATGCCGCCGAGGCGTACGGCTTCGCCCGCGACCTGTGCTCCTACATGCGCATCTACTGGGGCGGGATGCACAACAACAAGTTCCTGTTCGGCGGTGAATTCCCGAAGCCGGACTTCATCTTCCAGACCCAGATCTGCTGCTCCCACTCGAAGTGGTACCAGCACGTCGCCCAGGTCGAGAAGGTGCCCCAGTTCTACCTCGATGTCGGCGTCGGTCCCTACCAGGACATGACCGATGCACGGCTCGACTACGTCGTCGGCCAGTTGAACGAGGGCATCGAGTTCCTCGAGAAATCCACCGACCGCCGGTTCGACGACGAGTTGTTCATCGCGGCCGTCAAGAACGAGATGCGCGCGACCAGCCGCTGGGCCGACATCTGCGCGCTGAACAAGGTCAAGCCGGCGCCGCTGGACGAAAAGACGATGTATTCGCTGTACGTGCTGGCGACCCTGTCGAAGTCGTCGCAGTGGTGCGCCGACTTCTATGACGAGCTTTATGACGAAGTCAAGGACCGGGTCGACCGCGGCATCGCGGCAGTGCCCAACGAAACCTGCCGGCTGATGACCGACACCCAGCCGCCCTGGTCCTTCCTGAAGATCTTCCGCTACCTGGAAACCTACGGCGCGGTGTCGATCGGCTCGCTCTACACCTTCGCCCTGGAGGGCATCTGGGAAGTCAAGGAAGACGGCACCTGGGGCGGGCGCACGCTGCCTTGGGACAAGGGCATCGAAATCGACGACCGCCAGACCGCGCTGCGTCTGTACGCCGACTGGAACCTCTCCAAGCCCCAGTGGCAGCACTTCTACAACCCGCAGCTGAAGACCGAAATGATGCTGCGCATCGTCAAGGAGTGGCAGGTCGACGGCGTGATGCTGCACCTCAACCGGGGTTGCGAGGGGCTCTCGCTCGGAATCA
>JAGRFZ010000130.1:0-4433 GCA_020445785.1 Rhodocyclaceae bacterium
TGTCGATCACGGTCAAGCTGATCGCCCCGATCGCCATGGAAGAAGGCCTGCGCTTCGCGATTCGCGAGGGTGGCCGCACCGTCGGCGCCGGCGTCGTCGCCAAGATCATCGAGTAACACCCACCCGGGCCGGCGGTGTCGGCCCATCGCTCTTTGGAACAGACATGACCAACCAGAAAATCCGCATCCGCTTGAAGGCCTTCGACTATCGCCTCATCGACCAGTCGGCGGTCGAAATCGTGGACACCGCGAAGCGCACTGGCGCCGTGGTGCGGGGGCCGGTGCCGCTGCCGACCCGGATCGAGCGCTACGACGTGTTGCGTTCGCCGCACGTCAACAAGACCTCGCGCGACCAGTTCGAGATCCGCACGCATCTGCGTCTGATGGACATCATCGATCCGACCGACAAGACCGTGGATGCGCTGATGAAGCTGGATCTGCCTGCCGGTGTCGATGTGGAGATTCGCCTGCAATAAGTATTGCGGCTCATCAACAAGGGCCGGTATAATCCGGCCCTTGTGCTTTTTCGCGGCGCAGCATAAGCGCGCTCGTGAGCTAGCACGGAAATTAACGGGCCCGGTCAATCGCAACCGGGATTAGGAGAAAAAAATGAGTCTAGGCCTTGTCGGGCGCAAGGTCGGCATGACTCGCATCTTTGCCGAGGATGGGCGTTCCATCCCGGTGACGGTGCTTGACGTGTCCGACAATCGTGTGTCCCAGATCAAGACGGCCGAGACCGACGGTTATGCCGCGGTCCAGGTCGCTTTCGGCAAGCGTCGCGCGAACCGGCTGAGTAAGCCGGTCGCCGGACACCTCGCCAAGGCAGGTGTCGAATCCTGCCGCCTGATGCGTGAATTCCGCGTCGATGCGGAAAAGCTCGGCGAGCTCAAGGCAGGAGACGTCCTTGGCGTCGACCTGTTTGCGGTCGGTCAACTGGTGGATGTCACCGGAACATCGATCGGCAAGGGTTTTGCCGGTGCGATCAAGCGCCACAACTTCAGTTCCAACCGCGCCTCCCATGGCAACTCGATCTCGCATCGTGCGCCGGGCTCCATCGGTCAGGCCCAGGATCCGGGTCGGATCTTCCCGGGCAAGCGTATGGCGGGTCATCTCGGCGACGCTCGTACCACCCAGCAGAACCTTGAGGTCGTTCGGGTCGACGCCGAGCGTCAGTTGCTGCTGGTCAAGGGCGCCGTGCCGGGGTCGAAGGGTTCGGACGTGATCGTTCGTCCTGCAGTCAAGTCGGGGGCCGCCTAATGGAACTGAAGGTATTGAACGATCAGGGGCAGTCCGCGGCCACCGTGCAGGCCTCCGACGCGCTGTTCGCCCGTGAATACAACGAGGCGTTGATCCACCAGCTGGTGACGGCCTATCTCGCGAATGCCCGTTCTGCCAATCGCGCCCAGAAGGGTCGGGCGGAAGTGCGCGGCTCCACTCGCAAGCCGTGGCGGCAGAAGGGTACCGGACGCGCCCGCTCGGGAATGGCGTCGAGCCCGATCTGGCGTGGCGGCGGCAAGGTCTTTCCGAACTCGCCGGACGAGAATTTCGGGCACAAGGTCAACCGCAAGATGTACCGCGCAGGCGTTGCTGCAATCTTGTCGCAGCTGGCCCGTGAAGACCGCCTCGCCGTGGTCGACGGCTTCTCGGTGGATGCCCCGAAAACCAAGCTGCTGGCCCAGAAGCTGAAGGGCATGGGCCTGGATTCCGTGCTGGTGATTACCGATGAGATGGACGAGAACCTCTATTTGTCCTCGCGCAATCTGCCGCACGTGCTGGTGCTGCAGGTCAGCGAGGCCGATCCGGTGTCGCTGGTCCGCTTCCCGAAGGTGCTGGTGACCCGTGCCGCGGTCGCCAAGATGGAGGAGATGTGGCAATGAGCAACTTCAGCGAAGCGCGGCTGATGCAGGTGTTGCTTGCGCCGCAAATTTCCGAAAAGGCGACCTACGTCGCCGACAAGAACGAACAGGTGGTCTTCCACGTCGCGCCGGACGCGACCAAGCCGGAGATCAAGGCGGCCGTCGAGTTGCTGTTCAAGGTCGAGGTGGAGTCGGTCCAGGTGGCCAATGTGAAGGGCAAGGTCAAGCGATTCGGCCGCATGATGGGTCGTCGCAAGGACTGGAAGAAGGCTTTCGTCTGCCTCAAGCCCGGCCAGGAAATCAACTTCGCAGCCGGGGAGTAAGGAACTATGGCACTGGTTAAAGTCAAGCCGACTTCCCCGGGCCGCCGGGGACTCGTCAAGGTCGTCAACAAGACGCTGCACAAGGGTCGGCCCCATGATGCGCTGCTCGAGAAGAAGTCCAGCAAGGCGGGCCGCAACAACAAGGGTCGCGTCACCGTGCGCCACCAGGGCGGTGGCCACAAACAGCACTATCGAATCGTCGATTTCCGTCGCAACAAGGATGGCATCGTCGCCACCGTAGAGCGCCTCGAATACGACCCCAATCGTTCTGCCCACATTGCCTTGTTGTGCTACGCGGATGGCGAGCGGCGCTACATCGTCGCGCCGCGCGGTGTCGAGGTCGGGCAGCAGTTGCTGTCCGGTTCGGAGGCGCCGATCAAGCCCGGTAATGCGTTGCCGATTCGCAATATCCCGGTCGGTAGTACCGTGCATTGTGTCGAGATGAAGCCCGGCAAGGGTGCTCAGATCGCGCGTGCGGCGGGCACGTCGGTGCAGCTTCTTGCGCGTGATGGCGATTACGCCCAGCTCCGCCTGCGCTCCGGCGAAATTCGTCGCGTGCACATCGAATGCCGGGCCACGGTCGGCGAGGTCGGCAACGGAGAGCACGGTCTGCGCAAGATCGGCAAGGCCGGCGCCAACCGCTGGCGTGGCATTCGCCCGACCGTGCGTGGCGTCGCGATGAACCCGATCGATCACCCGCATGGTGGTGGTGAAGGCCGTACTGGCGAGGGTCGCGTGCCGGTCAGCCCGTGGGGTCAGCCCAGCAAGGGATTCCGCACGCGTTCGAACAAGCGCACGAGTTCGATGATCGTCCAGCGTCGGCACAAGCGATAAGGGGTAGCAGATGTCTCGTTCTATCAAGAAAGGCCCGTTCGTCGACGCGCACCTGTTGAAGAAGGTGGATGCGGCGCGAGGAAGCAACGACAAGCGTCCGATCAAGACGTGGTCGCGCCGCTCGACGATTCTTCCCGATTTCGTCGGGCTCACCATCGCCGTCCATAACGGACGTGCCCATGTCCCGGTCTACGTCACCGAGAATATGGTTGGACACAAGCTCGGTGAGTTCGCGCTGACCCGCACCTTCAAGGGGCACGTGGCCAGCAAGAAGTCGAAGCGCTAGGAGGGGAGCATGGAAACCAAAGCGATTCTCCGCGGCGTCCGCCTGTCCGCCCAGAAGGGGCGGCTGATCGCAGACCAGGTGCGCGGAAAGAAAGTCGACCAGGCGCTGAACATTCTCGCCTTTTCGCCCAAGCGGGGCGCAAAGATCCTGCGCAAGGTGGTCGAGTCGGCCATCGCCAACGCGGAACACAATGACGGTGCCGATATCGACGAGCTGCGGATCACCACGATCCACGTCGAGGAGGGCATGACCCTGAAGCGCTTTTCGGCGCGAGCCAAGGGTCGTGGCAATCGGATCCTCAAGCCCACCTGCCATATCTACGTCACCGTCGGCGTCTAAGGAATTCGTATGGGACAGAAAATTCATCCGACCGGATTCCGTCTCGCGGTCACGCGTGACTGGGGTTCGAAGTGGTTCGCCACCAGCGGCAATTTCGCCAACATGCTGCACGACGACTTGAAGGTGCGCGAGTACCTGAAGAAGAAACTCTCGCACGCCTCTGTCGGTCGCGTCATCATCGAGCGGCCGGCGAAGAATGCGCGCATTACGCTGTACAGCGCTCGTCCGGGGGTGGTCATCGGCAAGAAGGGCGAAGACATCGAGGCCCTCAAGCGTGATCTGCAGAAGATCGTCGGCGTGCCGGTGCACGTGAATATCGAAGAAGTACGCAAGCCGGAAGTCGACGCGCAGTTGATCGCCGATTCCATCGCGCAACAGCTCGAGCGCCGCATCATGTTCCGCCGTGCCATGAAGCGCGCCATGCAGAATGCGATGCGGCTCGGTGCCCAGGGCATCAAGATCATGAGCTCTGGTCGTCTCAACGGGATCGAGATCGCGCGTACCGAATGGTATCGCGAGGGCCGCGTGCCGCTGCATACCCTGCGGGCGAACATCGACTACGGTTTTGCCGAAGCCAAGACCACCTACGGCATCATCGGTATCAAGGTGTGGGTCTACAAGGGCGAGGTCCTGGGCGGTGGCGAGCAGCCCGCGTCCGCGGAGCCCGAGGCCGACAACCGCCGGGGCCGTCGCGGTCCGCGCGATGGCGACAACGCCCGTCCGGGACGGCGCTCGTCGCGCCGGGCCGGTGGTGAAAAGAACGACGCCGAGAATTCCGGCGACCGCGTGAAGAAAG
>JAGRFZ010000130.1:4601-8304 GCA_020445785.1 Rhodocyclaceae bacterium
TCAAGCGTGGCGGTCGGATCTGGATCCGGATCTTTCCGGACAAGCCGATCTCGAAGAAGCCGGCAGAAGTGCGCATGGGTAACGGCAAGGGCAACCCGGAATATTGGGTTGCGGAGATCCAGCCCGGCAAGGTCTTGTATGAAATGGACGGCGTAGACGAGTCGCTGGCCCGCGAAGCTTTCCGCCTTGCGGCGGCCAAGCTGCCGATGGCCACGACCTTCGTGACGCGTCAGGTGGGGTGATCATGAAAGCGAGCGAACTGCGTGCCAAGAGCGCGCCGGAACTCAACAAGGAACTGCTGGATCTTCTGAAGGCTCAGTTCAGCCTGCGAATGCAACATGCCACGCAGCAGTTGGCCAATACCAGCCAGTTGAAGAATGTCCGCCGTGACATCGCCCGCGTGCGCATGGTGCTGGCAGAGAAGGTGGAGCAGAAATGACTGAAGCGAGCAACAAGGTCCGCCGTACCGAAACCGGCCGGGTCGTATCCGACAAGATGACCGGAACCGTGACGGTGCTGGTCGAACGCCGGGTCAAGCACCCGCTGTACGGAAAGGTCATCAAGCGCTCGGCGAAATACCACGCCGACGCAGCGGACGGAGCGGCCGCCGGCGATCTCGTGGAAATCGAAGAGTGCCGCCCGATCTCCAAGTCCAAGTCGTGGAAGGTCACGCGGGTGCTGGAGAAGGCCAGGATCATCTGACGATCCGATCGCGCTAGGGATTGTGCCGAAACAGCTTGGCTCAAATTGGCCGAGCTGTTATACTTCCAAGTCTTTGCCGGCTTATCGGCCGGCATCCAACCCGTACGGGTTCCAAGACTGTCCGCGAGCTGCGGGATAAGTTGGAGAGCAAATTCAATGATTCAAATGCAGACGGTCCTCGGGGTCGCTGACAACACGGGTGCGCGCGCCGTTCAGTGCATCAAGGTGTTGGGAGGCTCGAAGCGACGCTACGCCGGTATCGGCGACATCATCAAAGTGTCGGTCAAGGATGCCGCGCCGCGCGGGCGCGTGAAGAAGGGCGACGTGTACAACGCCGTCGTCGTGCGCACGGCAAAAGGCGTGCGTCGAGCGGACGGCTCGCTCGTCAAGTTCGACGGCAATGCGGCGGTTTTGCTGAACACCAAGCTGGAGCCGATCGGCACCCGCATCTTCGGACCGGTGACCCGCGAACTGCGGACCGAGAAGTTCATGAAGATCGTGTCCTTGGCGCCAGAAGTACTCTGAGGTGAGCGATGAACAAGATTCGTAAAGGGGATGAGGTGGTCGTCCTCGCCGGCAAGGATCGCGGTCGTCGCGGTACCGTGCTGCGGCGGGTGGACGCCCAGCGCGTCGTGGTCGAGGGCGTCAATCGCGTCAAGAAGCACGTCCGTCCGAATCCGATGAAGGGTCAGGTGGGTGGCATCGTCGAGAAGGAAATGCCGATCGACGTTTCGAACGTGGCGCTGTTCAACGCCGGAACGCAGAAGGGCGACCGGGTCGGTTTCCGTGTGCTCGAAGATGGCCGCAAGGTGCGCTTCTTCAAGTCGAACGGCGAACTGGTGGATGCGTAAGGAGTAGACATGGCCCGCTTGCAAGATTTCTATCGCGAGACCGTTGTTCCCGGTCTGCTTCAGGAGTTCGGCTACAAGTCGAATATGGAGGTGCCCCGCATCACCAAGATCACGCTCAATATGGGTGTGGGTGAGGCGGTCGGCGACAAGAAGATTCTCGAAAATGCGATCGGTGACCTGACCCAGATTTCCGGGCAGAAGCCGGTGGCCACCAAGGCGCGTAAGTCGATCGCCGGCTTCAAGATCCGTGAGGGGTATCCGATCGGCTGCATGGTGACGCTGCGCGGTCCTCGTATGTACGAATTCCTCGATCGCCTGATTTCGGTTGCGATTCCGCGAATCCGCGATTTCCGTGGTGTCGGGGGTAAAGGATTCGACGGTCGCGGAAACTACAACCTCGGTGTCAAGGAGCAGATCATCTTCCCCGAGGTCGAGTACGACAAGATCGACGCATTGCGCGGCATGAACATCAGTATCACGACAACCGCGAAGTCCGACAAAGAAGCGCGTGCGCTGCTCGCCGCGTTCAAGTTCCCGTTCAAGAATTGAGGCTGATATGGCGAAACTGGCCCTGATCAATCGCGAAAGGAAACGCGAAAAGCTGGTGGCGAAGTACGCGGCCAAGCGTGCGGCTCTGATTGCCCAGACGAATGACCAAAGTCTTCCCGAGGAAGAGCGCATGGCGGCGCGCCTGAAGCTGCAGCAGCTTCCGCGCAACGCCAATCCGACGCGCCTGCGCAATCGCTGCAACCTCACCGGGCGTCCGCGTGGTGTCTTCCGCAAGTTCGGACTGTGCCGCAACAAGTTGCGTGAGATTGCGTTCCGTGGAGAGGTTCCCGGAATGACCAAGGCGAGCTGGTAAGGAGAGTGCCATGAGTATGTCCGATCCCATCGCCGATATGCTGACCCGGATCCGCAATGGTCAGCAGGCTCAGAAAGCGTCCGTGTCGATGCCTGCGTCCAAGCTCAAGGCGGCGATCGCCAAGGTCTTGAAGGACGAAGGCTATATCGACGACTTTGCGGTCCGTGCCGAGGGCGCCAAATCGTCCCTCGACGTCGCGCTGAAGTACTACGCCGGATCGCCGGTGATCGAGCGCATCGAGCGTGTCAGCCGGCCCGGCCTGCGCGTCTATAAGGGCAGCGAAGACCTGCCGCGCGTGATGAATGGCCTGGGTGTGGCGATCGTGTCCACGCCGAAAGGTGTCATGACCGACCGTGCCGCGCGCGCCAGCCGCGTCGGCGGCGAAGTCATCTGCATCGTTGCTTGATCGGGAGGTTTCGAGATGTCACGAGTAGCAAAGAACCCGGTCGAGCTTCCGCAGGGCGTCGAGGCCAAGCTCGCCGGCGACGTGGTTTCGATCAAAGGGCCGCTCGGCACCCTCGAGCGCCGGATCGCCGATTCGGTCGCGCTCGAGATCGCCGATGGCAAGATCCAGTGTTCGGCGGTGGCAGGCAAGGAAAATGCCCATGCCATGTCCGGCACGATTCGGGCCCTTGTCAATAACATGGTCATCGGTGTGTCGAAGGGTTTCGAGCGAAAGCTCAATCTCGTCGGTGTCGGCTATCGGGCACAGGCCCAGGGTGACAAGCTGAATCTCAATCTCGGCTTCTCGCACCCGGTGTCGCATCAATTGCCGGCCGGCGTCAAGGCCGAAACGCCGACCCAGACCGAGATCGTCATCAAGGGTATCGACAAGCAACAGGTTGGCCAGGTGGCGGCCGAGATTCGCGCCTATCGTTCCCCCGAGCCGTACAAGGGCAAGGGTGTGCGGTACGCCGACGAAGTCGTGTCGCTCAAGGAAACCAAGAAGAAGTAAGGGCTTGCAGTCATGAACAAGAAAGTCGCGCGTTTGCGCCGGGCACGTAAAACCCGTGCCAAGATCGCTGAACTCAAGGCGGTTCGCCTGACGGTTCACCGTTCCAACTGCCACATCTACGCCCAGGTCATTTCCGGCTGCGGCTCCAAGGTGCTCGCAGCCGCATCGACGGTCGAGTCTGCGGTGCGCAGCCAGGTGCCGAACGGCGGCAACAAGCAGGCCGCCACGATGGTCGGCAAGCTGATCGCCGAGCGCGCCAAGGCGGCCGGTGTCGAGACTGTCGCCTTCGATCGGGCCGGCTTCCACTTTCATGGCCGGGTCAAGGCCCTGGCC
>JAGRFZ010000131.1:0-14641 GCA_020445785.1 Rhodocyclaceae bacterium
CACCGAGTGCGAAAGACAAACTCACGATAACGAGCAGCTCCCCGGTAAGTTGCACCGAGTTAACCAGCACCCGATAAAGCTCGCGCAGACTGAGGCGGCGACTGGTAAAATGTCCGGGTTAGGAAGCGTGTCTCACTTGGGAAGGCGCGACTGGGTGTGAAGGCGAGTAATGATCATTCTTGGGGTGCAACCGTTGCTGGTGCAGCAATGCAAGACTTGACCCCCTGTCTTCGCTCGACCAGGTGATGCAAAGCTTGCCGGTCCCCGCGCTCAATGGCGCCGACCGTGGCGGCGAACAATTCGCCGATGCCTGGATCCTCTAATGCCTCAGCGCACAGTGCTTCGCCTGCCTCGCCGGCAATCGACAGTCCGTCGAGGTGTGCGGCGATGCGGTTGTCCAGACGGAGCAGTTGGTGGAGTGTGACGTGGGGGGCGACAACTTGGGATGAGCGAAGGTTGCGAAGGAGGGCGGCTTCCTCGGCGTGTTGGGCGATGACGGCCGGGATGGGGCGGTACGAGGGCATGGCCAATGGACACTGTCTCACTTGGGAAGGCGCAGCCGGGTGTGAAGTCGTGAACAGATCATTCTTGAGGCACAGCCGACGACGGTGCTGTAATGCAAGACTTGCCCCCTGTCTTGCGTTCGACCCGTGTCTTGTAATGTAAATGTCATTTATTCAATTGTCAATCTCGTCACGCGCTGGATCTCCTGACCAAATTTAGAAAAGATATTTACCAGTGCGTCAATTGCTGCCGGATGCGCCCGCAGTTTGAAGATGGTCCATTCAATCGTCGCCTGAAAAGCGACGATTGAATCGTAGGGCTCAACATAATTGAATTTTGGCTCAATTGGCGCCAGCGCATAGCCACCAGCCATTACGCAGAGGAGCCATAGGTTCAACTGTGATTCTAGCGTTTGCCGAGCCGTCGACTCAAGTGGCTCAGCTAGTTCCAGAACGAATGTGTAGGCGCCGCTCTCGGGCCTGAGGTCTTCGAAGCCAAACGGAAGCGCCTCGAACCGGGGAGGGTATGTAGACCACATTTCCGGTTCCTGAAGCAACTTTACACCTTCTCCGCCGTTGCTCACTACGCATGCAGCTAATGACAATGAACTGCTCTCGCGCAGCAACAAATCACATAGCAATACAACCGCTGTGTCGTCTATTCGGCAGTTTCTAAGCTCATAAACGCGCTCAGTCAAAGAGCGCATTTCAACCTTGGTCCATTCGACACCCGACCATTGAGGTGGGATCTCTCGCCCGGAAAGCGCGCCAGTCGCTGAATAATTGCAGAACAGGTGAAGCAATGAATCAGCCAGTTTCATCTGCGTGGGCGTCGGGCTGCCGGCGAACTCAAGAACTATACGGATTAGTTCCCCTTGAAAGTATCCAACTCCAATTGGGTGGATTGCAGTAAACGGGAGTTTGAACGCAGTGCGAATCATGAATTCAAGCCGGATCGAGGAATCGACGTTCCCACTTCCGAAGCGCATTCTTGTCCCAGTCCGCCAAGGACCCTAGCAATGCAACTTCGTCGAAGGCCGTTGCAGGTTCAAGCACTGCTGCCAACTCACGAAGATGGGGCGTATCCAGTTTCGCAACTGTATCGCCGAGTTCAGGAAGATTGCCCGCCCGAATTACAAGACAGGATCTCGTAGAGATGAATTCGAAAGTTGTCGGTAACTTTTTTCTTAACGCCTCGCGGCCGCCCAAACGCTCAAGAATTTCTGAGCCGAGAAATGTGAGCCATCTTGCGCCGCGTATTTTCGAGCCCAGCCTCTTTCGTCCTATTGTGTTTTGGTTGACGTCGTATCCCGGGTGTTTGGCTATGATTTTCCGCGTATAGCCGATCGCTTGATCCCGATTGAATTCTGACCATTGAATCGCCGGAGATCCATACCCTGAATCGACCGGCAACACTGCAGCGATTTCAGCAAGGCGTGCGACAAACGCGTCAGCGCGTTCCATCATTGCCGCGTCGATGGGAAAGCTTAGTTGAACGAGTGTTCGTTCGCCCGGGAAATTGCTTCTCAACTTTCCGCCTAGGACGGTAATGCCGTATCTGGGCACGGAACCGCCAATTTCGCCGTCGGCAAGCTCGAAGTATGTCAGCTTACGGTTGGCGGCTGCCTCGCGGCGGAGTTGTGCCTTGCAGCGCGCCAGCGTTGTCTTGCCAAAAGGCTTCCATTCTTCCGAGGTCGCACTGACCGACGCCCAGCGGAAGCAGTCGTTGGGAACCATCGCCAAAAACAATTCGAATGCTTGGTCGATGGCGGAAACGGTCTCATCGATTGGAGCAGGTAGAAAGAAGGCCGCGATGAACACCTCTCTCAGGAAAGTTCTCCCGCTCTCTGGCTCGATTTTGGAAAGTTCTATCTTGGGCATTGACCCCTCCTTCAGGGCCCGACAAGTATCACTAGTGCGCTTGGAAATTCGTCGTCGTACTTGTCTTCTTGGGCCTTTGACATCTTAGGCGAACCAGAGCAATTGAATTTAAAATCATAAATCTTCGTAACCATGTTACTCCCTGGTGGGTCGACGACGGCTACGTCAAGCCGGCAGTTCGACGATCCGCAACTGTCTTCACACTTGACGTCAATGTGACCCTTTTTCGCAAGTGTATCGGCACAGCACTTATGCTTCCAGGTACCCTTAACCGCGCAGTTCGGTGGCTTTCCGGTTGACGTGAGCTTACCTGCCGTTACGTCGGCCTCGACCTTGTCGTGGCAGTCCTTGGCAATTTGCTTCAAATCGGTTTCGAGAAGGCCAACTGGCACCTGAAGTATGCCGGCGAGGTCAACCGTATTCTCATGATTCTGAAACTTCTTATCCGTCAGCCGACAGGCACCCTTCCCCTCCATCTTCACGTCGAATGAGTACAGAATCCACGTCGATTCCTTCATGAAGGTTGAAGACTTGATGCCGCCGGCCACACCTGGATTGTCGCCGTTGGACAGCGAGAACTCGGATCCCTTGATCGCGATCATCATGCCGTGGTCGGCCTTCACGCTGGTGGTGCCCTTGGCGAGGGTCATCGACTGGGAGATGTTCGGATAGGGGATCGGCACCGGGCCGCCGGGAGACGGCGTCTTGCAGACGTCGGGGATCGTTGCGATCGAGACCCCGTTGCTGCCCTTATGGACGAGCGACTGGCACACGCCATTGACCTTCACGGTGACGGGCATCTACTGCACCTCGGCGGTCGCCAGAGCCGCGGCGGCCCGATCGCCGCCTTCGGAACTCGACCAGACGAAGGCCCGTGGACCATTGGCATAGCCCTTCAAACCGGCGATCGCGGCCAGCATCAGGTGCAGCGGTGCGCCGGCGGCGGCGACGTCGCCCCAGCAGTCGGCCGGGGCGATGAAATCGGAGGCCGACACGAAGTGTTCCTTGGTCCGCAGGCAGGTGAAGCCGTATTCGTCGGCGCGATAGGGTTCGCCGTTCAAGTCGCAATACACGTCGCTGACCTGGTCGCCGTTCGGAAGGTGGTCCAGGGCTTGCCGGAAGGCTGTGGTCAGACCTTCGCCGACGCAGACGGTCTCGGTCTTGATGCGCTTGGTTTCGGTGCCGTGACCGATACCGAGCAGCAGCGCGAGGGGCGGCTGGCCGATTTGCCGCGCAAGTTCCTCGCTCGTGAGCAGTACGGCGCCTGCGGCTTCGCCGGGGATGAATCCCCAGGCGTTGTTCAACGGGCCGGCGCTGTGGAGTTGGTCGCATTCCTCCAGCCATTCCAGGGTTTCCGGATCCGTGTAGGAATCGACGCCGGCGACGACACAGGCGTCCACGGCGCCGCGGTCGAGCACTCGCGCCGCCGCCTGCAAGGCCAGCAGGCCTGCGGCATGGCCGTTGGGGAAGGTCGCGGCGCTGCCGAAGATGCGGCCGTAGCGCTGCCCGAGCGAGAGGCGCAGTTCCGTTTCGAGCGCCGTCGGCAATCCGGGTCGGGGTTCGGGCAAGCCCAGGGCCAGGGCGAGCTTCAATGCACCGGGTTCGGTCGCGGCGAGGGGGGCCAGGGCCTGCTCGATGGCGGGGAAGAGCAGGGCTTCGAAGCGTTGCTGCAGCGGCAGGTCGATGTCGAGCCAGGGCGCGAAGGCGCCGCGCATCGGTTCGCCGGCGGTGTCGATCATGTAGGGGTGTTCGGCGAAGCCGCTGATGCCGGCTCGCACGGCTGCGGCGCTGGACCAGGCATCCCGGCCCACCGGTGTCGAGGCGCCGAAGGCGACGATCGGCAGGGCTGGTTCACGCATCTTCGGCGAATTCCGGTGCCGGCGCACCGGCGTCGCGGTCGGCGCCGAGATCGGTCTTCAGCGTGACGATCGTCCGTTCGAGCTTGTGTACCTTGAAATGGCAGGGCAGGGCGCTGTGCCACACCAGCGAGACGCGCGGGAATTCCGGTTCGAGGATCACGCTGTGCAGCTTGCGATTGCGGTGCAGCTCGCGACTGCCGTCGTAGAAGCGCGTTTCGAAGCCGAGAAACAGCCGCGGCAATGTAAACTGGAGGCGGCCGCGGGGCGAGAGATGGACGATGGTCACGGATTCGCCGCCGGTCAGAAAACGTGCCGGCTGCTGGTCCGGCGGTGCGCACTGGAAGAAGCGATCATCGAAATCCTCGGGCAGCAGCGGCTGGCGGGTCTTCATCCAGCGCTCGTCGTAGCTGCCCGCAAAGCCTGCGCGGGGCTGCCAGTGGCTGGCGAGGGCGCCGAACCCCGCCGGCGGTGGGCGGTCCTTCCAGTTGCGGATCGGCTGCTCCGGCCATTCGAGGTTGGGCAATGGCTGCCCGACGGCGTGGGCCTTGTCGGTGAAGAAGCCCCTGCCGACGGGATTTCGCCAGTCCCAGTCGCGATTCGGATGGGCGGACTGGAAATCAACGCCACCGAAGGCATTTTCGTAGACGATGGGCATCGTGACGAAAGCTTCCGCTCTGCTCGGCCCGCGATCGGTCCACACGCGGTCGCCGACCGCGCGGATCTGCTTTTGCAGCGCACCCACCCGAAAACCGACATCCAGTTCGGTGACCGGCTGGCCGCCGGGCGCATGGGCGTTGCCGACCAGCAGCACGTCGGTGGTGGTCTTGGTCAGCACCAGATCGGCTTCGTACCTGATGCTGCTGGTGGCCGGGTCGCCGAAGTACGCCGGCACGCGCAGCACCGGTGGTTGTTCGGCCGACGGTACGGTGCTGCCGTCCGGCAGGATGTCGAAACTCGCCTTGACCGCCACCAGCCAGACTTCGGCACCGTCGCGGTCGCGAACCCAGCCGCGCTCGGCGGCGAAGGGGGTGCGATTGTCCACCTGCCACATCGTCGTCGCCTAGTTGAGCTCGATCGCTGCGCCCTTGATCTTGTTGTAGCCGCGCGAGCGGCTGAGGATGTAGCTGCCGCGGATCACCACCTTGCCGGCGCGGGTCAGCGTAATGCTGGCCTCGCCACAGCGCAGCACGATCTCCCGTTCCGCGCTGATCACCTGGCGGTCGCCATCGGCCGTGACCGCTACCGGGCCGGGCGCGGGGAGTTGTGCCGGCATCGCGGGCTGGAGCACGCCGATCACGATCGGTCGGTGAGGATCGGCTGCCTCCAGCACCACGACCACTTCGGCGCCGATCTGGGCGCGGCTGAGGGCGACGGTGCTGCGTGCGGTGACGATCTCGCCGGGAAGTGCCGTCACCGCGCTCAACTGCGGACGGTCATCGAGGTCGAAGCCGTGCAGACGTGCGGTCAACACCGGTACGGGGGGCGACGATTCCTCAGGCGCCAGCGGGCTTGCCCCGCCATCGGGAAGGAGTGGCTCGAAGCGGTCTTCCAGCTTGCCCATGGCGGCGTTCTCCCTAGTTGATGCCGACCTTGCTGCCCTTGATCACGACGTCGCTCGACGCCTTGACGTTGATCTTGCCCGAGCCCTTCACGGCGATGTCCGAACCCTTGATCGTGATGTCCTTGCCCTGCAGCACGATGGTGCCGTCCTTCTTCATCGTGATCGACGCATTGCCGGTCTTGATGGTGATCGAATCGCCGGCATCGACCACCCAGTTCTTGCCCACCTGGAGGTTGTCGTCCTTGCCGATCGAGGCGGCGCGGCGGCCGTCCACGTCGAGGCTTTCGTCCTTGGCCACGCTGACGTTGCGCCCGCCCTGGATGGCGACGCTTTCGTCCTTTGCCACGCTCTCCGAACGGCTGCCGCCGATCTTCAGTGCCTCGTCCTTGTCGACGGTTTCACTGCGAGCGCCGTGGATCGCGATGGTCTCGTTCTTGTCGACGGTTTCACTGCGGGCACCGTGGATGGTGATCCCCTCGTCCTTGTCCACCGTCTCGTTACGGGCGCCGTGGATGGTGATGGTTTCATTCTTGTCCACCGTCTCGGCGCGATTCCCATGGATCGTGATGGTCTCGTCGTTATCGACCGTCTCGGTGCGATCGTGCTTGACGTGGGTGGTCTCGTCGTTGTCGATCGTCTTCGTGCGGTCGTGGCCGACCCAGTGGGTCTCGTCGTTCTCGACCTCGATGTCCTGGTTCTTCTCGGCGTGGAGCCAGAGTTGCTCCTCGCCCTTCTTGTCCTCGAAGCGGATGGCGTTGGCGTTGGCCGCGCTGCCGCCGAGGCTGGAGCGGGTCAGCACGCCGGTCTGGGTTTTGTTGGCCGGGAGCTCCCAGGGGGGCATCTCGGCGGCGTTGTAGACCCGGCCGGTGATCATCGGCCGGTCCGGGTCGCCTTCGACGTATTCGACGATCACCTCCTGGCCGATGCGGGGAATCGCGATCATGCCGAAATGGCTGCCGGCCCAGGCATGGGCGCTGCGGATCCAGCACGAGGAGTTCTCGTCGAGGCCGCCGTAGCGATCCCAGTGGAAATGCACCTTGACCCGCCCATGGGCGTCGGTGTGGATCTCTTCGCCGGCGGGGCCGGTGACGACGGCGGTCTGCAGGCCCTTGACGATCGGTCGTGGCGTGCGGCGGCGGGGCCGGAACTGCTGCTCCGCCGAGAGGGCCGTGAAGCGGCAGTCGTAGCTCGCACCTTCCTGGGTATCGCTTTCGAAACCCTCGGCCTCGAGCACGAACTCGCTGTGGGTGATCAGGTACTCCCGGTTCTGGTCGGCGCGCGGGTGATGGGTGAGCGAGAACAGGGCGCCGGTGGCGATGCTGCGGGCGTTGGCGATGCCGTCCGCCAGCTCGAATTCGCTATGGACTTCGTCCCGGCGCACCTGGACGTAGGTTTCGCCGTCGGCCTTGTCGTAATACTCGCCGGGATAGTCGAAGACCTCGTAGTCGGCGTGTTCGTGTTCGCGCGGCTGCTCCGCACGCACTTGCAGCGGTACGGCAGGCTTCAGGAAATCGTAATCGGTGGTGGCGAAGCGGCCGGACTGCACGCGGCGGGTGAAGGCCCAGTCCGAAACATGGTCGAGTTCGGTGCGGCCGTTCGAGCGCGGAGTGACGTACGGCAACTCGGCATGACCCGGATACGGCTCATGGGCCGGATAGCCGTCGGCCAACACCAGCACATTGCTCATTCCTTTGTACTGAAAATAGTAGTAGATGCCCTCTTCTTCGAGCAGCCGGCTGACGAAGTCGAAATCTGTTTCCCGGTATTGGACGCAATATTTGCGAACCGGGTAGCTGGCCGTGAGGCGGTCGTCCACCGCGGCGGTGTCGTGCCGCGAAAACACGTCCTTGACGATTTCCGGCACCGACAGGTGCTGATAGATCCGGCAATCGGCGCGGCGCGTCAGGAACCACAGCCAGGGATGGACGATGGCGTGATAGACATGGAAGCGACCATGCATGCCGTGCTGCTGGAAGCTGGTCACGTATCCCGAAAAATGCCGCAGCGAATCGTCACGCAAGGAAAGGGATGCGGCAACGCTCTTGCCGAGCAAGGCGTTGGGGTCGATGCTGCCGTTCTCGCTCAAACAGTCGAACTCGAAGCGGCTGAGCCGGCCGAGTTCTTCCTGGGCCCGCATGCGATAGAACAGCAGGACGTCCGGCCCCAGCGGCGTTTCGAGCTTGTAGAAACGGGACTGCTCCGACAAGGCGCCCCCCGAAATCAGGGCCAACGAGCTTGAATGGTCGCGGCCCTGCGCTTGTTTGTCTTATTTCTTCAGCATGGCTGGCAGGGTGAGACGGGTCAAGCCGGCGATGCGTTCTCCCAGTATAAATTGTCACCTATTCGAATGGGGTGGTTTCGGTTTCGGTTTCGGTTTCGGGCAGGCGACGCTCGCCATCGGATTGCTGCCCGCGACAAAGCGGGGCAAGTGTGGCCCTGGGCAAGCGCGACGGTGGTGGCCGTTCGCAAAAACGAGGTCCGCGCGCGAGTGCGCGAATGCAAACGCGACCTACGACGTTCGGGCGTCGTCCGAACCGAGCGCGGCGAGGGCGTGCAGCACGGTGGCGAGGCCGGTTTCGATGTCGCGGGCGGAGTAGGGGTTCTGGCGGCCCAGGTTGAGCAGTGCGAGACCGGTCAGTGTGGCCTGCAGGGTCAGGGCCTGGGCATCGGTGCCGGCATGGCCGAGGGCGCGCAGCACCGCGCCGAGGGCGTCGCGAAGGTGGGCGACGAGGCGGTCGACCACCGGGCGCAGCGCCGGGTCGCGATCGGCGGCCAACACCAGCGAGGCCAACATGCGTACGCGCGGCAGGTAGGCCGCGCCATCGCGCAGTGCACCGGGCATTTCTTCGTGGCGGGTCTCTACGCCGGTCAGGGCCTGGTCAACGGTGTGCTCGGCGAGCGCCAGCAGGAGATCGGCCCGGGTCGGAAAATAGTAGGTGATGTGGCTCTGCCGCAGCCCCGCGGCGCGCGCAATGCGGGGCTGGGTGAGGGCGGCCAGCCCTTCGTCGGTGAGCAGGGCGGTGCCGGCTTCGAGGATGCGCAATCGAGTGTTCATGGTCTGGCGAGGGGGTGCCGGCGAGATTTGGTGATGTTACCAGCCCTGTTGCGGGGGTTGTCGAGCGCATCCGTCGATGCAATCCCGGCAGTGGTGGGCGCAATCGGCGATCCGTTCATGCCGTCGATTCGGAATCCGCCGCCGGGGTGGGCTGGCTGGCCAGCAGAATGACCTCGATCTCCTCGGTAATCTCCTCCTGGCGGGCGCGGTTGGCGCGCCGCCCGAGTGCTTCGAGCCGATCGTCCACATTGCGCCGGGCTTGCTCCATATGGGTGAGGCGCTGTTCGTTCTCGTGCAACAGCGCGTCGAGCAAGACGCCGGCCAGGGATACGTCGAGATACTGGTCGAGCAGGGCGGCGTGCAGGGGTCGGGGCGAAAGATTGAGTTCCACGGCATGCCCACGGGCGGGCGAGTCGCGCCGCGGCACCGGCATCGGCAGCAAGGGTGTGCGGGCGATGCCGCCGGGGCCGGCAGCATGGACGATCAGGGCCGGCAGCGTGGGGCTGGACAACAGCGGCGTGAGCGCCGCCAGCAGCGCCGCCTGGACGCCGAGCACCTCGTCCGCCATGCCGGCGCCGGCGATGGTTGCCTCGGTCGGAGGCCCGTCGTCCGGCCAGGCCTCCGCCAGGCGGCCGCCGACCAGCAGCCAGCGGGTGGCGGCATCGTGGCCGGCGGCCATCGCGTCGTCCGCCAAGCGTCGGTTGAGGTCGCCGCAGAATCCCCGTTCGGTGCCGACGACGCAGACCACCCGGCCGGCGGTAGGCGGGGTCACGAGCCGCTCGCCGTGGTCGTGGAGCAAGTCGCCATAGGCGGCGCGCACGATCGCGGAAGTCTCGCGCTGGGCGTCGATGAAGGTGGCAATGCGCCGACTCTCGGCCAGTGCCAGGCTGCGCATGGCGCCGAGCAGGGCACCGATCTCGGCGAGCTGCTCGATGTGTCGCAGCAACTCGCGCCGCTTGCTCATACCGATGCCAGCCAGCCGCGGATCGCGGCGAGCCAGTCGCCACGGGGGCTGTCGAGTTCGAGGCTGCTGGCGGCCACCCCGCTGCGCAGGCCAGCCAGCCGGGTGCGCAGCGCCTCGCCCTCGACGCCGTCGAGCAGTCCCTCGTTGCAACTGATCATCCACGCCAGTTGATCCCGGGCGGTGTGCGGGTCGAGGCGATCCTGCACGAAGATCGCCCGCAGCAGCCGGCCGCGGGCGATGCGGGCGCTCATGGCCGCGTCGAGCTTGGCGCCGAAGCGGGTGAATACTTCCAGTTCGAGGAATTGCAGGTAGTCGAGCTTCATGCGGC
The DNA here is from genome assembly GCA_020445785.1 of Rhodocyclaceae bacterium. Classification (GTDB taxonomy): domain Bacteria; phylum Pseudomonadota; class Gammaproteobacteria; order Burkholderiales; family Rhodocyclaceae; genus Cognatazoarcus. Next base: position 10,152 of record JAGRFZ010000131.1, read on the forward strand.
CGGCCTCGCGCTTGATGGCCTCATGCTGAGCCTTGCCGCCGATGCGCGACACCGAGCGGGAGATGTCGATGGCCGGCAGCACGCCGCGGGCGAACAGGGCGGCATCGAAGTGGATCTGGCCGTCGGTGATCGAGATCAGGTTGGTGGGGATGTAGGCGGCGATCTCCCCCTGCTCGGTCTCGGCAATCGGCAGCGCCGTCATGCTGCCCCCGCCGTGGGCCGCGGCGAGGCGGGTCGAGCGCTCCAGCAGCCGCGCGTGGAGGTAGAAGATGTCGGCCGGATAGGCCTCGCGGCCGGGCGGGCGCCGCAACAGCAGCGACAACTCGCGGTAGGCGCGGGCGTGGGTGGCGAGATCGTCGTAGATCACCAGGGCGTCGTGGCCGCAGGCCATCCAGCCTTCGGCGACGGCGCAGCCGGAGAACGGCGCCAGGTAGCGGATGCCGGCACTGGCCGTGGCTTCGGCCACGACCACGGTGGTGTAGTCCAGTGCGCCGTGCTTGCGCAGGGTGTCGATGGTGTGCACCACCGACGAGCGCTTCTGGCCGATCAGCACGTAGACGCAGCGCACGCCCTGATCGCGCTGGGCGAGCACCGCGTCGAGCGCCAGCGCGCTCTTGCCGGTGCCGTTGTCGCCGATCAGCAGCTGGCGCTGGCCGCGGCCGATCGGAACCAGGGTGTCCACGATCTTGTTGCCGGTGTAGAGCGGGCGGTCGACGAAATCGCGCGCGACGATCGGCGGCGAGGGCCCGTCCACCGCGCGCCGATGCTCGCAGGCCGGCGCCTCGCCGCCGTCGAGTGGCTCGGCGAGGGGGTCGATGACGCGGCCGAGCAGTGCTTCGTTGCTGGGCATGGTGAGTTCGTCGCCCGACAGGCGCGCCTCGCAGCCGGCCATCAGGGACGGCGTGGTGGTGAGCAGAATCGCGCCGATCCGCCGGGCGGTGAGATGCACCACCAGCGCCTGGGAGCCGTCGTCGATGTGCACGATGCCGTCCATGCGGGCCGACGGCAGGCCTTCGATCCAGACGATGCCGTCGCCGACCGAACTCACCCGGCCGCGCTCGATCACGCGCAGGGCGGGGCGGTAGCCATCCTCCCGGTGCTCAGCCCGCACAGCGCGCGCCCTCGTGGAAATACGGCAGCTCGTCGGCCAGGCTGGCGGCCAGCAGCCAGGGCCCGAGGCCGACCCGCAGGCCGGCCAGCAGCGCTTCGTCGGTGCCGTAGTCGGCCGGCAGCGCGCGGCCGACCAGCTCGCCCAGGGCCGTTTCCAGCGCCTGCCGCGATGGCGCGTCGAGGGGATGGGCGCTGTGCACCGTGACGCGGGCGCCATCGCTGGCCGCGGCGCGGCGCAGGCCGTCGCGCTGCTGGGTGGGCAGTTGCGGCAGGTCCTCGATCAGCAGGTCGAGCAGGCGGGCGTCCAGGTGGGCGTCGCCGAGGCGGCCGAGCAGGCGGGCCAGGAAGGCGCCGGCCTTCTGGTGCGCGGCGGCTTCGGCCCGCCGCTGCAACTCCCCCGCCTCGCGTTCCGCGAGGGCGGCTCGCTTCTCGCGCTCGGCCAGCAGCTCCTGGTCGAGACCGGCGAGGCGATCCCGCCGTTCGTTGGCGATCTCCTCGGCGAGTCGGGCGAGCTGGGCGGCATGGGCGGCGTCCATCTCGGCCAGCTTCGCCTCGTAGTCGGTCCGCAGTTCTCCGGCGCGGGCCTCGGCGGCGCGGGCATCCGCCACCGATTGGTCGATGGCGGCCTGGCGCCGTTCGATCGCCGCCATCACCGGCCGGTAGAGAAAGCGCTTGAGCAGCCACACCAGCACCAGGAAATTCACCACCTGCAGGCCGAAGGTGGTCCAGTCCAGTTCCATGTTCTGCCCCTCAGCGCACCAGGTATTCGAGCAGCGGGTTGCGGAACAGCACGATCAGCACCACCACCAGCACGTAGATCGCCAGTGATTCGATCATCGCAAGTCCGATGAACAGCAGGCGGGAGATCGATTTCTCTGCTTCGGGCTGACGTGCGATGGCGTCCAGCGCCTGGCTGATCGCGCGGCCCATGGCGAGTGCCGGGAAGCACACGCCGAGCGCGATCGCGAACAGCGCGCCGACGGTGGACAGCGTGGTGAAAAGCGTCATGTCGCTCATGAGGAGGCTCCGTGGGTGGATGCGTGGTTTCGGCCGAGGCGCTGCTGCGACTGGATGCCGCCGGCGATGTACATCAGCGCGAGCATGCCGAAGATGTAGGCCTGCACCAGTGCCTCGACGATGTGCAGCGCGAGCACCGGCACCGGCACCAGAAAGCCGGCGACCAGCAGCACCAGTACCGCCGCCGTTTCGAGGCTCATGACATTGCCGAACAGGCGCAGGGCGAGGGCGACGGTGCGCGAGATTTCGCTGACGATGTGGAACGGCAGCATGATCGGGCTGGGCTGCAGATAGTGGCGCAGATAGGCGCGCGGCCCCTCGCTCGTCAGCCCGTAGGCGTGCACCGAGAGGAACACCAGTGCGGCCAGCGCCGAGGTGGTGGACAGGTCGCCGGTGGGGGAGGTCGCGCCCGGCAGGATGCCGACCAGGTTGGCCACCGCCAGAAAGATCCACAGGCTGCCGATGAAGGGCATCAGCCGGCGGCCGTGTTGCGGCAGGGTGTCTTCGATGGTGGCGTGGATGGCGCCGACGATGCCTTCGAGCACGGTCTGCCAGCGGTCCGGCTCGAGTTGCAGCCGGCGCGTGAGGATGGCGCAGCCACCGGCCAGCAGCAGCATGACGGCCCAGGTGGTGACCACTGCCCGCGTCACGGCGAGGGGCCCGAGCGAGAAGACGACGGCTTCGGCGTTCATCGATGCTCCCGGATGAAGCGATAGACATTGACTGCGCCGAACACCACCCCGAGCAGGATCAGGCTCACGGTCCAGCGTACCGAGTAGCCGGGTGCCATGCCGTCGAGCCAGTTGCCGAGGTAGGCGCCGGCGACCACCGGCACCACGAACAGGCCGGCGATGCTGCCCATGAAGACGGTGTAGCCGAGCACCGTGCGGCGCTCGCGCTCGGCGCTGTCGAGGCGGTCGCAATCCTTGCGGACGGCCGCGTCCAGTCGTTCGCGCTGGGCCTGCTCGGGTCCGCTGGCATTCATCGTTCCATCTCCCGCAGACGCTGCAGCAGCACCTGCTCGAAGCGATCGAGGTTGTGGCGCAGATCGGCGCGGCGCTCGTCCTCGCAGCGCGCCTGCTCGGTGAGGGCGGCCTGCAGCGCCGCGGCGTCGTCGCCCAGGGTGAAATGACGGCAGGCGATCGAAAGCCGGCCATCGCCGAAGCGCAAGGTGCCGCCGGGCAGGGCGAGGTAGCGCCAGCCCTCGGCATCGGCCTCGCGGAAGCGGGCGAGACCGAAGAGCAGCACGGTGATCAGCGGCGCCCGGCGCGGCAGGATGCCGAAGCGACCCGAGGCGTCGCTGGCGACGAAGCTCTCGACCGCCGCGATGCGTTCCACCCGGCATGGGCAGGCGAGGACGAGTTCGAAGGCGCTCACTGGGCGCCCCCCCCATCGCGAAGTCGCATGCGCGACGCGGGCAAGTCGGCGTTTTCTTCGGGCGGCCGGGGCTGAGCGTCCGGCGGGTCTTCCATCGCGCCCCGCATATAGCAGTCGGCTTCGCTCAAGTGGTCGAAGCGCCCGTCGAGGAAGCCCTCGCAATCGGCCAGCGTGGTCTGCAGCGGCACCGAGGTGCCGTCGATGCCGGTGTGCTGGGCGACCACGTGGAAGGGCTGGGTCAGGTAGCGCTGCAGCCGCCGCGCGCGGTTCACCACCTGCCGGTCTTCCTCCGACAGCGATTCCATGCCGAGCATCGCGATGATGTCCTCCAACTCGTGCATGCGGGCGAGATGGCCGCGGACGGCCTCGGCCACCCGGTAGTGGCGCTCGCCGAGAAAATGGCGATCCATCATCTTGCTGGCCGACTGCAGCGGATCCACCGCCGGGTAGATGCCCTTGGCCGCCTGCGTGCGCGACAGCACCACCATGGTGTCGAGGTGGGCGAAGATCGCGCTGACCGCCGGGTCGCTCATGTCGTCGGCCGGCACGTAGACCGCCTGCACCGAGGTGATGCTGCCGGCCGTGCTGGAGGCGATGCGCTCCTGCAACTCGGCCACCTCGGAGAGCAGCGTCGGCTGGTAGCCGACGGTGGCCGGCATGCGCCCGAGCAGGCCGGAGATCTCGCTGCCCGCCTGGACGAAGCGGAACACGTTGTCGATCAGCAGCAGCACGTCGCGGCCGGTGGTGTCGCGCAGGTACTCGGCGTAGGTCAGGCCGGTCAGCCCGACCCGAAAGCGTACGCCGGGCGACTCGTCCATCTGGCCGAACACCATCACCGTGCGCGGCATCACCCCGGCCTCGCGCATGTCGTGCCACAGCTCGTGGCCCTCGCGGATGCGCTCGCCGATGCCGGCGAACACCGACATGCCCTGGTGGAGCTGGATCACCGCGTTCATGAACTCGGTGATCAGCACCGTCTTGCCGAC
>JAGRFZ010000131.1:14712-15354 GCA_020445785.1 Rhodocyclaceae bacterium
CGAGCACGCTCTCGGCGCCGCGGGCCTCGGCCAGCGGACCCGGCGCGGCCACCAGCGGGCGGCGCTCGTCGGCGGCGAACGGCGCGTCGCCGTCGAGCGGCGCGCCGAACACGTCGAGCATCCGCCCGAGGCAGCCGGGGCCCACCGGCACGTCGATCGGCCCGCCGCCGTCCATCACCGGCAGGCCGCGGGCGAGCCCCGTCGTGCGGTGCAGCGCGATCGCCCGCACGTGGCGTTCGCCCAGTTCCCGGAACACCTCCAGTCGACAGCGCTCACCATCGGCCCGTACCCACAGCGCCCGGTGCAAGGGCGGCGTGTGGTCGCACACGATATCCACCACCGGGCCTTGCACGGCCTCGATAATGCCGATTCGCTGACTGCCGAGATCCGCGGAACTCATGATGGCGACACTCCGTTGCCATCATCGTACGCCGCTCGGGGCCGCGAAGTTTGAGCGAGGTCAGAAGTGCGTTGCGCTGCGACATCGGGCACGGGCGGGAAGGCGTGCGCGAACTGGGAGAGATCCTGGTGGGCGGTACTGGGATCGAACCAGTGACCCCTGCCGTGTGAAGGCAGTGCTCTACCGCTGAGCTAACCGCCCCCGATGAGGGGGATTCCTTTCGCTGGTGGGCGGTACTGGGA
>JAGRFZ010000132.1:0-11100 GCA_020445785.1 Rhodocyclaceae bacterium
CCGACCTGTTCCCGATCATGGAACTCGGCACCAGCGCCAAAATGCTGTCGATCGTGCCGCTGATGGCGGGTGGCGGATTGTTCGAGACCGGCGCCGGCGGCTCGGCGCCGAAGCACGTACAGCAGTTGGTCGAGGAAAACCACCTGCGCTGGGATTCGCTGGGCGAGTTTCTCGCACTGGCGGTATCGCTCGAGGAGGTGGCGCACAAGTTCGGCAACCAGAAGGCGGCGACCCTCGCCAAGACGCTGGACCAGGCCACCGAGCAACTGCTGGACAACGACAAATCTCCGTCCCGCCGGACGGGAGAACTCGACAACCGCGGCAGTCATTTCTATCTGGCCCTGTACTGGGCGAAGGCGCTGACGGCCCAGGACGAGGACGCCGAACTGAAGGCCCACTTCGCGCCGCTGGCCAAGGCGCTCGCCGACAACGAGCAGACGATCGTCCAGGAGTTGAACGAGGTGCAGGGCAAGGCGGTGGATATCGGTGGTTACTACCGGGCCGATCCCGAGAAGACCAAGGCGGCCATGCGTCCCAGCAAGACGTTCAACGAGGTGCTGCGGGCAGCTGCCAGCTGAGCCGTTCGGCACACGGACTGACTTGCGTCAAAAGCGCGGCACATTGCCGCGCTTTTTTTTTGGCTGCGCCCGTTTCGGCGGCCCTGCCGGCCTGAATCCGACTGGCTGCGATGCTAAGCTGGCATCGCAGCCAGTCAATTTCACGAAGGAGTTGGAATGAGCGCTTCTCACATCAAGGTTCCTGCAAGCGGCCAGAAGATCGTTCCCGGGCAAGCAGTGCCGGACAACCCGATCATTCCGTTCATCGAAGGGGATGGCATTGGCATCGACATCACGCCGGTGATGATCAAGGTCATCGATGCGGCGGTCGAGAAAGCATACGGCGGCAGCCGCAGGATCCACTGGATGGAGGTCTATGCGGGCGAGAAGTCGACCGGCATCTACGGCCCCGACGAGTGGTTGCCGAAGGAGACGTTCGACGCCCTCAAGGAATACGCGGTGTCGATCAAGGGGCCGATGACGACGCCGGTCGGCGGTGGCATTCGCTCGCTCAACGTCGCCCTGCGCCAGGAACTCGATCTGTTCCAGTGTGTGCGTCCGGTGCGCTACTTCAAGGGTGTGCCGTCGCCGCTGAAAGATCCGTCCAAGACGGACATGGTGATCTTTCGCGAGAATACCGAGGACATCTATTGCGGCATCGAGTGGCAGGCCATGTCGGACCAGGCGCGGAAGGTCATTGCATTTCTCCGGGACGAGATGGGCGTGACCAAGATCCGTTTCCCGGAAACCTCGGGCATCGGAATCAAGCCGGTGTCGAAGGAGGGCACCGAACGCTTGGTGCGGGCAGCGATCCAGTACGCCATCGACAACGACCGCAAGAGCGTGACCCTGGTACACAAGGGCAACATCATGAAGTTCACCGAGGGGGCGTTCCGCGACTTCGGCTACGAACTCGCCAAGAAGGAATTCGGCGCGGTCGAACTCGATGGTGGTCCGTGGTGCAAGATCACGAATCCGAAGAGTGGTGGCGAGATCGTCATCAAGGATGCGATCGCTGACGCTTTCCTGCAGCAGATCCTGCTGCGGCCCGGAGAGTACGATGTGATTGCCACCCTGAACCTGAACGGCGACTACGTCTCGGATGCGCTGGCTGCCCAGGTGGGGGGGATCGGCATCGCGCCGGGCGCCAACATCTCCGACAAGTACGCGGTATTCGAGGCAACCCATGGCACCGCGCCTAAGTATGCCGGCCTCGACAAGGTCAATCCGGGCTCGTTGATCCTGTCGGCCGAAATGATGCTGCGTCACCTCGGTTGGGTCGAGGCGGCGGATCTGGTGATCAAGGGCATGGAGGCGGCCATTGCCGACAAGCAGGTGACCTACGATTTCGCCCGCCTGATGGAGGGCGCCAATGAAGTGTCGTGCTCCGAATTCGGCGATGCGATGATCGCTCGGATGTGACGGGGCGTTTCCCCGCCGCTGCGGAGCACGGACCGGCGGATGGCCGCCGCTCGTTTCGCGGCGGCGGCCGGAAGGCCTACTCGCGCACGATCAGCACCGAGACTGCGACCTTTCGCATGAGTTTTTCTGCGACGCTGCCCAACAGCAGATGCTGAAAGCCGCGGCGGCCATGGGAGCCCACGATCAGCAGGTCTGCACCGGTGTGGGCGACGTGGTCGGCGATCTGGTCGGCCACGTGGCGGGTTTCCGACGAGAGCAGATGGGACTCGACATGCTGGCCCTGTTCCTCGGCCGAGGCGATTGCTCGATCGAGGCACTCCTGCCCTTCGGACACGAGCGCGTCGAGGGCGGCCGTCCGGTCCACCGGTGATGCGCCGATGATGTGTGCGAAGACCGATTCGTCGACGGCATGGACGATCTCCAGGCGGGCGCCGTTGAGCCGGGCAAGTTCGATCGCCTTTTCGAGTCCGATCGCCGACGTGGTGCTGTCGTCGACGGCGACGATGATGTGGTTGTACATGGACGCCTCCGCTTTGCAGCCGTTGAGGGCCGGAAATCTACCATCCGGGCCGTTTCTGTGGCATCGGCGTTTTCCCGTAAGCGCCGTGCCCGGCAGGCCGGCTCCGAGCCGGCTGGCCCCCGCTCGTGGAAATGGGCACCCGGGGCGGCCGCGGGGCTCGTCGGCGGTGAGCTACGCACGGGAGGGTCGGGTGAACGCATGCGAATCGATGTGATCTCGGATTTCGTTTGTCCCTGGTGCCGGCTCGGCGCCCTTCGCTTGCGCAAGGCGATCGACGGGCAATCGGCGTCGGGCGGCGAGCCGGCCGAAGTGCATTGGCACGGCTTCTTTCTCAACCCCGACACGCCGCCCTGCGGCGAGCCCTATCACTCGTTCATGGCGCGCAAGTTTGGCAGCGCCGCTGCGGTAGAGCGGCTGCATCGGCGGATCGAAGACGTCGCTGCGGGCGACGGCATCGTCTTTCGCTTCGACGCCATGCGGGTCCGCCCGTCGACCCTGAGGCCCCACGCGCTGGTGGATCGGCTCCAGGCACAGGGCTACGACGTCTCGGCCCTGGTGCAGGGCATCTTCGAAGGGCATTTCATCGAGGGGCGCAACATCGGCCTGGCGTCGGATCTGGAGGCGATCGCGCTGGCGGCCGGGCTGCCGGCGCGGCCGGTCCGCGCTGCCCTGGACCATACGCCGCAGCGGCTGGCGCTCGACCGGCTCGCCCGCGCGGTCGGTGCCGACTCGGTCCCGATCTTCGTGTTCGACCACCGTCTCGCCGTGACCGGTGCCCAGTCGACCTCGGTACTGGCAGAGGCAATTGCCGGCCGCCATGGCGGGAATGGCTGAGGATTCGCCGAGTCGGCTTGTGGGCTTATACTCGGTGCGTTGATTCGGGGAGGGATCATGCGCAAGGGATCGGTCGGGCATCGCCTGCTGGCGCTGTTCGCCTTTGGCGGCCTGCTGCTCAACGCGCCGTTGTTGGGAATATTCGACCAGCCGGTGGTGGTGTTCGGGCTACCGCTGCTCTACGTCTATGTGTTTGCGGTCTGGGTTGGCCTGGTCGGGCTGATCGCCTGGATCATCGAGGGCCGCTGATGCTGACGGCGCCGGTGCTGATCGCGGTTACGGTGCTGTATCTCGGTCTGTTGTTCGGGGTCGCCTATTACGGCGACCGCCGCGCCGACCAGGGGCGATCGATCGTCGCGTCGCCGCTGGTCTACTCCTTGTCGCTGGCCGTCTACTGCACTGCCTGGACCTACTACGGCAGTGTGGGCCGGGCGGCGTCCAGCGGTGTCGGCTTCCTGCCGGTATACCTCGGTCCGACCCTGGGAATGGCGTTGGCATGGCTGCTGATCCTGCGCATGGTGCGGATCAGCAAGAGCTATCGCATCACCTCGATCGCGGACTTCATCGCATCGCGCTACGGCAAGAGCCAGCTGCTCGGCGGCGGTGTCACGCTGATCGCCCTGATCGGCACGGTGCCGTACATTGCGCTCCAACTGAAGGCGGTATCCGGCAGTTTCGTGCTGCTGGCAGACCAGGGCAGCGAGGGTGGGCAATTGGGCTGGGCGGCCGATGCCGGGTTGTACACGACGGCGCTGCTGGCGGCCTTCGCGATTCTGTTCGGTACCCGCCATCTCGACGCGACGGAGCGGCACGAGGGCATGGTGACCGCGATCGCGGTCGAATCCGTCGTCAAGCTGTGCGCATTCATGGCGGTCGGCCTGTACGTCACGTTCGGCCTGTACGACGGCGTCGGTGACATCTTCCAGCGGGTTGCGCAGGAGGCTTCGCTGCAGTCCCTGGTGCGCCTGGGCGGCGACGGCGCCATGGGGTACGGCAGTTGGTTTGCCCTGACCTTGCTTTCCATGCTGTCGGTGATTTTCCTGCCGCGGCAGTTTCAGGTGATGGTCGTCGAGAACGTGGATGAGCGCCACCTGCAGCGGGCAGCGTGGATGTTTCCGGCTTACCTGCTGCTGATCAACCTGTTCGTGTTGCCGATCGCGCTCGGTGGTTTGTTGTACTTCGGGCCGTCCGCGGTAGACCCGGACACCTTCGTGCTGACGCTGCCGCTCGCGGGCGATCAGCAGGCGCTCGCGCTGGCGGTCTTCGTCGGCGGTCTGTCGGCCGCGACCGGCATGGTGATCGTCGAGTCGGTGGCGGTGTCCACCATGGTCTGCAACGATCTGGTGATGCCGCTGTTGCTGCGCAGCAGACGCTGGATGGATGCCGCCGGCGACGAACTGACCGGTGTCCTGCTGACCATTCGTCGGGTTGCCATCGCGGTGATCCTGGCGCTCGGCTACATCTACTATCGGCTGGCCGGAGAGGCCTATGCGCTGGTCAGCATCGGTCTCATCAGTTTCACCGCGGTCGCCCAGTTTGCGCCGGCGATGCTCGGCGGCATGTTTTGGAAGGGTGGCTCGCGCACCGGCGCGCTGGGTGGGCTCGGCGCCGGCTTCCTGATCTGGTTCTACTGCCTGTTGCTGCCGTCCTTCGCCAAGTCCGGCTGGCTCGACGCGACTTTCATGACCGAGGGGGCCTTCGGCATCGAGCTGCTGCGGCCGGAGCAGCTCTTCGGGGTGACCGGTCTCGATCCGATCAGCCATGCACTGTTCTGGAGCTTGTTCCTGAACGTGCTCGCCTATGTGGTGCTCTCCTTCCGTTTTCCGCCCGAGGCGCGCGAAGCGGCCCAGGCCTCTCTGTTCGTCCATGTGATGGACGACGACCACAGTCCCCAGGCGGCCTTTTGGCGCGGAGGGGTCGGCATCGAGCAGCTTCTGCCGCTGGTTTCGCGATTCGTCGGCGCTGGGCGGGCGCAGAGCGCCTTTGCCGGCTATGCGCGCAGCCGCGGGCGCAAGCGAGTCGAGGATCTGGACGCGGACGCCGGCCTGATCCATTTTGCCGAGACCACGCTGGCCGGCGCGATCGGCAGTGCGTCGGCCCATGCGTTGATCGGCTCGATGCTGGAGGCCGAGCCGCTGGGTCTGGACGAGGTCATGGACATTCTCGACGAGGCCTCGCAGGTTCGGGCTTATTCGCGCCAGCTCGAGGAGAAATCGCAGGCGCTGGAAAAGGCCTCCGCCGAACTCCGGGCAGCCAATTCGAGGCTGCAGGAACTCGACCGACTCAAGGACGACTTCATGTCCTCGGTGACCCACGAGCTTCGCACACCACTCACCTCGATCCGTGCCTTCTCGGAAATGCTGTTCGAGGACCCGAAGATCGACCTGGAGGAGCGGACGCGATTCCTGGGCATCATCGTTTCCGAGACCGAGCGCCTGACGCGGCTCGTGAATCAGGTGCTGGACCTGGCGAAGATCGAATCCGGCCATGCCGAATGGCACAACGAGGAGATCGATCTGGTCGACGTCATCCGCCACTCGGTGCAATCCACCGAGCAGCTCTTCAAGGCTCGCAAGGTGGCCCTGGACGTTGCCCTGCCGAACGAGGCCTGCCCGTTGATGGCCGATCGGGATCGGCTGATCCAGGTGGTCATCAATCTGTTGTCGAACGCGGTGAAGTTCTGTGATACGGATGCCGGGCGGGTCGCGATCGGTCTGGCGACGGATGGCGACGCCTATCGGGTGCACGTGGCCGACAACGGCGCGGGCGTCAGCCAGGAGGATCAGGCAGCAATCTTCGAGAAGTTCCGCCAGGTCGGAGATCAGCGGGCCAAGCCGGCTGGAACCGGCCTGGGACTGCCCATCAGCCGACAGATCGTCGAACATTTCGGCGGCCGGATGTGGGTCGAGAACGGGGCCGAGCGGGGGGCCGTTTTCCACTTCGAGTTGCCGGCCCGACCGCGTCCCGACGACGCCAACGAATGAATTAGAATGGGCTGCAGAACAATGAAATGAAGCAGTCCTCGGGGGGAGTACCGCATGGCCAACAAGGTCTTGATCGCCGATGACGAGGTGAACATCGTCATCTCGCTCGAATTTCTGATGAAGCGCGAAGGGTTCGATGTATTCGTCGCCAAGGATGGTGAGGAAGCTGTCGACAAGATCCGGTCGGAACGGCCGGACCTGGTTCTGCTGGACGTGATGATGCCGAAGAAGACCGGCTTCGAGGTCTGCCAGGAAATCCGTGCCGATGCCGAGCTGGCGGCCACCAAGATCCTGATGCTGACCGCCAAGGGGAGGGATACCGAAATGGCCAAGGGGCTCGCGCTGGGTGCGGATTCCTACATGACCAAGCCGTTCTCGACCAAGGAACTGGTGGGGGAGGTCAAGAAACTGCTCGGGATCGAGGGATGAGTTCCGGCACTCGTCTCGCCATCGCCATCGTTACGGCGGCGCTGCTGTTCTTCATCTTCTCCGGCACGATCGGGGTGCTGTTCTGGAACGACCTCACCGATGCCGAAAAGCAGGTGCTGGTACCGCTGATCTCCCCGCGTGCGGGGCTGATCATTGCGATGGTGGCGACCGGCGGCGCCGTGGTCGCGATGATCATCAAGACCCTGTTCGAGTCCTACGACGTATTGCCCGCGCGGCTTGCCGAGAAAGCCCACCTGATCGTCACCACGGAGCCCGGCCGGCGTCTCGACCAGGACGGGCCCGGCGGTGTGCGGGAGCTGGCGAGGGTGGTCAACCAGTTGGCGGAGCATCGCCAGGCGCTGCAGTCCGACGTCGAGGCGCAGATCCGGGCGGGTCGCGAATCCGTCGAGGAGGAAAAGAATCGCCTGGCGGCGCTCATGTCCGAGCTTACCCAGAGTGTCGTGGTGTGCAATCTCGACGGTCGCATCCTGCTCTACAACAACCGCGCGCGGCAGCAGTTCAAGGCCATGTCCGACGCCCCGGCAGTGGCCGGCGGCGGCGAACTGATCGGCCTGGGTCGGTCGATCTACACCGTGTTCGAGCGCGGCTTGATCTCCCATGCGCTGGAGACGGTGCAGACCGGATTGCGCAAGGATGTCGCCCAGCCGGTCAGTAATTTCGTCACGACCACCCGTTCGGGACAGTTGCTGCGGGCGCAGATGGCGCCGGTGCTCAGCAGCCGTGACGGCGAGGAGCGCCAGCTGACTGGATTCATCCTGATGCTCGACAACATCACCCGCACCTTCGAAGCCGAGTCGCGGCGGGATCTGCTGCTGCACAGCGCCACCGAAGGCAACCGCGCCGCGCTGGCCAACGTCCGAGCCGCGGTCGAAATGCTCGACTACGACGATCTCGATCCGGCGATGCGCGAGCGTTTCATCGGCGTCATCAAGGACGAGGTGCGGGGCATGAGCGAGCGCCTCGAGGAGGCTGCGTCGATCTTCGCGGACACACTCAAGACCCGATGGCCGATGGAGGAAATGCTGGGCAGCGACTTTGTCGCCGCCGCACGCGGGCGGATCGAGGCCGCCGTCGGTCTGCCGGTCAAGCTGGAGGATGTGGATGGGGCGCTGTGGCTGAGACTCGACAGCTTCTCGCTGTTGCAGGCCCTGACGTATCTCGCCTCGCGGCTGTCGGACGAATTCGAGGTGCGAGAGGTGCGTCTGAGGCTGAGTGAAGCCGCCAAGATGGCCCACCTCGATTTGATCTGGTCCGGGCAGGCGATGAGTACCGAGACGGTCATGAACTGGGAACTCGAACCGATGCAGATCGGCGCCGAGTCGTCACCGCTGACCATTCGCGACGTGGTCGAACGGCACGATGGAGAAATGTGGTTGGAGCGGGAGAAGACCCGCCATAGGGCCTTCTTCCGCCTGCTGCTGCCGCGTGCGGTGCCGCAGGACGCCGCCGAGACGGAGCAATATCTGCGTGGCGAAAGCCGGCCCGAATACTACGACTTCGATCTCTTCAAGGCCTCGGAAAACGAGCACTCCCTCGACGACCGCCTGCTGTCGGAACTGCGCTTCACGGTATTCGACACGGAGACGACCGGCCTCAATCCGTCCGAGGGGGACGAGATCATCCAGGTCGGTGCCACCCGTATCGTCAATGGCAAGCTGCTGAAGAACGAATCCTTCGAGCAACTGGTGGATCCGAAGCGGGAACTGGCCAGGGAGTCCGCCCAGATCCACGGCATCACCGAGGACATGCTCGTGGGGCAGCCGGACATCGATGCCGTGCTGCCCGCCTTCCACGCCTTTGCCGAAGATACCGTACTGGTGGCGCACAATGCTGCGTTCGACATGCGTTTCCTGCAAATGAAGGAAGCGCAGACCGGACTGAAGTTCGACCAGCCGGTACTCGACACACTGCTGCTCTCGCCGCTGATCCATCCCAACCAGGAATCCCACCGGCTCGAGGCGATTGCCGAGCGCATGGGCGTGCACATTGTCGGCCGCCACACTGCGCTGGGCGATGCCATCGTTACCGGCGAGGTCTTTCTGAAGATGATCCCGTTGCTGGCGGAGAAGGGCATCCGAACCTTGCGGGAGGCGCGCGAGGCGGCCGAGAAGACCTACTACGCGCGAGTGAAGTACTGAGCGTGCGTGGGGGCCGGGCGAGGATTGTGGATCTGCGCGACGGTCGGCGCCAGGCCGGGGTTGGCCACGAACCCCTGGTCGAGTTTGGGGCGCGCGGCGGATGAACCGCTTCGAACGTCGCCTCGGCCGCAACTATTTCCTGTATACGGGCGGCTTCACGGGCTTCGTTGTCTTGCTGGCGATCGGTGAGGAATTCGGCCTGTCGCAGAAGCTCATCGGTCACCTGTTCCTGTTCGCGACGATCGCGATCTACGCCGGTATCGGGGTCATGAGCCGGACTGCCGATGTCTCCGAGTACTACGTCGCGGGGCGACGGGTGCCGGCGGTGTTCAATGGCATGGCGACTGCTGCCGACTGGATGAGTGCGGCATCGTTCATCGGTTTGGCCGGCACGCTCTACTACAGCGGATTCGAGGGGCTGGCGTTCGTCACCGGCTGGACCGGCGGTTACGTCCTGGTGGCCCTGCTGCTGGCGCCCTACCTGAGGCGCTTCGGCCGCTATACGGTGCCGGATTTCTTCGGCGCCCGTTACGAAGGCAACTTTGCGCGGCTGGTGGCGGTCGCCGCGACGATCCTCACCAGCTTTGTGTACGTCGTCGCCCAGATCTACGGCGTTGGTCTGATTACCAGCCGTTTCGTCGGTGTCGAATTCGAGATCGGCCTGTTTGTCGGACTGGCCGGCATCCTGGTCTGCTCCTTTCTCGGCGGCATGCGGGCAGTGACGTGGACCCAGGTGGCACAGTACGTGATCTTGATCATCGCCTATCTGGTGCCGGTGGTGATTCTTTCCCAGAAGATCACCAATGTGCCGATACCGCAGGCCTCGTACGGCATCGTCCTGCAGAAGCTGGCCGACAAGGAGCTGGAACTGTTTTCGGAGCCCAGCGAGGTGGCGGTTCGCAACCAGTTCTATTACCGGGCCGAAGCCTATGCCGGCAAGATCCGTGATCTGCCGGAATCGCTCGACGCCGAGCGCCGTGCCCTGACCGAACGGCTCAACCAGTTACGCCTGAGCGACAGCTCGGCACGCGAAGTCGCACTGGCTGAGCGTGCGTTGCGGGACGTGCCCCACACGGTGGAAGCGGCCCGCGAACTCTGGCAGCGCAAGCGCGAGGAGAATCTGGCGCGCTCACAGCCGTCGGTGCCCCACGCGGAGGCCTACCCGGGGGCCGACGATCAACAATCGGACGAGGCCCGCCTGAACTTCCTGGCGCTGACCTTCGTCTTGATGCTCGGTACCGCTGCGCTGCCTCATCTGCTGGCGCGCTACTACACCACGCCGGGGGTGGCCGCGGCCCGTCGATCGGTGTTCTGGTCATTGTTCTTCATCCTGCTGCTCTACCTCACCGCACCAGCCTACGCGGTCTTCGCCAAGTGGGAGATCTACACCAATCTGGTCGGCTCGGACATCGCCACCTTGCCGGCCTGGCTTGCCTACTGGGGCAAGATCGGGTTGGTTCACATCGAAGATCTGAACGGCGACGGCGTCCTCCAGCTGGCCGAGCTCAGCCTGAATACGGATGTCATCGTGCTTGCCACGCCGGAGATCGCAGGGCTGCCGTACGTGGTGTCGGGGCTGGTGGCGGCCGGTGGCTTGGCGGCCGCGCTGTCCACCGCCGATGGTCTGTTGCTGACGATCTCCAATGCCCTTTCCCACGACCTCTATTACAAGGTCGTCAACCCCTTTGCCTCGACCCAGCGGCGCTTGGTGATCGCCAAGTCCCAGTTGCTGGTGGTCGCGGTGGTCGCCGCCTGGGTGGCTTCGCTGCGGCCGGACAACATCCTGTTCATGGTCGGACTCGCGTTCTCGATTGCCGCCTCCGCGTTCTTCCCCGCACTGGTGCTCGGCATCTTCTGGCAGCGTGCCAATCGTTGGGGCGCGATCACGGGCATGGTTGCAGGCTTGGCCGTGACGATCTACTACGTGATCCGGACCCACAGCTTCTTTGGCGGAAGCATGGAGCATGCCTGGTACGGCATCAACCCGATCTCGAGCGGAATCTTCGGGGTCGCCCTCGGATTCGCGGTGATCGTGATCGTCAGTCTGATGACGCCGCCGCCCAGTCCCGAGGTTCAGAAGTTGGTCGCCTATATCCGCTATCCGGGCATGACGCCACCCTTCGTCGAGGGGGACTGAAGTGCCGTCGGCGCTCGGCGGCTTTCCTAATGCCCGAGGTTTGCTATAATCCGCGCCT
>JAGRFZ010000132.1:11166-14986 GCA_020445785.1 Rhodocyclaceae bacterium
TTCGAATCCCGCCCTCTCCGCCACGGTTTCCGTGAGAATGCCCGCTTGTCGCGGGCATTTCCGTTTCAGGCAGGCTGACAGCGTCCAGGGAGATCCACTCATGAGCACCGATGCGCAAAGCGGTTTCGACGAGTTCTATGGCTATCGATTCGAGGACCTGACGGTCGGCATGTCCGCCGCCTATGGCCACACCGTGTCCGAGGCCGATATTCAACTGTTCGCCGGCGTCAGCGGTGACACCAATCCCGTGCATCTGAACGAAGAATTCGGTGCGTCGACGATGTTCGGTGGCAGGATCGCCCACGGCATGTTGTCGGCCTCCTACATCTCGACCGTGTTCGGCACCAAGCTGCCGGGCCCGGGTTGCATCTATCTGTCGCAGTCGCTCCGATTCAAGGCGCCAGTGCGTATCGGCGACACCGTCGTCGCCCGTGCGACGGTGGTCGAACTCAATGCGGAAAAGCGGCGCGCCCGCTTCAAGACCGAATGCACTGTAGCGGGCAAGGTGGTGCTCGACGGCGAGGCCGAGATCATGGTCCCTGCGCGGACCTGAGCGATTGCGCCGAGTGGCTTGAAGAGGCGCGCCGCGGCTGATATCATTTTCGGTTTCCTTGCTCCACCGGTTACGCATGCCGGGGGGCTCACAGCAACCAAGAGGAGTTTGCATGCGCCACTACGAGATCGTGTTTATCGTGCACCCGGACCAGTCCGAGCAGGTCCCGGCCATGATCGATCGCTATCGCTCGCTGGTGACCGGCCGTCAAGGCCAGATCCACCGGTTGGAAGACTGGGGCCGCCGGCAACTGGCCTACCCGATCCAGAAAGTTCACAAGGCGCATTACGTGCTGATGAACATCGAGTGTGACGGCGAGACGCTGGCGGAGTTGGAGCACGCCTTCAAGTTCAACGACGCGGTATTGCGCCACCTGACGGTCAAGAAGAAGAAGGCCGTCGCTACCCCTTCGCCGATGATGAAGGAAGAAAAGGCGCGCTCCCTGACGCCTGCGCCCGAGGCGAAGGAAAAGGCGGAAAGCGACGCCTGATCGCCCGTGAGGGGTGTCAATGCGCTGTCGCTCGAAGGCGAGCTCGCGGAAATTTCGGTGAGACGGACGACGCCAGCAGGACTGCCTCTGGTCGAAGGCGTCATCCGGCATGCCTCTACCCAGGTCGAAGCGGGTCTCGAGCGGATGGTGACTGCAGAGGTTCCCTTCGTGATCCTCGGTGAAGAGGCCCGGGTGCTTTCGCAAAGCGTGTTGGGTGCCCCGGTGAGCGTGGAAGGATTTGTTGCAGCGAAGAGCCTCAAGAATCGGCGGCTCGTGCTGCATGTCGGGACTATCAGATTTTTGGAAGGAAACGAAAATGGCTTTTAAACCGAAGCGCCGTGACGATCGTGGCCGCGGCGGGCTGTTCAAGCGTCGCAAGTTCTGCCGGTTCTCGGCAGAGAAGGTCGAGGAAATCGATTACAAGGACGTCGACCTGCTGAAGGATTTCGTCACCGAGAACGCGAAGATCATGCCGGCGAGGATTACCGGCACCAAGGCGCGCTACCAGCGCCAGCTGACGACTGCGGTCAAGCGTGCGCGATTCCTTGCGCTGCTGCCCTATACCGACTTGCACGACTGATCCGGAGGGCTGAAGCATGCAGATCATTCTTCTCGAGAAGCTGGCCAACCTGGGTTCGCTCGGTGAGGTCGTCAAGGTGCGCGACGGTTACGCGCGCAACTATCTCATCCCCCAGGGCAAGGCCAAGCGGGCGACGGCTGCCAACCTGGCCGAGTTCGAAGAGCGCCGTGCGGAGCTGGAAAAGATCCAGGCCGAGCGACTATCCGCCGCACAGACCGTTGCGGAGAAGCTCGAAGGGCTCCAGCTCGAATTGCCACGGAAGGCTGGCGTCGACGGGCGGCTCTTTGGCTCTGTCGGTAGTTCGGACATCATCGCAGCTCTCGCTGAAAAGGGCATCGAGGTCGAGCGCGGCTCGGTGCGGATGCCCGATGGTCCGATCAAGCAGACCGGAGAAAACGCCCTCGAAGTGGCGCTCCACTCCGACGTCCTCGTCACGATCAACGTCACGGTCGTCGCCGAGCAGTAATGTCGGAGCGAGGCGGGCCGTTGCTCGTCCGATGGCAAGAAAGGGGCTGCGCTGCAGCCCTTTTTTTGTTTGCCACAGGCACTTAGGAAATCGTCGCCGACCTGGAATCTATTCCGGATACGAAATCAATGGATCCTGATCTCGCGGAACTCAAGCTGCCGCCACACTCCGTCGAATCCGAACAGTCGTTGCTGGGGGGCTTGTTGCTCGACAATGCCGCCTGGGACCGCGTTGCAGACCTGGTGGCGGAGGCGGATTTCTATCGCGATGACCACCGCCGCATCTTCAAGCATGTGTCTCGACTGATCGAACAGGGCAAGCCGGCGGATGTCGTGACGGTGTTTGCCGCCCTCGAGAAGTCCGGAGAAGCGGACGAGGCAGGCGGGCTGGCCTATCTCGGCGACATGGCAGCCAATACGCCCTCGGCTGCAAATATCCGCCGCTATGCCGAAATCGTTCGCGAGCGTGCGATCCTACGGCGCCTGGTCACGGTCGGCGATGAAATTGCCGCCAGCGCCCTGAAGCCGTCCGGCAAGGACGCCAAGATCCTGCTCGACGAGGCCGAGGCCCGCGTGTTCGAGATCGCGGAAGCGGGTGCTCGAAACGCGGGCGGATTCGTGCCGATCCAACCCTTGCTGGGCCAGGTAGTCGACCGAATACAAGAGCTCTACGACCGGGATAGCCCGAGCGACATCACCGGTGTACCAACGGGGCTGGTCGATCTCGATGCAAAGACTTCCGGGCTCCACGGCACCGACATGATCGTCGTCGCCGGGCGACCCGGGATGGGCAAGACTACCTTGGCATTGAACATTGCGGAACATGTTGCCGTCGAGGAACGCTTGCCCGTTGCCATCTTCTCCATGGAAATGCCTGGCACGCAATTGGCGATGCGCTTTCTCGCCTCGGTCGGCCGTCTCGATCAGCACCGGATCCGTACCGGAAAGCTCAACGATGACGAATGGCAGCGACTGACCTTCGCTCTGGGCAAGCTGCACGAAGCGCCCATCTACATTGACGAAACAGCCGGGCTCAACCCGATCGATCTTCGCGCTCGGGCGAGACGCCTCTACCGACAGTTCGGCAAGCTTGGTCTGATCGTTATCGACTACCTGCAGTTGATGACTTCGCTAAAGGACAGTGACAACCGGGCGGCCGAACTGTCGGAGATCTCCCGGTCGATCAAGTCACTTGCCAAGGAACTCAATGTGCCGGTGATGGCACTGTCGCAGCTCAACCGGAGCCTGGAACAGCGCCCCAACAAGCGGCCGGTGATGTCTGATCTTCGGGAATCCGGTGCCATCGAGCAGGACGCGGATATCATCATCTTCATCTACCGGGACGAAATCTACAATCCGGATTCGCCGGACAAGGGAAGCGCCGAGCTGATCATCGGCAAGCACCGCAATGGACCGACCGGGACGCTGCGGTTGACGTTCCTGGGTGAGAGCACGCGTTTCGAGAACTATGCCGGTGGCGGTGATGCCTTCGGCCACGACTGAGTGATGGCCCGACGCGCCGAGCTGCGTGTGGCCACCGCAGGAGGCGTTCGGCGCCAGATCCCGCACGGTCGGGAAGCGTCGCTGGTGTCGAGTTTGTTTGGGGCGTTCGTGATATCGGGGGGGGGGGCGGTCGGCTCGGAGGGCCTTGGCTTAGTGGGCTGTGCTGGGCGGATCTGCAAGCTTCGGCGTGTTGGTACGCTGTTGCGTGGCAGTGGTTACGAGCTGACGA
>JAGRFZ010000133.1 GCA_020445785.1 Rhodocyclaceae bacterium
GATGACGCTCCCGGGGGTAAGGGGGAAGTACGCGCGAAAACTGCAAATTCGCACAGCTCCAGCGTCATTCAGCAGCCGCAGCCGCCGAGAATGCGGTCCGACGCCCAGAAGCCATCTGAATCAGCTACTGGTGAAATGTCCGGGCTAGGGTGGCCGATCGATGGTCGTTTGCTGCGTCGCAGCATGGCGCTATAATCCAGCCGCCAACCGGAGATATGAGCATGCCGATCGAGATCGAGCGGAAGTACCTCGTGCAGGACGCGAACGTCGTCGCAGGTCTTGGCGGAGACCGGATCGTGCAAGGCTATGCAGTCAAGGAGCGCGGCCACATGTCGGTGCGCGTACGCATCTTCGAAGACCGCGAGGCGGCTTTCCTGACGCTCAAGTCGCCATTGCAGGGGCTGCGTCGCGACGAGTACGAGTACCCCATCCCCATCGACGACGCGCGGGTCATGCTGACCAATCACTGCAACCATCGCATCGTCCGCAAGACCCGCTACCAGGTTTTTGCCCACGGTCAGTGCTTCGAGATCGATGTCTTCGACGGCGTGCATCGCGGCCTGGTGATCGCCGAACTCGAGCTACGGGACGAGCACCAGCGCGTGGTGCGGCCTCACTGGCTGGGTGAGGAGGTCAGCGACGACCGCCGCTACGGAAATTTTTCGCTGGCCCTGCAGGAGCGGGCCCACCTGCTGGCGGTGCAAGGGTGCAGCGACGGGCCGGGTACGCGTGCGGGCGAATTCGCCGCCTGAATCCCGCCGACGATCGCGTTTCGGCGTTCGCATCGGCACGACATCGATGCCGGCGACGAAGCCCGCGCCGGGAGGCAGGGTCACCCCACGGCCGTGTACCGGTCCCCACTACCGCGATTGGAAGCCGCCATGGGCTCCGAGGTCGAACGAAAGCTCGGCCTTCCGGCCGCGGCATTGAACGCGCGGGAGCGCCCGGCCGATTCGACTCAGCCGGCTGTCGGGCTGGAGCGACCGGCGCGAGGCGCACGGCCGCGCAGTGACCGACGCGCCGCGCTCCGCGGCGCGTCGGTCACTGCATCACTGCGGCACGAGCTTCCAGAGCTGCCCGGTCACGTTGTCGCAGGTCGACATGAACGAGGCGCCCCCGAGTGTCGATGTCGCGCCCACGGCATTGCCCTCGAGGCATTCGTTGCGACTTTCCGCGTCCTGCGTCTGCAACTGGAAATGATTGCCGTTCGGGTAGATCTTCCATGCCTGGCCCGTGAAGTTCCCGCAGGGGGACATGAACGACGCCCCTTCGAGTGTCGACGTCGCCGCCACGGCATTGCCTTCCAGGCACTCGCCTCGACCTTCCGATAGCATCGACTGCAACTGGACGTAGCCGTCGCCCAGGGGCACCAGCTTCCAGAGCTGGCCGGTGACATCGGCACAGGTGTCCATAAAGGTCGCGCCGTCCAGCGTCGCGCCCGTCGTGAGTGAGTTGCTTTCCAGACACTCGCCACGACCCTCGGACAGCAGCGTCTGCAGCTTGTAGTAGCCGTCACTGATGATCTGGAAATTCTGCGAAGACTGATCCCAACGCACCAGCGTGTCCTGGCCAGCAACGGGGAAGTTCGACAATTCGTAGATCCCGCTCGCACCGGACAGGAATTCGGTCCCCAGCGTCGTGACCACGAAGTCGGTGCTGGCAAACTCGACGCCATCGTCGAACAGCCGGATCGTGTGCAATCCGTCACTGAACAGGTTCCAGTTGAGCAGCGCACCGAAGCCCACGTTGAGCCCCGCGCAGGCACCCGCGTTCTGAATGTCGCTTCTCGGCGTGCCGTAGGAAAGCGTGCTCGGGGCGCCGCCGTCGACCGTGAAGGTCAGTGTGCCGGCCGAACACTTCCATCCCGACACGAGGCTGATTCCGCTGACCAGGGAATTCTTGGCCGGATTTTCGAGAAACGATTGGGCCATCGCACCACTACCCACCGTCAGGATTCCGGTGCCGAAAGCCATCAAAGCCACTACCCGTATGAAGCGAAGCTCGCTCATGGTGCCCTCTGTCAATGGAGTGAATAATTGTTACTACTTGTTAGGAAGGCACATGGTACTCCTTCTTCGCCCTACCTCTCGCAGCAATTGGGAAATGCGCAGGCCCTGCATCACGGCACCCTTCCGATTTCGTGGGCACGTGCTCGAGCTGGGCGCCGGACGGTGCACGCGGACCGTTCACCGCTTCCGGAATTCGAAGCCGTCGTTTCAGACTGGGGCCACCGCCAACACCGACAACGATGCCCCGCCTCCCGGCAAATGCATGGGCAGTCCCGAAGCCCCCAGCGCCGCCAGGTGGCGCGCCCCTGGCGGCGCAAACGGCACGGACCCAAGGCGCAGACGCCTGTTCTGGGGCGGTTTTCAGGCTCGCATCGGTCGATGGAAGACTGCTCGATTGGTGCCCGGGAGAGGACTCGAACCTCCACACCTTTCGGCGCCAGAACCTAAATCTGGTGCGTCTACCAATTTCGCCACCCGGGCTATTCCGGCCTTGCACCGGACGTCGCGGCGATTATACCTGGGCCCGGGCAGGCTAACGGCCCGGGGCGTCGCCGCCGAGCCGCAGGGCTTCGCCATAGCCGGTCAGTTCCAGGTAGCCGCGGCCGACCGGGCGGCCATCGCGCAAGGCGCGCACGGCCCCCTCCCAATAGATCGCGCCCGTACTGGACCGCCCGTCGAGTTCCTGATCCACCATCAGCGGCTCGAGGTCGAGCCCGAGGTCCTCGACGCCGAGCCGCCACGAGACCGGATAGCGCACCCCGCTCCGCGGCGATCGCCACTGCCGCAGCGGCTCGAACGACAACGCGTCTGCGCCCAGCGCCCGGACCTCGCCGCCCGCAGTGCGAAGGGTGCCGAAACGCCACAAGGCGGTGCCGTCGGCGCGCCGCATGCGGGCCGCCATCAACGCGCCGCCATCATCGAAGTTGAGGCCGAGCCAGTCCCAGCCGACGGCGCCTGCAGGCAGGTACTCGCTCGACCACTCGTGGTCGAGCCAGGCAATACCGCGCACGGGCTGCGTCCGCCCGTCCACGCGCAGCGACCCACGGACTACCAGGCCGGTGAGGCTGTAGTAGTAACTGGCGTGTCCAGGCTGTGGCCCCTTGCGGCTGAAGCCCCCGTCCCCATTCAACATCGGCGGCGATCCCGGTTGCAGATGGAGATCGAACGCAAAACGCTCGCCCGCCGCCCGGGCGACGATTCCGCCGTCCGACCGCTCTGCCAAGCGCCAATCGCCGATCCACGCCTCCATCCGTCCTTCCGACGCGCCGGCCAATCGGCCGGAGACCCGCGCGCGGCGCTCCGCGTGCAGCAGATGGCCGATCGCCGGGTCCGACACCGCGGCGTGGGCACTGAGGAGCTGGGCCGGAGAGAAGCGCCCCGGCCGATCCTCGCCGATTCCGGTGCGGAGTCGAAAGAAGGTAAGCTGAAAGCCCCGGGACCGGGCCTGGTCGTCCTCCAGCCAGCCGGTCACGTACCACCATTCGATGCGATACGCGGGGTGGGCGCCGGCGTCGACCGGGAAGTGCAGATGCCGGTCGGGGGTGACCGCTGCGAAGTCCGCCGCGGTGGCGGCGGAGACCCAGATCAGCGCAGCGACGAGGCTCGCAAGCCGGCAAATGCGCCGCATCTACCAGTCCTCGCTCACCGCCCGCACTGCACTGCCGGACATCGCCAAGCGTCCGGCCAGCACCGCGGCGCACGCAGCCAAGGCCACCAGCACTACCAAGAACAGCGACAGCGACCACCACGGCACACGGTAGTCCATGCTCCAGTGGAAGCTCTGGCGATTGACCACCTCGACCAGCACCAGCGCGATGGCGCCGCCGACCAGTACGCCGCCGAGCGCGCCGCTGGCCGCGGTCAGCCCCCCCTCGGCGGCGATCATCGCGGCGATCTGCCGCCGCCCCAGGCCGAGGTGGCGCAGCATCCCGAACTCGCGACGTCGCGCAGCCGCCATCGCGGCGAAGCTCGCTGCGATGCCGGCCAGCCCGATCAGTACCGCGGCGGCTTCGAGCAGATAGGTCACGGCGAAGCTGCGATCGAAGATGCGCAGGCTGATGCGGCGGATCTCGCCCGGACTGGCCATCTCCAGGTCGGCCGCCGGAAAGGTCTCGTCGATCGCCGCGGCAAAGCCTCCGACATCGTGACCGGGTGCAAGGTGCACCGCCGCGTCGTCGGCCAGGGCGTCCCCGCTGAGTTCCCGGTAGCGCGCGAGCGGCATCACCAGCGCCCCGCCCTGCCGTGCGTAGTCGCGCCACGCACCGGCCACGGTAAATGGATGACTGCGGCCGGCCAGCGGTACTTGCAGCGGCATGCCGGGTGCGAGCCCCAGGAGGTCCACCAGCGCCTCGGACACCCACACCGGGTCGGCAGCGGCAACCTGCTCGCCGACCAGTGGCAGCTCGTGGCCATCCTCCGAAACCGGCCGTGCAATCAGGCTCACCGGCGCCAACCCCGCGTCCAGAATCACCCGATCGTGGCGGAGAAAGTCGACCCGGGCGACGCCCGGCATCGCCGCCAGCCTTCGTTGCACCGCGACCGAAAGATGGCCTGCCTGGTTGCGCTCGGCCGCGCGCACATAGAGTTCGGCCGGCAGCACCTTGGTCAGCCACTGATCCACCGAATCGCGAAACGAAGCCACCATTACCGCCATTGCGATGGCCAACGCCGAGCTTGCCAGCACGCCGGCCGCCGCCACCACGACTTGTCCGGGCGCTGCCTGCAGGCGGGCACGTGCCAGGCCGAGCGGCACCGGCACGGGCGGACACCACGCCGACACCACCCGCGACAGCCGACCGAGGCTCAGCACGCCTCCGACCAGCAACAGGGCCACTGCAGCATAGCCACCGACCGGAATACCTGCCAACGGCGGGGGCAGGCAGGCCGCCAGCGCCAGCAGCAGGCACAGGGGGCCGAGCCAGGGCCAGCCGGGCGCTGCCGAGAGAGGGTCTCCGGCGCCGGCCTTGAGCGCGGCGGCCGGCGCGATCGCCCCGGCCCGCCGGGCCGGTATCCATGCTCCTGCCAGGCCTGCCATCACACCCAAGGCGAGGAATGCGGCGACGGCGCCAGGCGACACCACCAGGCTCGGCGCGATGCCGGAAAAGTAACCGGCACCGAGATCGCCGCCAATCCAGTCGAGCGCCGCCGCAGCGAAGCCGACGCCCAGCGCGCAACCGAGCGCACCACCGGCGATCCCGAGCAACGCCCCTTCGCCCAGCAGCCACGCCCGGAGACGACGGCGGCCCAGCCCGATTGCGCGCAGGAACGCGAACTCGGTGCGACGGCGAGCGATCGACAAGGCCTGCGTCGAGAACACCAGGAAACCGCCGCAGACCAGCGCGATCACCGCCAGCATCGTCAGATTGACACGATAGGCGCGCGACAGGCCACGGGCCTGAGCCACCGACGCCTGCGGCGTCACTGCGACCACGCCTGCCGGCAACAAGGTCGCGAGCGCGCGTGCCGCGTCATCGGGCGTCGCCCCCGGGCGCAGCCGCAGGTCGATGCGGGACAAGCGGCCCGTCATTCCGAAGGCGTGCTGGGCGGCGTGGATGTCCATCACCGCGACGGACTCGGCGCCCGCCCCGGGTACGCTGCCGAGCACCGCGAGTTCGAGCGCTCCGGCCGACCCCTTGAGCACCAGCGGCGTGTCCGCGGCGAGCCTCAGCCGGGTCGCCAGCACCGGCGACAAGAATACGCCCGCCTGACGGAAGCCGGCGAAGGCGGTGCTCGCCCGGTCCTCGTCGGTCCGCGGGATCAATGCCGGCTGCACCGCAGGCAGGCGCAGCACGTCCAGGCCGAGGACTGGAATTGCCGCCTCCTGGCCCTGCGCCCGTGCGGAGACATCCACCACCGGGCTGGCATCGGCCACCAGCGGATGCAGGGCCACGGCCTCGAACAGGGCGTCGTCGAAGCCACTGGCCGGCCCCACCAGGCGCAGGTCGGCCTCCCCCGCCAAGGTTCGCAAGCCGCGTCCGAACTCGGCCAACGCGGCGTCGTTGATGAGCTGCACCGCCAGTCCCAGCGCCACACCGAGGGCGATCGCCAGCACCGACAGCCCACTCGCCGCCCGCCGCCGCAGCAGGCCACCGACGAAGACCGCAGCCACGCCCCGTATCATGAGCACGGCACGAGTCCGCCCGGTTCGAGCCGCAGCACCCGATCGGCGGTCGCCGCCGCCTCCAGCGAATGGGTGACCAGGATGCCGGTGGCGCCGGCCGCCCGAACGCGCTCGCGCAGCAAGGTCAGTATGCTGCCGGCCCGGTAGGGATCGAGATTGCCGGTGGGCTCGTCGGCCAGCACCAGCCGCGGCCGATGCACCAGCGCCCGGGCGATCGCGACCCGCTGCAATTCTCCGCCCGACAGCTCCGCCGGCCAGCTTCGCTCGCGCCCGCCGAGCCCGA
The DNA here is from genome assembly GCA_020445785.1 of Rhodocyclaceae bacterium. Lineage (GTDB taxonomy): Bacteria > Pseudomonadota > Gammaproteobacteria > Burkholderiales > Rhodocyclaceae > Cognatazoarcus. Next base: position 6,413 of record JAGRFZ010000133.1, read on the forward strand.
CCGCATCGAGCATCATTGCTGCCGCCGCGTCGGCGCCCTGGTCGCGCCGGCCCTGCAGCCATAGCGGCAGCGCGACGTTGCCGAGCAGGTCCAGATGCGGCAGCACGTGAAAGGCCTGAAAGACGAAGCCGAGATGGTCGCGCCGCCAACAGGTCAGCGCTTCCTCGTCGAGGGCGGTGAGCTCGGTGCCGCCGACGACGACACGACCCCCGTCGGGCCGGTCGAGCCCGGCCACCAGATTGAGGAGGGTGGACTTGCCGACGCCCGATTCGCCCACCACTGCGACATAGCTGCCGGCCGGTAGTTGGAGGGAAACGCGGTCGAGGACGGCGCGGCCACCGGGACCGCCGAATCGTCGGCTGAGGTTGGAGATTTCGAGCATCGGCCGGTGGACCGTTCAATCGCGCGCGTCGTTCGCGCGGTCGCGATAGGCACCGGGGCTGGCGCCCGTCCAGCGGCGGAAGGCCCGGTGGAAGGCACTGGCCTCGGCGAATCCCAGCCGGTAAGCGACATCGAGCACGCTGCTGCCGGGCATGGCCAGCAATTCGATCGCCAGGTCCCGGCGTAGCGCGTCCTTGATCGCCTGGTAGGGCTGGCCCTCCTCGTCCAGGCGGCGCCTCAGCGTCGAAGGCGTACTGCGGAAGGTACGCGCAATGGTCTGGAAATCCGGCCAGTCTTCCGGTTCGACTTCCCGCAGGCAGCGGCGCACACGGGCGGCAAAGCTATGGGGATTGCGGTAGCGCACGAGAAAATTGGCAGGTGCCTCGGTCAGGAAATCATCCAGCTCGGCAGCCCGACGCAGGACCGGCAACTCGAGGGCGGAGGCGTCGAACACCAGGCGCGTCGTCGCCGCGCCGAACCGGGTCCGCTCACCGAACAGCAGGCGATACTCGGCGGCATGGGTCGGTTCCGGTGCCGCGAAGTCCAGGCACGTGATCGGCACGCGGCGGTTCACCAGCCAACAGCCCAGGCCCAGCAGCAAGGTCATGACGGTGCCGTAGGCAAACAGTGGCACCCCGGCGCGAAGGGATTCGACCACCACCACTGCGTCTCCGCCCTCCCGCCGGAGAACGGCGCGCTGGTCGTCGAGCACCAAACCGAGAAATCGGATCTGGCGCCGCAGGGCCTGTTCCAGCGTGGACGCGCCGAGCACCGCGTGACACATCATGCGGAAGCTGCCGCGGCGCATCGGATGGGAATCGAGGCCAAAGAATTCGTCGTCCATCGCGTCGGCCAAGCTTCGCCACAACTGGCCGAAGCTCGTCACCGTGACCCGTGCCCGCGGCTGCAACAACCGCGCCGGGGCGATGCCGGCATCGGCCAGCATCGGCGCCAACGCCAATCCCCGTCGCCGAGCGACCGCGAGGGCGTCCTCGACGAACTGGATGGCGATGCTGCCGCGACCGTCGAGCGCCGCCGGGTGGTCGATGCTGTTTTCCATATGGCAAATTCTGCCATCGTCGATGGACGCTGCGGGCATCGCCGTGCCCCTGGCCGCTCGATAGACTGCAGCGAATTCGAGCCACGAACAGGAGGATCAGGCAATGAACATCGACGACAAGGCCTTCGTCATCACCGGTGCGGCGTCTGGACTCGGCGCCGAAACCGCTCGCATGGTGGTCGCGGCTGGCGGCCGGGCGGTGCTGGTGGACATGAACCGCGACCAGGGCGCCCAGATCGCCGACAACCTCGGACCGAATGCCCGCTTCGTCGCCGCCGACATCACCGACGGCGGCGAGGCCGAGGCCGCGATCGCCGCGGCGGTCGAAGCCTTCGGCGAGATCCGCGGGCTGATCAACTGTGCCGGCGTGGCGCCGGCCGAAAAGCTCCTCGGCAGGAATGGCGTGCACCGATTGGAAAGCTTCGCCCGGGTCGTGACGATCAATCTGGTGGGCAGCTTCAACATGTTGCGGCTGGCGGCCGAAGCGATGGCCGCCAATGCACCGGACGCCGGCGGCGAGCGCGGGGTGATCGTCAATACCGCCTCGGTGGCGGCCTTCGACGGCCAGATCGGGCAGTCCGCCTATGCCGCCTCCAAGGGTGGCATCGTAGCCATGACCCTGCCCCTGGCCCGCGAACTGGCCCGCCATGGCATCCGCGTCGTGACGGTCGCGCCGGGCATCATGGAAACGCCGATGCTGCTGGGCATGCCGGAAGAAGTACAACGTTCGCTCGGCGAGACCGTGCCCTTCCCCTCGCGCCTCGGCAAGCCGGGGGAGTTCGCCGGCCTGGTCGGGCATATCATCACCAATGCCTACCTCAACGGCGAAGTCATCCGCCTCGACGGCGCGATCCGCATGGCCGCCAAGTGACGGCGCACATCGCTGTTCGCCCCTGACAACCCGCAGCCACGGAGACCGGCATGATCCTCACCGAAGAACAACAGATGATCCGCGACACGATGCGGGCTTTCTCCCAGGAGCAGCTGGCACCCAACGCCGCGGCCTGGGATCGCGACCATACCTTCCCGGCCCAGGCGCTGAAGGAACTCGGCGAACTCGGCGCACTCGGCATGGTGGTGCCGGAACAGTGGGGCGGCGCGGGGCTCGACTACCTCAGCCTGGTGCTGACCCTGGAGGAGATCGCCGCCGGCGACGGCGCCACCTCGACCATCGTCTCGGTGCAAAACTCGCTCGCCTGCGGCATTCCCAACCGCTATGGCAGCGATGCCCAGAAGGACCGCTGGCTGAAGCCGCTGGCCCGCGGCGAGATGCTCGGCTGCTTTTGCCTGACCGAACCTCACGTCGGCTCCGACGCCGCCGCGATCCGGACCACGGCCGTGCGCGACGGTGACGACTGGGTGCTCAATGGCGTCAAACAGTTCATCACCACCGGGCAACATGCCGAGGTCGCGATCGTCTTCGCGGTCACCGACAAGACGGCCGGCAAGAAGGGGATCTCCTGCTTCCTGGTGCCGACCGCGACGCCGGGCTACGTCGTCGCCCGCATCGAGGAGAAGATGGGCCAGCGGGCCTCCGACACCGCCCAGATTCTGCTCGAAGACTGCCGAATACCGGCCGACGCCCTGCTCGGCGCCGAAGGCGAGGGCTATCGGATCGCGCTGTCGAATCTCGAGGCCGGTCGCATCGGCATCGCCGCCCAGAGCGTCGGCATGGCCCGCGCCGCCCTCGACGCTGCAGTGGCCTATGCCCACGAGCGCGAGACCTTCGGCAAGCCGATCTTCGAACATCAGGCGGTGGCCTTCCGGCTGGCCGACATGGCCACCCGACTCGAAGCCGCCCGCCAACTCGTGTGGCACGCGGCCAGCCTCAAGGACGCCGGCCACCCCTGCCTCAAGGAGGCCTCGATGGCAAAGCTGTTCGCCTCCGAGATCGCAGAACAGGTCTGTTCCGACGCCATCCAGATCCACGGCGGCTACGGCTATGTCACCGACTTTCCGGTCGAGCGCATCTACCGCGATGTACGGGTGTGCCAGATCTACGAAGGCGCCAGCGACATCCAGCGGCTGGTGATCGCCCGGGCACTGGCGGCGTGAGCGGGCGCGGGGGACCGCTCGCCGGACTGCGCGTACTGGAATTCGCCGGTCTCGGGCCGGGCCCGTTCTGCGCGATGATGCTGGCCGATCTCGGCGCCGAGGTGGTGTGTGTGGACCGTCCCGGCAAGGGGGCGGCCGCCGCCCTGTTCGAACCGCGCAAGAACATTCTCAACCGGGGCCGGCGCAGCGTCGCCCTCGATCTGAAGGCCGCGGCAGACCGCGACACCGCGCTGGCGCTGGCAGCACGGGCCGATGTCTTGATCGAGGGCTTCCGCCCCGGCGTCATGGAGCGCCTCGGGCTCGGCCCGGATGTCTGCCTGGAACGCAATCCGCGGCTGGTGTATGGCCGCATGACCGGCTGGGGACAGCACGGCCCCCAGTGCGACAGCGCGGGCCACGACATCAACTATCTGGCGATCTCGGGCGCCTTGCACGCCATCGGCCGACGCGATTCCGGACCGGTGCCGCCGCTCAATCTGGTGGCGGACTTCGGCGGCGGCGGCATGCTGCTGGCGGTCGGGCTGCTGGCGGCGCTGCTGGAAGCGCGCAATTCCGGCCGCGGCCAGGTGGTGGACGCCGCCATGACCGACGGCAGTGCCCTGCTGATGGCCATGACCTACTCGCTGAAGGCCATGGGCCGCTGGTCTGGACAACGCCAGAGCAACATCCTCGACGGAGGCGCACCGTTCTACGACACCTATTGCTGCGCCGACGACAAATGGCTCGCGCTGGGGCCGATCGAGCCCCAGTTTCACCATCGGTTGCTGGCGACCTGTGGCATCGACGAGGCCGACTACGGCAATCAGTGGGACGAGTCCGCGTGGCCGCGCCAGCGCGCGCTGCTCGCCGAGGCGTTTTCCCGGCACCCGCGTGAGGTCTGGTGCCGCCGCTTCGAAGGCAGCGACGCCTGCGTAACGCCGGTGCTCGACCTCGACGAGGCTCCCGAAGATCCCCACAACCGCGCTCGCGATACCTTCGTTTCGCACCACGGCCTGTTGCAACCGGCGCCTGCGCCGCGCTTTTCGCGCACGCCGGCGGCCCTCGGTAAGCCTCCCTTCGAACAGACCGGTGGCGACAACGCGGCGGTGCTGCGCGAGTGGGGCGTCCCGTCGCCAGACTGAGGCGGTAGCCCGGGGCCACGACACGCACCCGCGACGGATTAGAAATTCTTAACCAACACTCCAGCAAGCATCGATTGCCGCCATTCGGGTTATCCCGTAGAGTCGAAATTGTGCACCGCACTATCTGCGTGCCATTCACGATCAGGAGATCCGAACATGAGCGATCCTGCCAACGACCGCCAAAGCGTTGCCGCCACAAGCGTGCAGTTTTCGTATGACGTGATTCAGCAGCATGTGGAGCTCGCCCATCAGCTTCGCAGCGACATGGTGAACCACTTCTTTTCGCGCGTCTGGAAGGCCGGCCGGCACGCCGTGCGGCGACTGCTGCATCGCAGCGTGGACAATCGAGCCGAGGTGGCCCTGTCCTGATCCGGATCGATCAATTGGCCGTTGGCGTCTCGAGCCCGAAAGCGCCAGAAGCGCCGCCTGTGCCGGTTCCTGGGCGCGAGATTCCGGCGCCCGAAGGCGGGCGCAGCACTCACGCGCCGCCTTGGCGTTGGCGGCACTGCTCGAACAGGCAGATGGCCGTCGCCGAAGACACGTTCAGCGACTCTACGGCCGGCGCCAGCGGAATCCGTATCTTGAGATCCGCCCGCGCTGCCAAATCGGGTGAAAGGCCGGCGCCTTCCGCCCCGAACAGCCACGCGACCTTTCCCCGCAGGTCACACGTGAAGAGACTGACGCTGCCCGAACCGGGCAGGGTCGCGGCGAGCGTACCGCGGTAGCCGTCGAGCAGCGTGTCGAGCCGCGCCTGTTCGACGATCGAAAGTACGAAGTGGGCGCCCATCGCAGCCCTCAGTACCTTGGGCGACCACGCCTGGGCGCAACCCGGCGTGAGAATCGCCTGCCGCAGACCGGCCGCTGCGGCGGTACGCAGCATGGTGCCGACGTTGCCCGCATCCTGGATGCCGTCGAGCACCAGCAGGTCACCGTCGATGTCGGGCGGCGCTGCGGCCGGGATGTCCATCAAGGCGACGATGCCGGTCGGCGTGCTGACCGGGCTGATCGACGTCATCAGCTCATCCGCCACCCGGTGGCCCTTGTCGCCCAGGCGTGCGACGAGGCCACCGATCTCGGCATCGGCCAGCGCCGACTCGGCAACCAGTACGGCCTTCAGCGGAACGTCGGCGGCGAGCGCCGCCGCGACCAGGTGCGGCCCATCGAGCAGCGTCTCGCCGAGCTTGCGGCATTCCCGCGGCGAGCGGCAGATCGCCCGGGCGCGCTTGATCAGCCCGTTGTCGCGCGAGCCGATACTGCGCATCACCAGGCCAGGCCGAGCGTCGCCGCCGCGATGTTCACACCGGAAAGGCCGAGATTGAGCGCCACCCGCTGCCGGATCTGGTTGAGGGCCCCGGCCCCGCGCGCCCAATCCTGATCGGCGACGGCGGCCTGCAGCCGCTGCCAGGGTCCGAACCAAAGCTGGACGAACACCGCTACCATCGCCAGTCCGACCACCATCATCAGATGCCAGGCAGGCGGGGCGTTTCCGAAGCCGACCTTGACCAAGGTGCCGAAGCCACTCACGAGAATCAGCGCGATGCTCAGCCACACCAGCGCGAAGAAGCGCCGGAACACGCCGCACCACAGGGCCAGGCGGTCCGCCGGCGAGAGCTGGCCTGCGGCCGGCCGCAAGCAGAAGTAGGCGAAGGCCATGCCGCCGACCCAGGTGACGACACCGAGCAGGTGCGCGAACAGCGCAAGGTTGTGAAAGCTCATGTCGTCTCCTCGTCGCGCCATAGCGGCGGATTCTGCAGGATCGCGCGCACCGGCGCGAAACTGCGCCGGTGAAAGTCGCGCACGCCGTGGCGCCGAAGTGCGGCCAGGTGCGCGGCGGTGGGGTATCCCTTGTGGGCGGCCAAGCCGTACTCCGGATACCTTGCGTCGAGCGCCACCATGCCCGCGTCGCGCTCGGTCTTGGCCAGAATCGAGGCGGCCGAGATCGCCGGCTCGAGGGCATCGCCGCCGACCACGGCGCGCGCCTCACAGGCGAGCTGCGGACAACGGTTGCCGTCGATCAGCGCCAGCCGGGGTGCCAGCGACAACGCGGCAACCGCGCGCTCCATCGCCAGCAGGCTGGCATGCAGGATGTTCAGCCGGTCGATCTCGGCGACGCTGGCCTCGGCCACCGCCCACGCCAGTGCCTTTTCTCGGATCTCGACGGCGAGGCGCTCGCGCCGCTTCGCACTGAGCTTCTTCGAGTCGGCCAGGCCGATGATCGGCGCCGCCGGGTCGAGGATCACGGCGGCGGCCACCACGGGTCCGCACAGGGGGCCCCGGCCGGCCTCGTCCACGCCACAGGTCAGCAACGACCGACTCACGGTCGTGGCTCCAGATACGGCAGGATCGCCTCGGCCGCACGCGCGGCGGTGTCCTGGCGCAGATGCTCGTGCAGATCGACGAACAGCGCGGCCAGCCGCTCACAGGCATCCGGATCGGCAATCCATGCATCGAGCGCATCGGCCAGTGCTTCCGGCGTGGCGTCGTCCTGCAGCAACTCGGGCACGACGCCCTCATTGCACAGAATGTTGGGCAAGCCCACCCACAGCAGGTAGGCCATGCGCTTCATTAACCGATACTGCCAGCGGCCGATCCGATACGTGATCACCATCGGACGCTTCAGCAGCGCCGCCTCGAGGGTCGCGGTACCGCTTGCCACCAGGACGGCGTCGGCCGCGGTCATGGCTTCCCAGGCGTGACCGTGCATCAGCCGGATCGGCAGCTCTCGTGCACCGGCGACGTCGATCGCGCCGGCGAAGATCTGCATCGTCTCGCGCGTGGCCAGCGGCACCAGGAACTGGGCCGCCGGATGGCGCTCGGCGAGCACGCGGATGGTATCGATGTACAGGTTGCCGAGATTTCTCGCCTCGGACTGACGACTGCCGGGCAGCATCGCGAAAATAAGCTGGTCTTCCGGCAGCCCGAGCACCTCCCGGGTGCCCTCCCGATCGGGCGCCATCGGCAGCACGTCGGCCAGCGGGTGACCGACGTAGCTCACCGGTATGCCGCGCTTTTCATAGATCTCGGGTTCGAACGGAAACAGGCACAGCATGTGGCTGACGCTACGCGCGATCTTGTCGATGCGACCGCCCCGCCAGGCCCAGATCGACGGGCTGATGAAATGGATGGTGGTGAGCCCGGCCTTCTTCAGCCGCGCCTCCAGCCCCAGGTTGAAATCCGGCGCATCGACGCCGATGAAGACGTCCGGTGGGTCGCGCAGGATCATTCGCGCCAGATTCGCGCGCATCGCCGACAATTCGCGATAGCGCTTGAGCGCATCCACATAGCCGTGCACGGCGAGCCGCTCGGCACTCCAGATCGCCTCGAAGCCTTCGGCCTGCATCTTCGGACCGCCGATGCCGTAGAACGCCACCTGCGGCAGTCTCGACTTCAGGGCCCGGATCAGGTGGGCGGCCAGCAGGTCGCCGGAGGCCTCGCCGGCCACCATGGCGATGCGAATGGTCATCGGTTCAGCGCACGATGCCGCGATTACGGACCGCGATGAAGTCGGCGAAGAGGCGGACCGATTCGTGCTCTCGGGCAATTTCTGCGATCTTTTCGCAGGCTTCGTCCAGACCCAGTCCCGAGCGGTACAAGCTGCGGTAGGCACGCTTGATGGCGGCGATCTCGCCGGCCTCGAAACCGCGACGTTTGAGCCCCTCGGCGTTGATGCCGCGCGGCGCGGCCGGGTTGCCCGCAACCGTGACGTAGGGTGGCAGATCCTGCAGCAGCACCGTGCCGACGCCGCAGAAGGCATGGGCACCGACCCGACCGAACTGGTGCACACCGGTAAACCCGCCGAGAATCGCCCAGTCGCCCACCGTGACGTGGCCCGCGAGCGTCGCGTTGTTGGCGAAGATGGTGTGGTCGCCGACGATGCAGTCGTGGGCGACATGCACATAGGCCATGATCCAGTTGTCGCTGCCCACCCGGGTCAGGCCGCCATCCTGGGCCGTGCCCAAGTTGAACGAGCAATACTCGCGGATGGTGTTGCGGTCGCCGATCTCGAGCCGCGTCGGCTCGCCCGCGAATTTCTTGTCCTGAGGCACCGCGCCGATCGAACAGAACTGGAAGATCTGATTGTCGCAGCCGATCCGGGTGTGGCCCTCGATCACGACATGAGGGCCGACTCGCGTGCCCGTGCCGATCTCGACATCGGGGCCGATGATCGTGTAGGCACCGACTTCGACGTCGTCGGCCAGTCGGGCCGCCGGGTCGACGATGGCGGTCGGGTGGATCATGACAGCTTCTTCAGCGCGCACATCAGTTCGGCCTCGGCCGCGACCTCGCCGTCGACCCGGGCCACCGCCTTGTACTTCCAGATGTTGCGCTTGCTGTTCAGAATCGTCACGGTCATGACGAGCTGGTCGCCCGGGGTCACGGGGCGCTTGAAGCGCACACCGTCGATGCCGGCGAAATAGACCACCGAATCGTCGTCCGGCAGTGCGCCCATGGTCTTGAACGACAGGATCGCGGCGGCCTGCGCCATCGCCTCGACGATCAAGACCCCCGGCATCACCGGATGGTGGGGAAAGTGCCCGGGAAAGAAGGGCTCGTTCATGGTCACGTTCTTGAGGGCGACGATGCTCTCTCCCTCGATCAGTTCGCTCACCCGGTCCACCAGCAGGAATGGATAGCGATGCGGCAGGTACTGCAGAATTTCGTGGATGTTCATCACGAGGAGGACCCTTGTTCCAGTTCGGAAAGTCTCTGTTCGAGGGCGCGTATTCTATCCGNNCCGCCATCGCGTCGAGGTGGCGCAGGTGCGCAAAATTGCGTACCCAGTCGGGATGGGACTGGAGCGGGGGAATCGAGGTGTACACACCGGGCTTGCGGAGACTCTTGGAGACCACGGTGCCGCCCGACACGACGACATCGTCGGCGATCTCGATGTGGCCGACGACGCCCGCCATACCGCCGATCATGCAACGCTCGCCGATGCGTGCGCTGCCGGCGATCGCCGCCGCAGCGGCGACGATGGTGTGACGGCCGATCTGCACGTTGTGACCGATCTGGATCTGATTGTCGAGCTTGACACCATCGGCGATCACGGTGTCGTCGAGCGCGCCCCGGTCGATCGTGGTGTTGGCGCCGACCTCGACGTCGTTGCCGATCATGACGCGACCGGTCTGGGGAATCTTGACCCAGGACTTGTCGGCATCCCGCGCGAAGCCGAAGCCGTCGGCACCGATCACCGCGCCCGAATGCACGATGCAGCGCGCACCGAGACGACAGCAATCGTAGATCGTGGTGGCCGGGTGCAGGTGGGTATCGTCGCCGATCACCGCCCCGGCGCCGATTCGGCAGCCGGCGCCGACGATCACCCGTTCGCCGAGGGTCGCACCGGGCCCGATCCAGGCGCCGGGCCCGATCTCGGCGCTGTCGGGGATCTCGCTTTCGACCACCGCATTGCGTGCCACCCCCCCTTCGGCACTGCGCGGCGGGTTCAGCAACTGAGCCAGTCGCGCGAAGTAGAGATAGGGGTCCGGCGTCAGGATTCGCGGCGCATCCGTGACGTGGCGTGCCGCCGGCGCGAGGATGACCGCCGCGGCACGGCTCTCGGCGACCATGCCCTGGTAACGCGGGTTGGCGAGGAAGCCGATGTCGCCCTCGCCCGCCGACGCCAACGTAGCGACCCGCTGGATCGCCACCGAACCATCGCCGACCAGCTCGCCACCGAGCAGATCGACGATCTCACCCAGGCTGCGCGATCTCGTCATGGCCGTGGCGCTCACTTGCCGCCGGCCAGCGCCTTGATCACCTTGTCGGTGATGTCGATCCGGGTACTGGCATAGACCGCTTCCTGGAAAATGATGTCGTAGCCGTCCTTTTCGGCAATCTGTTTGATCACCAGGTTGGCACGATCGAGCACGGCTGCCAGCTCCTCGTTGCGGCGCGCGTTGAGGTCCTCCCGGAACTCGCGCTGGGCGCGCTGGAAATCGCGGTTGCGTTCGTTGAACTCGCGTTCGGCCGAGCGCCGCTCTTCCGGGGCCATCGTCATGCCGTTTCGCTCGAGATCTTCCTGCAGGTTCTGCAGGCGCTTGGCCTGGGCCTGCAGGTCCTTGTCGCGCGGCTCGAATTCCTTCTCCAGGCGCTTCTGCGCCTCGACCGCGGGGGGCGCCTCGCGCATCACCCGGTCGGAATTGACGAAGCCGATCTTGGCCTGGGCCCAGGCTGCCGCGGGCAGGCCGATCAGCGCGCAGGCCAACACGGTCAGGCCGATTCGTTTCACGTTGGTCTCCAATTGTTCCCCCGGGGACCGCTCAAAAAATCGAGCCGAGCTGGAACTGGAAGCGCTGGGTGCGATCCTCGGGCTCCTTGTTCAGCGGCCAGCCGAGACTGAATTTCAGCGGTCCGATCGGCGAACTCCACGAGAACGCCAGTCCTGAACTGTAACGCAACTCCGACAGTTTCAGCGGTTCGTCCTCGCCATAAACCTGGCCGGCATCGACGAAGGCCGAGATTCGGAAGGACTTGTCACGTCCCGAGCCCGGCACCGGAAAATAGAACTCGGCGTTGCCGATGATGCGTCGATCGCCGCCCAGAGATTCGCGGTCGCCGGTGTTGCTGTCGACGAATTGGGGGCCCAGCGAACTTTGCTCGAAGCCGCGCACCGAGCCGATGCCGCCGGCGTAGAAGCTCTTGTAGAAAGGCAGCGGCTTGTTGTCCCAGCCCTTGGCCCAGCCGACCTCGCCATTGAGCATCAGGCTGAAGTCTTCGCCGATCGGAAACCAGCGTTGGTGCTCGTAGATGAGCTTGCCGTAGCGCAGCGTGCCGGGCGGCAGCGCGGTCTCGAGCAGCACCCGCTGGTAGGTGCCCTTGGTCGGATAGAGGAAGCTGTCGCGCCCGTCGCGGGACCAGCCGATGGTGCCGATCAGACTGGTCACCGATTCGCAGTCGAAATCCTCGCAGAAGCGCTTGTAGCGATCGGGGCTGTCGTCGAAGGTGGTGATCTTGGTGCGGTCGACGGCCAGACCGAAGTTGATCTTGTCGTCCTCGGCGATCGGATAGCCGAATCGGACGCCGCCGCCGATCGAGTCGGTTTCGTAGCGCGCCACCGTGAGCGAGGTCGGATCCACGTTGCGCTGGTAGATGTCCCAGCCGAAGCTGACGCCGTCGATCGTGAAGTACGGGTTGGTGAAGGACAGGGACAGGGTCTTGTTGACGCGACTGGTGTTGATGTTCAACGACGCCGAGTTGCCGCTGCCGAACAGGTTCTGCTGCGAGATCGAGGCATTGATGATGATCTTCTCGGAGCTGGAGAAGCCGGCACCGAACATCAGGTTGCCGGTGGGGCGCTCCTTGACCGAGAAATTGACATCCACCTGGTCGGTGGCGCCCGGCACCGGAGGCGTCTCGACATTGACCTCGTCGAAGAAGCCGAGGCGTTCGACCCGGGTACGCGAGCGATTGATCTTGGACGCGTCGTACCAGGCGCTCTCCATTTGTCGCATTTCCCGCCGCACCACCTCGTCGCGGGTGCGGGTGTTGCCGCTGACGTCGATGCGCCGCACGTACACGCGCCGGCCGGGATCGACGAAGATCGTGAAAGCGACCTCGCGTTTGTCGCGATCCACTTCGGGCGAAGCGTTGACATTGGCGAAGGCGTAGCCCTCGTTGCCGAGCCGGTCGGTGATGGCCTTGTTGGTCTCGGTCAACTTGCGCCGCGAAAAGGTCTCGCCCGGGCGGATCGTCACCAGTTCGCGGTAGTCCTTCTCGTCGATGATCAGGTCGCCGGTCAGACGCACGCCGGAGATGGTGTATTTCTGGCCCTCGGAGACATTGACCGTGATGTACACGTCGCGCTTGTCGGCGCTGATCGACACCTGGGTGGCGTCGATGCTGAAATCGAGATAACCCTGGTCGAGGTAGAAGGAACGCAGCCGCTCCAGGTCGGCCGACAGCTTCTGCTTCGAGTACTGGTCGTTCTTGGTGTACCAGGTCAGCCAGCCGGGGGTGGTAAGCTGGAACAGTTCCAGCAACGATTCCTGATCGAAATCCTTGTTGCCGACCAGGCCGATCTGACGGATCTTCGCGACCTCGCCTTCCACCACCTCGAAGTTCACCGCCACCCGGTTACGCTCGAGCGGCGTCGTCGACGCTTTGATGCGTGCCGAGTAGAGGCCGCGCGACAGATACTGGCGCTTGAGTTCCTGTTCGGCGCGATCGAGCAGTGCCCGGTCGAAGATGCGCGACTCCGCCAGCCCGACCTCTTTCAGCCCGGCCTTCAATGCATCCTTGTCGAACTCCTTGACGCCTTCGAAATTGACCTGGGCGATTGCCGGGCGCTCATCCACCACGACCACCATCACGCTGCCGTCGGCCTCGATGCGCACGTCTCGGAAGAATCCGGTGGCGTACAAGGCCTTGATCGACGCGCTGGCGCCGGACTCGGTCAGGCGATCGCCGACCCGTACCGGCAGATAGTTGAAAACGGTGCCTGCCTCGGTTCGCTGAATGCCCTCGACCCGAATGTCGCTGATCACGAAGGGATCGAAGGCTGCGGCGGGCATGGACACGGCGAACAGGGCCGCGACGAGCCCGGCAGGAAGCTCTCGTTTCATGGATGGTCAGCCCGAGATCAGGCGATTGATGTCGTTGTAGAAGGCGAAGGCCATGAGCATCACCAGCAGCGCGAGACCTACCTGCTGGCCGATCTCCATGATGCGGTCCGGAACCGGACTGCCCTTGACGATTTCGACGAGATAATACAGTAAGTGCCCACCGTCCAGCACCGGAATCGGCAGCAGATTCAGCACCCCCAGCGAGATGCTGATCAGGGCCAGAAACTTGAGGTAGTGCGGCACACCCATCTTCGCCGATTGACCGGCGAAATCGGCGATCGTGACCGGCCCGGACAGGTTCTTCCAGGAGACGTCGCCGACGATCATGCGGCCGATCACCGAGACGCTCAGGACCGAGGTTTCCCAGGTCTGTCGCATCGCCTTGCCGAGCGCCTCGACCACGCCGTAGCGCACGGTCGTGAACATGCGATTGCGCAGCCCGGGATCGTTGGCCACTGCGACACCGATGCGGGCCACCTTGCGCCCGCCGACCTCCTCGAGTTCCGGCGTCACTTCGAGCGCCACCGTCTCGCCGTCGCGTGCGACCCGCAGCACCAGGGGCCGCCCTTCCGAGGCCACCACCCGCTCCACCAATTCGCCCCATTGCCCAATCGCTGCACCGTCGATTTCGACCACCCGGTCCCCGGCCCGCATGCCGGCCCGGTCGGCCGGGGCACCATCGATCAGGCGACCGATCACCGGCGCGATCGCAGGCCGCAATGGTCGCAGCCCGAGCTGATCCAGCACGTCGCCGGCTTCGGCCTCGAGCGAGGCGCCGGCCAGCGACAGGGTACGCAGTTCGGCGTTCCGCCCGCCTTCGGGGATCACTCCGATCCCGACCTGGGCGCCATCGAGCGCATGTTGCAGCATCGCCCAGCGCAACTCCTGCCAGCTGCGAACCTCGTCGCCGGCGACCGAGACCACGGTGTCGCCCTCCCGCAGGCCGGCACGCGCCGCCGCACTCTCGGCGACCGGCTGCTCGATCAGCGGCTTGAGCTCTTCCGAGCCATGGACGAACAGGCCCCAGTACAGGACCACCGCGAGCAACAGGTTGGCGAGCGGACCTGCAGCCACGATCGCGAAGCGCTTGCCCACCCGCTGGCGATTGAAGGCCCGATGCGCCTCTTCCGGCGCCACCTCGCCTTCGCGCTCGTCGAGCATCTTGACGTAGCCACCGAGCGGAAACGCCGCCAGCGCCCATTCGGTGCCGTCGGCCCCGAAACGTCGGGCGAACAGCGGCTTGCCGAACCCGACCGAAAAACGCAGCACCTTGACGCCACACAGGCGTGCGACGAGGTAGTGGCCGAGTTCGTGGAACACGATCAGCACGCCCAGCGCGATCGCGAATGGAATGAGGTATTCGAAGAGATTCATCGTGGCCTACGTGCTCAACCGGGGATCAGTGCGGCCGCCTGCCGGCGCGCGGCCCTGTCCGCCTCGAAAACGTCCTGCATGCAACGGACAGTGTCCGAGCCGATCCGTTCAAGCACGGTCCGGCAGACCTCGCTGATGCCGGTGAATGCCAGTCGACCGGCGAGGAAGGCCTCGACCGCGACTTCGTTGGCGGCGTTCAGCACCGCGGCGGCGCTGCCCCCCGCGCGCAGCGCCTGGTAGGCCAGCGCAAGGCAGGGGAAGCGTTCGAGATCGGGCGCCTCGAATTCGAGCCGCGCGACCGCGAACAGATCGAGCGCTGCGACCCCCGAATCGATCCGTTCGGGGTGGGCCAGGGCGTGGGCGATCGGCGTGCGCATGTCGGGATTGCCGAGTTGGGCGATGACCGATCCATCGGCGTACTCGACCATCGAGTGGATCACGCTCTGGGGATGGACCACCACCTGGATGGCGTCGGCCTCGGCGCCGAACAGCCAATGGGCCTCGATCACCTCGAGCCCCTTGTTCATCATCGTTGCCGAATCCACCGAGATCTTGCGCCCCATCACCCAGTTGGGATGGGCGCAGGCCTGCTCGGGCGTGATGTCGGCGAGCGAATCCGCCGGCAGGCGCCGGAATGGCCCGCCGGACGCCGTCAGCAGGATTCGCCGAACGCCGCTGGCGGCGGGTCGACGGTCGAATCCGGGTGGCAAGGCCTGGAACACCGCGTTGTGCTCGCTGTCGATCGGCAGCAGACTGGCACCGCCGGCCTCGATCGCCTCCATGAACAGGGCACCGGACATCACCAGCGCTTCCTTGTTCGCGAGCAGCACTTGCTTGCCGCTGCGGGCCGCCGCCAGCGTCGGTGCGAGCCCCGCGGCGCCGACGATGGCCGCCATCACCGCATCCACCTCGGCTGCCGAGGCGACCTCGCAGAGTGCCGCCTCACCATGGCGAATCTCGGGCTGCGGATCGTCGCGACCGAGCAGGCCGGCCAGTTCGTCGGCCGCGGCCGCCGAGCCGACCACCACCACCCGGGGCCGGGTCCGGCGGATCGGCTCGAGCAGGCGGCCGACCCGGCTGTGGGCGGTCAGCGCGAAGATCTCGTAGCGCTCCGGGTGACGCAGCACGACATCGATCGTGCTACCGCCGATCGAGCCGGTGGCGCCGAGGATGGTCAGTCGCTTCAATCCGGACTCCGACGGCAACTGGGCGGCACGAGCCTGTTCCACGTTACGCCACCAGGCTCGGCAGGTGGGCCGCCAGGGCCACCAGCGGCAGCGTCGACAACAGGCTGTCGATGCGATCGAGCACCCCGCCATGCCCGGGCAGGATGGCGCCGCTGTCCTTGACACCCGCCTGACGCTTGGCCAGGGATTCGAACAGGTCGCCGACGATGCTGACCACCGTGTGCACAACGCAGGCCAGCGCCAGCACCGATACGGCCAGCGGCTCGGGCGCCAGGGCGCCACTGGCGAAAGCCACGATCATGGCATACAGCAGCACGCCGACGATCGCGCCATAGGCGCCTTCCCGGCTCTTGCCGGGGCTGATCCGTGGCGCCAGCTTGACGCGTCCGAAGCGTCGGCCGACGAAATAAGCGGCGACATCGGCCATCCACACCGACGCCATGATCGCCAGCAGCCACCAGGGCCCGAACTGTTGGCGGATGGCGATCATCGCCAGCGCCGGTGGCAACAGCAGCAACACGCCGAGCGCAAGGCCTTGCCATCGGCGCGGCACCTGCCAGCCGGCCTTCAACCACAGCGGCGCGACGATCAGCCAGAACACTGCGCTCGCCGCAAACAGGATCAGACTCGGCCAGTTTGTCTCGACCACCTGACCGCTCGGCGCAATCACCAGCACCAGCACGCCGAGCAGGCTTGCGAACACGATGCGGCCCGGACCGGTCACCCGGATCAGCCCGGTCCATTCCCAGGCGCTGAGGGCGGCGATCACGGCGGCGAAGACCGTCCAGGCGGGACCCGGCGCACCGAACAGGATGGCGCCGAACACCGACACCAGCACCAGCGCCGTCAGGACCCGGGTCCTAAGCATTGCCGCCGCCGTCCTCGGCCCCGCCCTTCAGCTGCTCGCTGGTGCGGCCGAAGCGTCGCTCGCGGCGCTGGTACGAGGCGATCGCCTCGGCCAGCGCGGCCTCGTCGAAGTCCGGCCACAGGGTGTCGGTGAAATAGAGCTCGGTGTAGGCGAGCTGCCACAGCAGGAAATTCGAAATGCGCTGCTCGCCACCGGTGCGGATGAACAGGTCCGGCTCCGGCGCATAGGCCAGGGCCAGGTGGCTCGCCAACTCCTCTTCATCGAAGCCGCTGCGGCGGTCCGGCGAGGCGGCCAGCATGCGCTCCATGGCCTGCATGATGTCCCAGCGCCCGCCGTAGTTTGCGGCGATGGTCAGGGCCAAACGTCGGTTGCCGGCCGTCCGCTCCTCGGCCTCGCGGATCAAGCGGACGAGGGATTCGTCGAATCGGGACAGATCGCCGATGACGTGGAAGCGGATGCCGTTTTCGTGCAGCTTGTCGAGTTCCTTCTGCAAAGACTTCAGGAACAGCTGCATCAGGA
>JAGRFZ010000134.1:0-333 GCA_020445785.1 Rhodocyclaceae bacterium
CAACCTGCCCTACATCACGGCGGATGCGTCCGGACCGAAGCACCTGGCATTGAAGATCACCCGCGCCAAGTTCGAGTCGCTGGTCGAGGACCTGGTCGAGCGCACCATCGAGCCCTGCCGCATCGCACTGAAGGACGCCGGCGTCAAGGTCGGCGACATCGACGACGTGATCCTGGTGGGTGGCCAGACCCGGATGCCGAAGGTGGTCGAGAAGGTCAAGGAGTTCTTCGGCAAGGACCCCCGCCGCGACGTCAATCCGGACGAGGCCGTGGCCGTCGGCGCCTCGATCCAGGGTGGCGTGCTGCAAGGGGACGTCAAGGACGTGCTGCTGCT
>JAGRFZ010000134.1:357-12618 GCA_020445785.1 Rhodocyclaceae bacterium
TCGAGACCCTCGGCGGCGTCATGACCAAGCTGATCCAGAAGAACACGACGATTCCGACCAAGGCCAGCCAGGTGTTCTCGACCGCGGACGACAATCAGTCGGCAGTGACCATCCACGTGCTCCAGGGCGAGCGCGAGATGTCGGCAGGCAACAAGAGCCTGGGCCAGTTCAACCTCACCGACATTCCGCCGGCACCGCGCGGCATGCCGCAGATCGAGGTGACCTTCGACATCGACGCCAACGGTATCCTGCACGTGTCCGCCAAGGACAAGGCGACCGGCAAGGAAAACAAGATCACCATCAAGGCCAACTCCGGCTTGTCGGACGACGAAATCGATCGCATGGTCAAGGACGCCGAGGCCCATGCCGAAGAGGACAAGAAGGCCCACGAACTGGTGGATGCCCGCAACCAACTCGACACCCTGGTGCATTCGGTGAAGAAAGCGCTGTCCGAGCACGGCGACAAGATCGACGCGGACGAGAAGGCCAAGATCGAGGCCGCGATCGCCGAGGCCGAGGAAGCCATCAAGTCCGGCGACAAGGCCGCGCTCGATGCCAAGAGCGAAGCCCTGGCCAAGGCGAGCCAGTCGCTCGGCGAGAAGGTCTATGCCCAGGCCCAGGCAGAAGCCGAGCCTCAGGGCAGCGGCACCTCCTCTGCCGCCGGTGGCGGCAAGGCCGACGACGCGGACGTGGTGGACGCCGAATTCACCGAGGTCAAGGACCAGAAGTAAAGCAAACGCGACACCGCCCGCCGGCGGTGTCCCGGTAACCCGGCCGGGCCGTGACGACGCATCCGCGTCGCCCGGCTCGGCCTTTGCGCAGACGAGCCAGACCAACAATGGCAAACAGGGATTACTACGAAGTTCTCGGACTGAACCGGGACGCCTCCGACGACCAGATCAAAAAGGCCTACAAGAAGGCTGCGATGAAGTTTCACCCGGATCGCAACCCGGGCGACAAGGAGGCCGAGGAGCATTTCAAAGAGGCCAAGCTGGCCTATGAGATTCTGTCCGACTCGCAGAAGCGGGCCGCCTATGACCGCTATGGCCACGCCGGCGTCGATCCGTCGGCCGGCGGCATGGGGGGCGGCCAGGGTTTCGAAGGCTTTGCCGACGCCTTCAGCGACATCTTCGGTGACATCTTCGGCGGAAGCCGCGGCGGCGGAGGCGGCGGCGGTCGCTCCAACGTCTATCGCGGCGCCGACCTGCGCTACAACCTCGAGATCTCGCTCGAAGAAGCCGCCCGAGGTGCCGAAAAGACGATCCGGATTCCCACCCTCGAGAACTGCGAAACCTGTGGTGGCAGCGGCGCCAAGCCCGGCAGCCAGCCCAAACCCTGCCCGACCTGCGGCGGCGCCGGCCAGGTACGCATCCAGCAGGGATTCTTCTCGATCCAGCAGACCTGCCCGAAATGCCACGGCTCGGGCCGCATCATCCCGGATCCGTGCCGCAGTTGCGGCGGCGCCGGCCGGACCAAGAAACAGAAGACGCTGGAGGTCAAGATTCCGGCCGGCATCGACGACGGCATGCGCCTGCGTCACGCGGGCCACGGCGAACCCGGTGTCAATGGTGGGCCGTCGGGTGACCTCTACGTCGAGATCCATATCCGCTCCCACGCGGTGTTCCAACGCGACGGCGACGACCTGCATTGCGAGATGCCGGTCAGCTTCAGCACGGCAGCGCTGGGCGGTGAGATCGAGATCCCGACGCTGGACGGCATGGCACGCATCAAAGTGCCTGCCGAGACCCAGAGCGGGCGGGTGTTCCGCCTGCGCGGCAAGGGCATCCGCAACGTCCGCAGCCACGCGCCCGGCGACCTGATGTGCCACGTCGTGGTAGAGACGCCGGTGAACCTGACCGATCGTCAGCGCGAGCTGCTGCGCGAATTCGACGAGATTTCGGCGGACAACGCCGATCGCCACAATCCCAAGGCCAAGGGCTGGATGGACAAGGTCAAGGAATTCTTCGGCGCCTGATCCGGCAAGCCCCCACCGCGGGATCGTCCCCGCCGCAAGGGATCGTCCGGCGGCGCCGAATGCGGCGGGACGCACCGGAGGAATGCGAAACAGCCCTAAACCTTTCGCATGGATGGTCGCTAGCCCTATCTGAATTGCAATTTTCCGGCTAGAGAGGCGCCCATGATCGCCCGCACTGTCTGCAAGCTACTACTCGTCGCGAGCCTGGGCCTCGGGGCGCATGCAGCGGCCGTCACCGGCGTCACCGACGATCGCGTCGTTCTCGGCCAATCGGCGGCGTTGAGCGGCCCCGCCGAAGCCCTCGGGCGGGAAATGCGGCTCGGCGCCAAGCTGTATTTCGACCAGATCAACGCTGCCGGCGGCGTGCACGGCCGCCGCATCGAGTTGCGCTCACTGGACGACGGCTACGAACCCGACCGGGCCGCCGCCAATACCCGTCTGCTGATCGAGCGCGAGCAGGTGTTTGCGTTGTTCGGTTACGTCGGCACGCCGACCAGCAAGGCGGCCCTGCCGGTGTTCACCGAGGCGAAGGTGCCGTTCGTCGCGCCCTTCACCGGGGCCGAACTGCTGCGCCAGCCGTTCAATCGACTGATCTTCAACCTGCGGGCGAGCTACTACGACGAAACCGCCAAGATCGTCGATTCGTTCGTCTCCCTCGGCATGCGCAAGGTCGCTGTGTTCTACCAGAACGATGCCTACGGTCAGGCCGGTCTGACCGGGGTCGAACGCGCGATGAAGGCCAAGGGCATGAATCTGGTGGCGACCGGGACGGTCGAGCGCAACACCACCGAGGTCGCCGCCGCGGTCGCCTCGATCCACGCCGCCCAGCCCGACATCGTCGTGATGATCAGTGCCTACAAGTCCTGCGCCGCCTTCATCAAGGCCATGCGAGCGGCCGGCAGCTTTGCTTCCTTCTACAACGTCTCCTTCGTCGGCAGCCGCCAGCTTGCGGACGAACTCGGGCCCCAGGGGGTCGGCGTCGGCATCTCTCAGGTGATGCCCTTCCCGTGGAACGAAACGCTTCCCGTCGTGCGTGAGTACCGCAAACTGCTGGCCGTGATCGATGGCGACCCGTCATTCACGAGCCTCGAGGGCTTCATCGTGGCCAAGATCATGGTGGAGGGCCTGCAGCGCGCCGGCCGCGATCTCGATCGAAACCGCCTGATGACCGCGCTCGAGAGCCTGCGCGAGTTCGACACCGGCGGCTTCATCGTGGATTTCGGCCCACGCGATCACTCGGGCTCGGGGTTCGTCGAACTCACCATCATCGGTCGCAACGGAAGATTCCTCCACTGAGCGGCCACCGCCCGATGCACCCCAGGCGGCCGCCCAGGATTTCCGCCAGGCGCTCAGGCGCGGCGCCAGCCGGTGCCGCCGGCGGAATCCTCCAGCACGATTCCGGCCCGCGCCATGTCGTCGCGAATCGCGTCCGCCCGCGCGTAATCGCGCGCCTTTTTTGCCGCGGCCCGCTCTGCGATCAACGCCTCGATACGCGCCGCCGACCAGTCCCCGTCCGGCTCTGCCGAACCCGCCTGCAGGAAAGCGACCGGATCCCGCTGCAGCAGCCCGAGCACGCCGGCCAGCGCCTTCAATTGGCCGGCCCTTTCCGGGTCACCCTCACGATTGACCTCGCCCGCCAACTCGAACAGTACCGCCAACGCCTCGGGCGTGTTGAAATCATCGTCCATGGCGGCCCGGAATCGCGCCCCTGCGGCCGACGTGAAGTCGACCGCCACCTCGTTCGGCGTCACATTGCGCAACGCGGTGTACAGCCGCGTGAGCGCATGGCGCGCATCGTCGAGCAGCGCGTCGGCGTAGTTGAGCGGGCTGCGGTAATGGGCGCGGAGCATGAAGAAGCGCACCACCTCCGGGTCGTAACGCTCGAGCACGTCGCGGATCGTGAAGAAATTGCCCAGCGATTTCGACATCTTTTCGTCGTCGACCCGCACGAAGCCGTTGTGCATCCAGTAATTGACGAAGCTGCCGTGGGCGCCCTCGCTTTGGGCGATCTCGTTCTCGTGATGAGGAAACTGGAGATCCTGGCCGCCCCCATGAATGTCGAAGTGGCTGCCGAGCAGACGCGAACTCATGGCCGAACATTCGATGTGCCAACCTGGGCGTCCCTCGCCCCACGGCGACGTCCAGCGGGCATCCGCCGGTTCTTCGGGCTTGGCGTGCTTCCACAGCACGAAGTCGAGCGGGTCGCGCTTGCCGTCGGCCACCTCGACCCGTTCGCCGGCCCGCAGATCGTCGAGCGATTTGCCCGAAAGGCGGCCGTAGCCGGCAAAACTGCGTACCGGGTAGCAGACGTCATGGCTCGAGGCCTGGTAGGCGAGCCCCTTGCGCTCGAGCGCCGCGATCATTTCGAGCATATCGCCCACGTACTCGGTGGCGCGCGGCTCGTGGTCCGGGCGCAGGACGCCCAGGGCGTCGGCGTCCTCGTGCATGGCCGCGATGAATCGGTCGGTCAGGGCATGAATCGGCTCGCCGTTTTCGCCCGCCCGGCGGATGATCTTGTCGTCGATGTCGGTGATGTTGCGGACGTAGATGAGCGAAAAGCCGCTGGCCCGCAGCCAGCGCGCCACCATGTCGAAGACCACCATGACCCGCGCATGGCCGAGATGGCAGTAGTCGTACACTGTCATGCCACAGACGTACATGCGCACTTTTCCGGCCTCGATCGGCCGGAAGGCTTCCTTTCGGCGCGTCAAGGTATTGAAGATCTCCAGCATCTGCCGTGGCATCCGAAAAAAGGTTCTGGAAGGTATTACGGAAAGCCTGCTGCGCGATTCGGAACGCCGAGGTCACCGGCTTCCCGGCTCGAGCCAGGAATTGCACAGAGGCTGATTTTGAGGCCAATTACCTTATGGGTAAAATGGCATGTTGATCCCGTTGGTGACCGCGGAAAACCACGCGAGTCTAACATATGAGAAATTCAATGCTGCGGCGCCTCCTTGCCCTGGCCGTCGCGACTTCGATCACCCTGCCCGCCTTTGCCGACGCCTCCGCGGTGCAGGAACTGGTCAAGCAAGGACAATACGAATCCGCGCTGGCCGAGGCCGAAAGCGGGCTCGCCGATCAGCCCAAGGACCCGGAGCTTCGCTTCCTCAAGGGGCTCGCGCTGACCGAGCTGGGTCGGCGCAGCGAAGCCATCGAAGTCTTCCAGAACCTCACGGCCGATTATCCGGAACTGCCCGAGCCGTACAACAACCTCGCGGTGATCTACGCCCAGCAGAAGGAATTCGACAAGGCCCGTTCGGCCCTCGAGATGGCCATCCGCACCCATCCGGCCTACGCCACCGCCCACGAAAATCTGGGCGACATCTATTCGCGTCTGGCAAGCCAGGCCTACAGCAAGGCCCTGCAGCTCGATTCCGGCAACGCGGTAGCCGAAGCCAAGCTGGCGCTCGTCCGGCAGCTCGTGTCGACAGCAGCCGACCCGTCCGCGGCGATGGCCGCGGCGCGCGCCGAACCGGTGGCGGCGGCGCCGGTCGCGGCCGCCGCCACAGCGCCGACGCCGAATCCGGCGCCGGCCGGTGACGCCGAGCAACGGGTGCGCAGTCGCGTCGCGGCCTGGGCCAAGGCATGGGCCAGCAAGGATGCGGAGGCCTATTTGTCCTTCTACGCACCGACATTCGCGGTGCCCGGTGGCCGCTCCCGCTCCGCCTGGGAGGCCGAGCGCCGGCAGCGCGTCGGCGGCAAGCCGGGCAAGATCACGGTCGAACTCGAAGACGTGCGGGTGAAAATGCGGGGCGACACGGCCACCGTCGACTTCCGCCAGCACTACAATTCCTACAATTTCGATGCCTCTGCCCACAAGACCCTCGAGTTGATCCACGATGGTGACCAATGGCACATCCGCCGCGAGGTCGTAAGCGGTTGATGGGGACTTGCCTGGACCTTCTCCTGCGGCTGCTCGCGCCGATCACGGCAGCGCTGCTGCTGTGCGGTCCGGCGACGGCCGACGAGCGCAGGGTGGACCCGGAGTCCGCCCTGCAGCAGATCATCGAAGAAATCCAGGCCAACCGCCTCGAGCAGGCCTTGGGCCATACCGACCGGCTGATCGCGGCCTTTCCCAACTTTCGGCTCGCCCACCTGATCCGCGGCGACCTGCTGATGGCCCGGGTGCGGCCGATCGACTCGATCGGCGGCGTTCGGGGGGTCTCCAGCCAGACCCTCAACGACCTGCGCGCGGAAGCGCTGGCCCGGTTGCGGGGGCGCAGCCAGCGCCCGCTGCCGGATCAACTGCCCCGTGACCTGCTGGGCCTGGCGCCGGAGCAGCGCCACGCGGTGCTGGTGGATACGGCCAAGTCCCGCCTCTACGTCTTCCGCAACGAGCACGGTACACCGCGGCTGGTGGCGGACTACTACGTCAGCCAGGGCAAGGCAGGCGCCGAGAAATGGCGCGAGGGAGACAAGCGCACGCCGGTCGGCGTGTATTTCGTGACCTCGTCGATCCCCCCCAGGGAATTGCCCGAGTTCTATGGCAGCGGTGCGTTTCCGATCAACTATCCGAATGAGTGGGACCGCCGCCTGGGGCGCGACGGCTATGGCATCTGGCTGCATGGCTCCCCGCCCGACACCTACGCCCGGCCACCGCTCGCATCGGACGGCTGTGTCGTATTGGCCAACCAGGATCTCGACGCGCTGTCGGGCTTCGTCGAGCCCGGCCAGACGCCGGTCGTGATCGGACAGCAGATCGATTGGCTGTCGCCCGCCCAATGGCGCAGCGAGCGTGCGACCGTGGTGCACTTGCTCGAAGCCTGGCGACAGGATTGGGAGAGCCGCGATACCGCTCGCTACCTGCGCCACTATGCCCGCGATTTCCGCAGCGACGAGCTCGACCTCGATGCCTGGCGCGACCGCCACGAGCGCATCAATGAGACCAAGCAATGGGCCAGCGTGTCGCTCGCTCAGTTGAGCATCCTGCGCAGCCCCGGTCGCGACAACGTGATCGTCGTCAGCTTCGAACAGAACTACCGAAGCAACGATCTCAACACCACTACGAGAATGCGTCAGTACTGGCACCAACGGGACGGCGAGTGGCAGATCGTCTACGAAGGGCCGGCCTGAGCACTCGACCTACCACGAGGAATTGAAGTCATGATCAAAGCGCTTGCCGCTGTCGCCGCAGCCTGCCTGGCGGTGACCGCATGGGCCGCCAACCCGACGGTCGAACTCGAAACCAGTTCGGGCCGCATCACGCTCGAGCTGTATCCGGAGAAGGCGCCCACGAGCGTCGAGAATTTCCTCTCCTACGTCCGCTCCGGCCACTACGACGGCACGATCTTCCATCGCGTGATCGACCGCTTCATGATCCAGGGAGGCGGCTTCGACCAGGAAATGAAACAAAAAGAGGTCGGCGCCCCGATCCGCAACGAGGCCAAGAACGGCCTCAAGAACAAGGCCGGCGCGATCGCCATGGCCCGCACCAGCAATCCG
Source organism: Rhodocyclaceae bacterium (assembly GCA_020445785.1). Taxonomy (GTDB): domain Bacteria; phylum Pseudomonadota; class Gammaproteobacteria; order Burkholderiales; family Rhodocyclaceae; genus Cognatazoarcus. Next base: position 7,775 of record JAGRFZ010000134.1, read on the forward strand.
CATTCGGCCACCGCGCAGTTCTTCATCAACCTGGTGGACAACGCCAACCTCGACTACCCGTCGCCGGACGGCTGGGGCTACACGGTGTTTGGTGCGGTCACCGAGGGCATGGACGTGGTGCGCCAGATCGGACAGGTCCGCACCACCACCGTAGGGTATTATCGCGACGTACCCGCCGAGCCGATCGTGATCGAGTCGGCACGTGTCGTCGGTGATGCAACGACATCGAACTAATCCAAATCCCGCGGAGAACCCATGGCAGTCAAGCTGCACACCAATCACGGCGAGATCACGATCGAACTGGACGCCGAGCGCGCGCCGGCGTCGGTCCGCAACTTTCTCGCCTACGTCGAATCCGGCCACTACGACAACACCGTCTTCCACCGCGTGATCCGCGGCTTCATGATCCAGGGCGGCGGCTTCGAGCCCGGCATGAAGCAGAAACCGACCGGCGAACCGATCGAAAACGAGGCGGCCAACGGCCTCAAGAACGAGCGCGGCAGCATCGCCATGGCGCGCACCAACGCACCCCATTCGGCCACTGCCCAGTTCTTCATCAACGTCGCGGACAACGGCTTTCTCGACCACCCGGGCCAGGACGGCTGGGGCTACGCCGTGTTCGGCAAGATCAGCGACGGCATGGATGTGGTGGACAAGATCGAGGCCGTCAAGACCGGCAACCGCGGCTTTCACGCCGACGTTCCGGCGGAGGACGTGCTGATCGTGAAGGCCGAAGTGATCTGATGCAACACCTGGAGGTCGGGGCTGGCGAGCGCCTGCTGTTCATCTCCGACCTCCATCTATGCGAATCCCGCCGGCCGACCACCGACGCCTTTCTCCAGTTCGTCGACGGCCGGGCCCGCGCCTGCGAGCGCCTGTTCATCCTCGGCGACCTGTTCGAATACTGGATCGGCGACGACGATGATCGCCCCCTCGCCGGGGAGGTGGCCACCGCGCTTGCCCGCCTCCACGCCGCCGGGGTCACCACGTACTTCATGGCGGGGAATCGGGACTTCCTGCTGGGGGGTGCGTTCGCGACGGCTGCCGCCCTCGATCTGTTGGAAGACCCCAGCCTGCTCAGCTGCGGCGGGCATCGTCTGCTGCTGATGCACGGAGACAGCCTGTGCGTGGATGACCTGCCCTATCAGGCCCTACGGGCACAGCTTCGCAAACCGGACTGGCAGAGCGGCTTTCTCGCCCAGCCCTTGGCCGAGCGCCGACGGCTGGCGGTCGAGGCACGGGAGCAGAGTCGCCTCGCCACCTCCGGCAAGGCCGAAGCGATCATGGATGCCACACCATCGGCCATCGAAGCCGCCATTGCGGCGGCGCGATGCGATGTCCTCATCCACGGCCACACCCATCGGCCGGCCCGCCACGACCACCGGCTGGAAGATCGCGAAGTCACCCGCTGGGTCCTGGCGGACTGGCACGACCGGGCCGAATTCCTGCTCTGGCAAGACGGCAGCGTGGACGCCGGCACCCGTTGAGGCGCCGGCCCGCCGTCAGATCAGCGCCAGGCCTCGGGCGAGGTCTTCCTTGACGTCTTCGATCGACTCGAGCCCGACTGCGACCCGCAGCAGCCCGTCGCCGATGCCGGCCTCCTTGCGGGCTTCCGGGCCGATGCGGTGGTGCGTCGTGGATGCCGGGTGGGTGATCGTCGTGCGAGTATCGCCGAGATTCGCGGTGATCGACAGCAGACGACAGTGATCCACCACCTGCCACGCCTGTTCGCGCTCGCCGGCCACCTCGAAACTGACGATCGCGCCTCCCGAGCGCTGCTGCCGCTGGGCCAGGCGATGCTGGGGATGCGATTCCAGCCCCGGATAAAACACGCGAGCCACCCGCTCGTGGCCCTCGAGCCAGGCAGCGAGTTCCGCTGCCGCCGCGCACTGGGCGTCCATACGGATGCGCAGCGTCTCTAGGCCCTTCAGCACCACCCAGGCGTTGAACGGCGACAACGACGGACCGGCGGTACGCAGGAATTTGAAGACCTCGTCGATGTCGCCCTCCGAACCGACCACCGCACCGGCGACGACGCGACCCTGACCGTCCAGATACTTGGTCGCCGAATGCACCACCAGGTCGGCACCGAGATCCAGCGGGCGCTGCAGCGCCGGCGTGCAGAAACAATTGTCGACGACCAGCTTGACGCCTCGCTGGTGGGCAATTTCGGCGAGGGACTTGATGTCCACGAGTTCGGTCAGCGGGTTCGACGGCGTCTCGACGAAGATGATCCGGGTTTCGGGCCGGATCGCCGCATCGTAGGCGGCAAGATCACTCGCCGGGACGAAATCGGCCGTGATGCCGAAGCGCGGCAGCAGATTGCCGAACAATTGCTGGGTCGCACCGAACAAGCCGCGGGAAGCAACCATGTGCTCGCCGGCGTTCATCAGCGCCATCACGGTCGCGAGGATCGCCGACATCCCGGAGGCGGTCGCAATGCAGGCCTCGCCGCCTTCCATCGCCGCCAGCCGCTGCTGCATCGCAGTCACCGTCGGATTGGTGAACCGCGAGTAGACGTTCCCCTCCTCCTCGCCCGAGAAGCGTGCGGCCGCCTGGGCCGCGGACTCGAAGACGAAGCTCGAGGTCAGAAAGATGGCCTCGCTGTGTTCGTTGAACTGGCTGCGCTCGGTGCCCGCGCGCACTGCCAGCGTATCTTGGTCGAATCGCTGCATAGTCTTGAATGTCGCCGGCCGAAGGCCGGTCAGTGCTCCTGTTCCGAGGACACCAGATTGAGATCGAGCTGGCCGCCACCGTCGCCATCGTGGTCGTCCTCGGCATCACCCGGCTGGCCACGCTTGTTGGCGACCCCGGACAGATACTCGGCGGTGATGTCACCGGTGACGTAGCATCCGTCGAAACAGGAGGTCTCGAAGAAGTTGATCGCCGGGTTGATCGAACGAACCGCCGCCTTCAGATCCTCGAGATCTTGATAGATCAGGGCGTCGGCGCCGACCACCTGGTTGATCTCCTCTTCGGTGCGGTTGGCGCCGATCAGCTCCTCCTGGGTGGGCATGTCGATCCCATAGACGTTGGCGAAGCGCACCGGCGGCGCTGCGGAGGCGAGGTACACCTTGCGGGCACCCGCCTCGCGCGCCATGCAGACGATCTCCTGGCTGGTGGTGCCACGGACGATCGAATCGTCGACCAGCAGCACGTTCTTGCCGCGGAACTCCTGGTGGATGGCGTTGAGCTTCTGGCGCACCGAGCGACGTCGCACCGCCTGACCGGGCATGATGAAAGTGCGGCCGATATAGCGGTTCTTGACGAAGCCTTCTGAATACGGAATGCCCAGGCAATGCGCCATCTGCATCGCCGCCGGCCGGCTCGAATCCGGGACCGGGATGACCACGTCCGGATGCACGTTGGGCAGGGTACGGCGGAACTTGGCCGCAAGATACTCGCCCATCTTGACGCGGGAATCGTAGACCGAAATGCCGTCCATCAGCGAATCCGGGCGCGCGAGGTAGACGTACTCGAACATGCACGGCGCCTGGGTCGTCTGCTCCGCGCACTGGCGACTCGCGAAATTGCCCTGGGTGTCGATCAGCACCGCCTCGCCCGGCGCGACGTCGCGTACCAGATCGAAGCCCAGCACGTCGATCGCGACGCTCTCGGACGCAACCATCCATTCGGTGCCTCCCATCGCCGCATTGCGCCCGATCACCAAAGGCCGGATGCCGTACGGATCGCGGAAGGCGAGCAGTCCGTAGCCGGCAATCATGACCACCGCCGCATAGGCACCTCGGCAGCGACGGTGGACGCCCGCCACCGCCCGGAAGATGGCATCCTCATCGAGCCGATAACGGTCTGAGGCCTCCTGCAGTTCGTGCGCCAACACGTTCAGCAGCACCTCGGAATCCGAGTTGGTGTTGATGTGCCGCAGGTCGGACAGGAACATCTCGCGCTTGAGCGCTTCCGAGTTGGTCAGATTGCCGTTGTGGGCAAGCATCAGGCCGAATGGCGAATTGACGTAGAAGGGTTGCGCTTCGGACGGGTTGTAGGCCGACCCGGCCGTCGGGTAGCGGACATGGCCGATACCCCAGTTGCCCGACAGATTGCGCATGTTGCGGGTGCGGAATGCATCCCGCACCAGGCCGGGCCCCTTGTGCATGTGAAAGCGCCCGCCTTCCGCGGTGGCGATTCCGGCCGCGTCCTGCCCCCGATGCTGCAGCACCAGCAAGCCGTCGTAGAGGAGTTGATTGACCGGCGTGGTCGCTACGACCCCGATAATCCCGCACATGACATCAATACCTAATCGAAACGAACACGTTTTGCCACCGCCTCCGGCAGCCAGGGCCGCGCAGCCAATACGGCAGCCTGCAGCGGTGGCGTGAGCGAGGCTTCACGCCACCAAGCGGCCTGGGAGACACCGGTCAGGCCACCGAACAACACCACCAGCATGGCGATCACCACGCCCTTGACCAGACCGAATCCGGCGCCGAGCACGCGGTCGGCAACCCGCAGGCCCGTAGCCTTCAGCAACTCTCTCATGACCCAGCGGATTGCGCCACCGGCAAGCAGGGTCACGACCACGATCGCGATGAAGGCGATCCCCTGACGAAGCCAGGGCCCATCGACGAATACCATCGAATGCGCCAGCGGCCCCGAGAACAGCAATGCGAGCACCACCGCCAGCCCCCACGCGGCCAGCGCCAATACTTCGGACACCAAGCCGCGCCAGAAGCCCAGCACCGCACATACTACGAAAAGCACGACGACAGCGACATCGAAAGGTGTCACGGCGTCAATTCACTTGCAGCACGCTGCCGCCCAGCCCCATGCGGCGGACCCTCGACAGCACCGATTCCCCATCCTCGCGCTCGCCCAACGGACCGATCCCC
>JAGRFZ010000135.1 GCA_020445785.1 Rhodocyclaceae bacterium
GCCCGTCTTCGGCTATGACGATGCACCGCACGGCCATATGGAGGTGATCCTCGACAATGTCCGTGTGCCGGCATCGAACCTGCTGCTCGGGGAAGGCCGCGGTTTCGAAATCGCGCAGGGGCGCCTCGGGCCGGGCCGCATACATCACTGCATGCGCGCCATCGGTGCAGCCGAGAAAGCACTGGAGCTGATGTGCAGCCGCGCGGTGTCGCGCACAGCCTTTGGCAAGCCGCTGGCGCGGTTGGGCGGCAATATCGATATCATCGCCGACGCCCGTATGGATATTGAGCAGGCGCGGCTGTTGACATTGAAAACAGCGTGGATGATGGACAATGTCGATGCGAAAGAGGCGCGGGTTTGGATCTCGATGATCAAGACCGCCGTGCCGAATGTCTCCATTCGCATTGTCGATGAGGCCATCCAGATGTTCGGTGCACTGGGTGTCTCGCAGGACACACCGCTGGCGAATATGTATATGGCGCAGCGCACCCTGCGGCTGGCGGATGGCCCCGATGCGGTGCACCGCATGGTGGTCGGCCGGGCAGAGCTGAAGAAGTACACTGCCCAGGACGGTGTGCGCGCGACCTTCAGGGATGGTTGATGGGCGCGTGATCGGGGTCGGGCGGCGCGACTGGCGCCCGCCCGGCGCTGGTCGTTATATTCCGCGCACCTCTGTAATATTGTTCCTTTCTGCGGTAGCCTCTGAAAAATAATGAATAATAAGAGTGCAGTCCGATGTGTATCGCCAGCAAGTCAGGCCGTGTCGCAGCCGTTGCCTTTGTTCTCGCCGCGCTGACCCCGCAGGCCCTGTCCCAGGCCAACAGGCTGGAAGAAATCATTGTCACCGCGAACAAGCGGGAGGCATCGCTGATGGACAGCGCCGCCTCGATCAGCGCCTTTGACAGCGCCACCCTGAACCAACTGGGCATCACCGGTGCCCAGGACCTGGTGGTGCACACGCCCTCACTGTCCATCACGACGTTCAGGGTCAGTATACGGGGGGTGGGGCGGCCGAACCTCGCGGTAGGCTCAGAGCCCGGGATCGGGATTTATTGGGACGGTGTGTACAACTCCGAGAACGACGTTTTCGGCCTGTCCGAATTCATGGATATTGAGCGTGTCGAGGTGTTGCGCGGTCCGCAGGGCATCCTGTACGGGCGCAACTCGGTGGGCGGTGCGATCAATTTTGTCAGCAAGCGGGCCAATGAGGAGTGGGGCGGTACCGCCACTGCCCAGTTGACCAACTATGACGGCAGGTTGATACAGGCTCTCGCCAGCGGTCCCGTCACGGACAAGCTCAAGTTCCTGGCCGGAGCGTCATACATCAGCCATGAGGGCTACCAGAAGAATATTTACAATGGCAAGGACTACCAGGAGCAGCAGACGCCTTACGGTACCTTCAGCTTGGAACACCAGACCAGCGACCGCTGGAACACCGTGCTCAAGGTGCTGGGGACGGACCAGGATTACCGGCCGGCCAACGGCTACATCCTTGAGCCCTTTTCGCGTGAACTGAACCAGCAGGTCGCCGACGTGGAAACCGGTGCGCCGATAAGCCTTCCCGGTATGTTTCCCGCACAGAATTTCGTGAACATGCGCCAGGGCCTGGCGATAGAAAACCCGGCACTGGCGAACGAGAACAAACTGAAACAGGATCATGACCCCTCGGTAAAAATCCGGCGCTGGGCGACCTTCATCAACAGTGAATACAGTGCGGACACCTTCTCCCTGAAATACACCGGGGGGTACTCCCGCTACTGGTTCGATTCCGATACCGATGCCGACGGCAGTGCAGCTGAGGATTCCGGCGTGGACTGGAGCAAGCTGTTGCTGAGCGGCATTCCTGTTGCCAATCTGCCCGGTTCGCTGGGTTACCATGTGACCCCCGCTGAAATGACCTACGTGGTGAACCAGGAGGCCACATTCGAGTCACACGAACTGCAGTACGCCTCGGAGTGGGACAGCGATTACTCGCTGTTGGGCGGACTCTATTACTACCACAGCGACGAAGAGCAGGTGGTCAGTTACCGTGAGTGGAACGACGAACTGATGGCGATGTACGCGTTCTTCGGGCCGTTTGTGAACGACGTGGTGAGTGACGATAACTACCTGTATCGCGGCGATGCGCATGTCGACACGCGCTCCTACGCGACGTTCGGGCAGCTGGGGTGGGACTGGACGGAAGACACAACATTCACCTTCGGCCTGCGCTATTCCTACGATGAGAAAAAGGGCGAGGACAATACGTTTGTCCAGTTTGTCGGCGATCCCACTGATCCCACCATCTACCGGAAACAGGACGATGACTGGGACAAGTGGACCTGGCGACTCGGTGTGGATCACTTCCTTTCGCCGCAACAGTTCCTGTACGCGTTTGTCGCCACCGGCTACCGCTCCGGCGGCTTTAATTTCCAGAAACCCACCGCCAGCCCGCTGGTCGATGTGGTGAAGCCGGAAGAAATCATTTCCTACGAGGTGGGATATAAGGGTGCAATGCTCGAGAACCGGCTGAACCTGTCGCTGTCGGCTTACTACTACGACTATGCCGATTTACAGGTGATCAAGCAGGATGTGGAGAACGGCATTGCACTGAACACCTTCGAGAATGCCGATGACGCCAGGGCGATGGGCGTGGAAATGGAGCTGCGTGCACTGCCGGTGCCGGAGGTGATGCTGAGCGCGACCTACTCCTACAATGGCACTGAGTTCAAGGATTTCTACAGCAAGGATGCCAATGCCTGTACTCTCGGGCCCTATGCTCAGGGCTACACCTAGGCGCCGCTCTGTACCGAGGAGCAGGATCTCAGCGGCAATGAATTCGCGCTGACGCCTGAGAACAAGGTGTCGCTGAACGCAACGTATTTCTGGGAGCTGTTCCAGCTGGACTGGTCGGCAACGGCCACTTATTACTACCAGAGTGAGCAGTGGATGACCCCCTTCAACAACCCCACCTATGACCGGGTCGGCAGTTGGGATCGATGGGATGCGCGCCTGAACGTCGCGGCCCCTGACCTGGCATGGGAAGTGACGGCGTTCATCAAGAACATCACCGATGATCGCGAGATTGTGCGGCGCGATCGCCCCAGTACGGTGACGCAGAACGCCGTCACCACACTGACAGACCCGCGTATATACGGCCTGAAATTGCAGTACAATTTCTAGCTCAGCGCGCCGTGGGTGGCGCCCCGCTGCGGCCGATGCCGGGCGCTCGCACCCCGGGCTGGACGCCGCGCCCCGCGCGGCTCCCCGGTTACGGCGTCACCCCTTCCGGCGCCCCGGGTTCGGCATAAAATACTTGAAAGACGTAAATACATACTGTATGTTCAAAACCCTTTTTTGGGCAGTTTATCTCACGCTTCACCCGCTTTTGCGTGCGCTTTCCCCGGCAGCCGGAATGGCCTGTACCGGGTGGAAATGGGCTGGGTGAAACAGCATTGCTCGACTACACTAGATGGTTTCCGTTGCAGCACATTTGAGAAGGAGCGCAGCATGGCAGTAAAAATCGTACCCAAGGAAGAGATGCTGGATGCCATTGGCACCAAGTTTGAGCCGGGCCCCTGGATTGAGGTCACCCAGGACCGGATCAACACGTTCGCCGATTGCACCGAGGATCACCAGTTCATCCATGTGGACCCGGAGGCGGCCAGGAACACGCCGTTTGGCGGCACGATCGCCCACGGGTTCCTGACGCTCTCCCTGCTATCCAAACTGGTCGAGGGCAGCGGTGTCATTCCGGAAAATATCGTGATGGGATTGAATTACGGGTTCGACAAGGTGCGTTTCCTGGCACCGGTAAAATCCGGCAAGCGGGTGCGTGCCAATGCAGAAATCGCCGATGTCACGCGCAAGGACGACAACCGTTTCCTGGTGAAGCAATCGATCTCGGTGGAGATTGAAGGCGAGGAGACGCCGGCGCTGATCGCCGAGTGGTTGACCATGGTTATCTGTGCCTGAGCGGGCGACAGATCTATTTCTTTGAATTAGGGGATATCAGTAATGTCTATTCGATACGACGGAAAAGTGGCCATCGTGACCGGCGCTGGCCAGGGTCTGGGGCGCAGCCATGCAATCGAGCTGGCCAAGCGCGGTGCCAAGGTTGTGATCAACGATCTTGGCGGCGGTGTCGACGGTTCCGGCGGCTCATCGGAGGCCGCCAAATCAGTCGTCGCTGAAATCGAGGCGCTCGGTGGTGAGGCCATCGCCAACGGCGCGAACGTTGCCAAGTACGATGAAGTGGAAGCGATGGTGAAGCAGGCGATGGACAAATGGGGCCGGGTGGACATCCTGGTCAACAACGCCGGCATCCTGCGTGACAAGAGTTTCGCCAAAGGCAGCCTGGAGGATTTCAAGCTCGTGCTGGACGTGCACCTGATGGGCAGTGTGAATTGCACCAAGGCCTGCTGGGAGATCATGCGGGAACAGTCCTACGGTCGCATCGTGGTGACCACCTCGTCCTCCGGCCTGTACGGCAACTTCGGCCAGACCAACTACGGCAGCGCCAAGATGGGCGTGATCGGAATGATGAATACGCTGGCGCAGGAAGGCGCGAAATACAATATCCACATCAATGCGCTGGCGCCGACCGCCGGCACGCGTATGACCGAGGGCCTCATCCCCGAGGAGGCGTTTGCACTGCTGACCCCGGAGACGGTGACGCCGGCTGTACTGTACATGGTGAGCGAGAACGCGCCGACCAAAACCATCATCTGTGCGGGAGCCGGAGCCTACTCGGTGGCGAAAATTATCGAGACGGACGGTGTCTGGCTGCCACCAGCCGAGCAGACGCCGGAAGGTATCGCCGCGCACTGGGACGCCATCGCATCGCCTGTAGGTGAGACGCAGCCGCAGGCCGGCTTTGAGCAGACCGTGAAATTGACCGGTAAAGCAATGGAAGGCCTGGGCCTGAACAAATAGTGAGAGATACCGCGGCGCCTTCAGGGCGCCTTCACATCCGGAGAGTAACGACATGAGAGAAGCAGTAATCGTATCCACCGCGCGTACACCCATCGCCAAAGCGTTCCGCGGCGGTTTCAACAACCTCGGGGGTGCAACCCTGGGTGCCGCATCGGTGGCGGAAGTCGTCAAGCGGGCCGGCATTGACCCGGCCCGAGTTGAAGACGTCATCATGGGTTGCGCTCTGGAACAGGGTGCCACCGGCTCAAACATCGCTCGCCAGATTGCACTGCGCGCGGGTTTGCCCATCACCACCTCCGGGATGACCATGGATCGCCAGTGCTCGTCCGGGCTGATGGCGGTGGCGACAGCCGCCAAACAGGTCATGTACGACGGCATGGACTGTGTAATCGGTGGTGGCCTGGAATGTATCACCCTGGTGCAGAACGAGCACATGAACCTGCATCGTATGGTCGATGAGGAACTGCTGGCGATCGAGCCGAATATGTTTGTATCCATGCTGGACACGGCTGAAGTCGTCGCCAAGCGCTACAATATTTCGCGCGAGGCGATGGATGAATACGGCCTGCAGTCGCAGCAGCGCACAGCCGCCGCCTATGAGGCCGGTAAATACGCTGACGAGCTGGTGCCCGTCACCTGCCAGCGCACGGTATGGGACAAGGCCACCGGCGAGGCGTCACTGGTTGAAGGCACAGTATCGGCGGACGAAGGCCTGCGCGCCACTACGCTGGAGGGCCTGCAGGGCCTGAAGACCGTTGTCGAGGGCGGCACTATCACCGCCGGCAATGCCTCGCAGCTGTCCGACGGTTCCTCTGCGCAGCTGATCATGGACGCCAAGACCGCAGAGAAGGAAGGGCTGCAGCCACTGGGTTATTACCGCGGTATCGCGGTGGCCGGATGTGCGCCCGACGAGATGGGCATCGGCCCGGTGTTCGCGGTACCCAAATTGCTCAAGCAGCACGGCCTGAAAGTGGATGATATCGGCCTGTGGGAACTGAATGAGGCCTTCGCTGTGCAGGTGCTGTACTGTCGCGACCAGCTGGGCATCGACAACGACAAGCTCAATGTCAACGGCGGTGCCATCTCCATCGGCCACCCCTACGGCATGAGCGGCTCCCGCATGATCGGTCACGCCCTGATCGAGGGCAAGCGCCGCGGCGTCAAGTATGTGGTGATCACCATGTGCGTGGGCGGTGGCATGGGTGCAGCGGGCCTGTTTGAAGTGGCCTGAGCCTGAACTGATTGTAACGGCGCCTGCGGGCGCCGTTCTTGTTTGAGACCTGGTCATATCGGCCAGCGAGCGGAGGAAAGACAATGAAAGCAGTGGTGTGCAGGGAACACGGTTTGCCGGACAAACTGGAGCTGGTGCAGGACTGGCCGGAGCCGGAAGTGGGTGAACACGATGTGTTGATCGACGTGAGGGCGGCGGGCCTCAATTTTCCCGATGTCCTGATGATTCAGGGGAAATACCAGATGCAGCCGGAAATGCCGTTTGTGCCGGGTGGTGAATGCGCGGGCGTGGTGACCGCCGTCGGTGCCGGTGTCAGCCGTTTCAACGTCGGTGACAAGGTGATATCCGCAGGCGGCTCAGGCGCGTTCTGCCAGAAAATTGCCGTCCATGAGCTGGGTGCGTTCCCGATGCCCGCCGGGTTGAGCTTTGAGCAGGCGGCCGGAGTCAGTATCACCTATTTCACCTCCTACTATGCGCTCAAGCAGCGCGCTGCCCTGCAGCCTGGTGAAACACTGCTGGTACTCGGCGCCGCCGGCGGTGTCGGCACCAGCGCCATAGAGCTGGGCAAGCAGATGGGAGCCAAGGTGATAGCGGCTGCCAGTACCGACGAGAAACTGGAACTGTGCAAGAAGCTGGGCGCTGACGAAGTCATCAACTACAGCCGGGAAAACCTCAAGGATGCGATCAAGAACCTGACGGGTGGCCGGGGTGTGGATGTGGTGTATGACCCGGTCGGTGGCGATTACGCCGAGCCGGCGATCCGTGGCATGGCGTGGAATGGCCGCTATCTGGTGATCGGCTTTGCCAGTGGTCCCATCCCCAAGATCGCACTCAACCTCACACTGCTCAAGGGCTGTTCCCTGGTGGGAGTGTTCTGGGGCCGGTTTGTGGGCGAGGAGCCGGAGGAAAACCTGAGGAATATCGAGGCGCTGTGGGAGCTGTTCGCCAGTGGTAAAATCAGCCCTGTAGTCACAGACAGTTTTCCGCTCGAGCAGTACGAAGAGGCTTTCAACTGTATGATTGAGCGCCGCGCACGCGGCAAGGTCATACTTACGATGTAGAGGTAATCCGCCATGCAGGGTTTTGAATTCAATACGGTAGCGCGAATCATCAATGGCGCAGGTAGCGCCCTGGAGCTCGCCGTGCAGTGCCGGCACCTGGGTGTGCAGCGGCCGCTGTTGGTGACAGACCCTGGCCTGGTGGCGATCGGGCTGGTGCAGCCGGTATTGGCGGCGCTGCAGCAGGCGGGCCTCGAACCGCTGGTGTTTGACGAGGTTCGCGAGGATCCGCCTGAGGCCACAGTGCACGCGGCGGCCCAGGCGGCGCGAGATGGCGCGGTCGACGGTGTTATCGCGGTCGGCGGCGGCAGTTCGATGGATGTCGCCAAGGTGGTGGCTGTTCTACTGGGCGGCACGCAGGCGCTGCCAGAGATTTACGGTGTGGGGCAGGTGAGCGGTGGCCGCCTGCCGCTGGTTCTGGTGCCGACGACTGCGGGTACAGGGTCGGAGGTCACCCCGGTTGCCGTCATTACCACCGGTGAGACCACCAAGGCGGGTGTTTCCTCGCCGGTATTGCTGCCGGATGTTGCAGTGCTGGATGCCGCGTTGACCCTGGGGCTGCCGCCTGCCGTCACTGCCATGACAGGTGTCGATGCCATGGTGCACGCTATTGAGGCCTATACCTCCCGGCACAAGAAGAACCCCCTGTCTGACAACCTCGCAATTCAGGCCCTGCAGTTGCTATCGCGCAATATTCGCACCGCTGTGCTCGATGGCAGCAATCTGCAGGCCCGCGAAAATATGTTGCTTGGCGCCTGCCTCGCCGGACAGGCGTTTGCCAATGCACCCGTGGCCGCGGTCCATGCGCTGGCGTACCCGTTGGGCGGCCACTACCATATCCCGCACGGCCTGAGTAACTCGCTGGTCCTGCCCTCTGTCCTGGAGTTCAACGCGCCAGCGGCCAGCGAGCTCTATGCCGAGCTGGCGGAAGCCGTGACGGGCCGTCCGGTAGCGGGGAGTGCCGAGGCGAAAACGACAGCATTGATCGCCGCCCTGCGGCAATTGATTGACGATGTGGCGCTGCCTGCAACGCTGCAGAAGGCGGGCGTGAAAGCGGCCGATCTCGAACTGCTCGCCAGCGATGCCATGCTGCAACAGCGCCTGTTGGTAAACAATCCCCGCGATGTCGCCTACGAGGATGCGCTGGCCATCTATCAGGCCGCCTATGGAGCAGCAGCATGAGTAAGGCGCGACGCCCCACCCGGGCCGATTACAAGGTGTTCTATCCCATCACCACGCGCTGGTCTGACAACGATATTTACGGCCATGTGAACAATGTCACCTACTACTCCTACTTTGATACAGCCGCCAACCGCTACCTGATCGAAGAGGGCGGGCTGGATATCAGCGACGGCAGTATTGTCGGCTATGTGGTGAATTCCGGCTGTGAGTACCATGCGCCCATTGCCTACCCCGACGTGATTGAGGCCGGCATCAGAGTGGATCGCCTCGGAAACAGCTCAGTGCAGTACGGCATCGCCATCTTCAGGGAGGGGGAAGAGGATGCTGCCGCGCATGGCCATTTCGTGCATGTGTTTGTAGAGCGCGCGGAAAACCGCTCGGTTCCAATTCCGCAACCCCTGCGAGCTGCGCTGGAGCGGTTGGCCTAGTACCGCCGCTGCAGTCCGGGGCGTCCGGGCGCGGTGGCAAATGCTTCGGTAAGGCCGTCTATGGGCGATCGCGCGCCGCGTCCCTGCCAGCCGCGGTAGTGGCGGAGCCTGAACTGGCCGTGCTGCCGCCGGATGCCGTCCTAGGGCGGAGCGGGAGTACGCAATTCCTCGGTGGCAACAAGCTCGAAGCTTTTCCCGTCACCGCTGTAATCCCAGCGTTCGACCAGCAGTTGACGCGGAGTGGTTCCCGCACTTTCGATGCGCAACAGGTTGACCGAATTCGGTGCTCCGGCGCGGACCCTGTTGCTCAGTGCCGTACCCGCCTGCACAACCCACAGCGGCGCCGGCAAGACCGGTTCACGCTGGTGCATGGCCATGACATAAGGCAGGTGGATGTGACCACCCATCACGACATCGGCGCCCGCCGCCGCCCAGCAGCGCAGGGCTTTCTCGTGGCCGTGCAGCAGATCGTGGGACTCCTCGGCGCTCGGCGTCGCCAGTGGTTGGTGGGTGGCAACGATGCGCCAGCGATCCGCAGGTGCCTGCCTGAGGCGCGCCGCAACACGATCGATCTGTTCGTCGCTCACTTCCCCGTCGATATGCCGGTACCAGCGTGTGGTATTCAGTGTCAGCAACAGTACGTCCTCATTCTCATACTCGTTCTCCAGGCTGTGCCCGAACGCCTCTGTGTAGTTGGCATAGGGGCGCAGCAGTCGCGCCAGAGGGTTGAAAAGCGGGATGTCATGGTTGCCCGGGAGCGCCACTACCTGCGGCACATTGAGCGCATCGACGAATTCGCGCGCACGGGCAAACTGCCGCCGCGTCGCGCGCTGCGTGATGTCACCGGATAACAGGAGGAGTTGCGGCTGTTGTTGCTGCACCAGTTGTCGCAGCGCCTGCACTACAGGCGCGCGCTCGGTGCCGAAATGGGGGTCGGACACCTGAAGTAGTAACGTCATGAGGGTTCACGCTCTGCAGCCGGTGGCCGGATCAGGAACAGCGGCTGCGGTGACACGCGAAAGTCCAGCGGCAGTTGCAACCAGCGAATCTCTCCGTCGGTTGCGACCTTGATGCGCCGGCCGCGAAACGGCCACGCTGTCGTCACATCGAGGCGCGTAACCGGAAAGCTGAGCAGTCTGCCGGATGTGCCCAGCTGGCCCAGGGCGCCGCGCAGCAACAACCCCAGCATGGCGAGGCGGCGCACCGGCTTCAGCACGATAGCGGCCAACTCGCCCCTGTCGATGTCCTGTGCCAGTGGCAGGCCCAACTGCTCCATCTGCAGGGCGTTGTTGCCGACAAACAGGGTCGGGGTGCGCAGCTTCCGCTGCACCTGCGGCGTGCTGACCTGCAAGCGCAGTGTGCGGTAGCCCCCCATCAGGGTGAAAAACGCGGCGACAAAAGCGACGAAGCGGTTGCGCCCGAGGTAGTGCTTCCAGTTTTCGCGTTCCTCCAGCAGTTGCGGATACAGCCCGAGGCTGGCGTTTACCAGGAATACGCGGTCGTTCACCAGGCCGACCTGGACCGCCTGCGGCTGCTCGCTGAGTAACACCTGCAGCGCCTCGGATGTATCAAACGGGATATGGTGGGCGCGGCTGAAATAGTTGAACGTGCCCTGTGGCAGTACGCCGAACGCGCAACCGCTGCCCAGCACCGCCTGCGCCACCGCATTGATGGTGCCGTCGCCGCCGGCGGCGACGACGGCCCCGTCGCACTCGCGGGCGCGCTCGCCCAGGGATCTGGCCAGCTTGCCGATCGCTTCCGGGCGCTCGATCGGGACGAAGCGGTAGTCCCGGCCGGAGGCGGCGAGCACGGCGGCGATGCAGGCGTGGGCCTGCGCCTGGTCGTGGGCGCCGGAACGCGGGTTGAACAGGATCTCGATCGGGCCGACGCCCGCTCCGGTCGGGCGCGGCCGGTTTTCGGAAGACTTCACCGGCGTCTCATGGTCGGGGGTTGCACGCGGCGCCGGCAGCGGACCCGCCGGCGACTCACTCGGGCGTTCGATCGTGGTGCGACCGGGAGGTTCGGGCGCCCCTGGTTTATGCTGGCAGGCGGGCACGGTCGCGAAACGGGAGTATGGCATGGAGCAGGCTTGCGATCTGGATCACCTGCGCCGTTGGATCGGCCGCCGGGAGCGGCGAGAAGAAGTCCTCACGGCGTTTCCGCTGCGCGCCCTCAAGGCGACATTGGAGGCGCCCTATGTCGGCGAAGGCGAGGCCGGCGAGGCGCTGCCTCCGCTGTGGCATTGGCTGTACTTCCTGCCCCTGGCGGCGCAGTCTTCGCTGGCGCGCGACGGCCATCCGCACAAGGGGGGCTTTCTGCCGCCCGTTCCGCTGCCGCGCCGCATGTGGGCAGGCGGGCGTTTCGGATTCACGACCCCGCTGACGATCGGGGCGCGTGCGGTGCGCGATTCCACCGTAACGCGCGTCGAAGCGCGCCACGGGCAGAGCGGCGCGTTGGTGTTCGTGACGGTTCGCCACGACATTGCCGCCGACGGCGGCGCCTGCCTGTGGGAAGAGCACGACATCGTCTATCGCGCGGCGCAGGGCGACGGACGTCGCGCCGGCGCCGCGAACGTGGTGGGGCCGGGCACGTTTCATCGCGAGGTCTCTGCCGACGAGGTGCTGCTGTTCCGCTATTCGGCCCTGACCTTCAACGGCCACCGCATCCACTACGATCGGCGCTTCGCGACCGAGGTCGAAGGCTACCCGGGGCTGGTGGTGCATGGCCCGTTGATCGCGACCCTGCTGATCGATCTGCTGCTGCGAGAACGCCCGACGGCCAGGCTCGCTGCCTTCGAATACCGCGCCCTGAGGCCGGTCTTCGATGGCCGGCCATTGCAGCTATGTGGTCACTGCGACGGCGCATCGTCGGTGCGCCTGTGGGCGCGCGACGAGCACGGATTCGAGATCATGGCGGCGAGCGCCCGCCTCGCCTGAAAACGGGAGCCGACATGTCGATGGACATCGAGGGGCTGGACCACCTGGTGCTGACCGTGGCCGACATCGAGGCGAGTTGCCGGTTCTATTGCGCCGTGCTCGGGTTCGAGGACGTGCGATTCGGCAATGGGCGGCGGGCGCTGGCGTTCGGTGCCCACAAGATCAATCTGCACCGGAAGGGCCACGAGTTCGAGCCCAAGGCGGCAGCGCCGACGCCTGGTTCGGCCGACCTGTGTTTCATCTCCCGCCGGCCGATCGCCGAGATCCTCGCGCACCTCGCCGCCCTCGGCATTGCGGTCGAGGAGGGCCCGGTCGAGCGCACCGGCGCCCGCTCGCGACTCCTGTCGTTGTATTTCCGAGACCCGGACGGCAACCTGATCGAAGTCGCCAATCGGATTGCCTGAATGAACGACGCCCGCGACGCGCCGGCGGCGCGGAGCCGATTGTTTCGCGAACGTGGCTTCGTTTGCTTCTGGATCGCCCGCATCTGCAGCGCCGGTGGCCACCAGATGCTGGGCGTCGCGGTCGCCTGGCAGGTCTGGGACATTACCGGCAGCGCCTTGGCGCTGGGTTTCGCCGGCCTCGCCCAGTTTCTGCCCAAGCTGCTCCTGATGCCGATGGCCGGCAACTGGGCGGACCGCTTCGAACGGCGCAGACTGGTCGCGGCGGCACAGGCCCTGCAACTGGCCAGCCTGTTGGCGCTCGTTTGGGCGAATTGGTACGGCAGCCCGACCCCGGGCCTGATCTACGCGGTATTGGTGGTCAACGGTGTCGGCCGCAGTTTCGAGATGCCGACCTCGCAGGCCTTGCTGCCCGCGCTGGTGCCGCCGGCGATGCTGCCACGCGCGGTGGCGATGGCGGCATCCGCGTTCCAGTTGTCGACCATCGGCGCGCCGGTCGTGGCGGGCTTCCTCTACGCCCTCGGGCCCGACGTCGTATATGGCGTGGCCAGCGCCGCGATGGCGCTGGCGGTGTCGTCGGTACTCGGCGCCCGGCCGCTGGTGGCGCAGGCGCGCATGCCGGCGGGGCGCAGCGCCTGGCGCAACTTCGTCGAGGGCCTGGGCTTCATCCGCCGCGAGCGGGCGGTGCTCGGGGCCATCTCGCTCGACATGATGGCCGTGCTCCTGGGGGGCGCAACGGCGCTTCTGCCGATCGTCGCCAGCGAGATCCTGCACACGGATGCCTGGGGCCTCGGCCTGCTGCGGGCGGCGCCGGCCGCCGGGGCGCTGGCCATGTCCCTGTGGCTCGCGCGCCACGCCCTGCACCGCCGGGTCGGTCGGCTGATGTTCGGATCCGTCACCCTGTTCGGATTCGCCACCATCGTCTTCGGCCTGTCCTCGACGCTGTGGTTGTCGATGGCGTCTCTGGTGGTGCTCGGCGCGGCCGACATGGTCAGCATGGTGTTTCGCGGCGCCTACATTCAGTTGGCGACGCCCGATGCGATGCGAGGCCGGGTCGGCGCCGTCAATGGCCTGTTCATTGGTGCTTCCAATCAACTCGGCGAGTTCGAGTCGGGGCTCACCGCCGCCTGGTTCGGCGTCGTGCCGGCGATCGTGCTCGGGGGCGTCGGCAGCCTGCTGGTGGTGGTGCTGTGGGCGCGGGGCTTTCCCGAGTTGTGGCGGCTCGACCGGCTACCCCAGGGCTGAGTCCCGGGGGCGATAACCGGGTTTCCCCGGCCGGTTCTTTTCCGGCATGCTGGCAGGGCCCCGGGTCCGACCGGCTGGCGGGCGGCAATGCAGCCAACGCCCGAGATCATCGACGACGGAGTACCCGATATGACCAATCCGGCCCAGGATCGCCGACTGCTCGAGCAGATCCGCCAGCTGTTCAACGAAAAGATCCCATTCAACGGGGTGCTGGGGCTGCGTATCGATTCGCTGGACTACGATCATCCCCGGGTGCGCTTCGACATGCGACCGGAGCTGGTCGGCAACTTCGTCCGCGGAAATCTCCACGGCGGGGTCATCTCGGCGGCGATCGACGTGACCGGCGGGCTCGCGGCCTTCCTCGGCGTGCAGAAGAGGCTGGCCGACGAGCCCCTCGAGTCCAAGCTCGAACGCTTCGGCCAGCTCGGCACCATCGACCTGCGCATCGACTATCTGCGCCCCGGCTTCGGTCAGTGGTTCGAGGCCATCGGCTTCGTGCTGCGCACGGGCAACAAGGTCGCGGTGACCCGGATCGAACTGCACAACGACGAAAACAGCCTGATCGCGGTCGGCACCGGCGCCTACGTCGTGGGTTGAGATGGGGCAGGTCGGTGCGACTGCCGTCGCACGCGCCCTGGCACGACGGTCGCTGCCGTGGCGGGGGCTATGCGTCCGGCACTTGCTTGAGTCATGCAGGCATCTTCAGCATACTGGCATCGTCATACATTGATGCGCGCGGCACCGGGTTGCGCGCGCGATTGGGGCGCCTGGGCGCCTGGAGAAACCCGACGTGTCTTCGCTTCCGGCCATCGACGAACTGCGCCTCAGTGGTGTGCTGCCCAGCCCGAAGGGGGTCGCACTGGCCGTGATGGAGTTGTGCCAGGACGAAACCGCAACGCTCGACGACGTGGCGCGCGTCGTGATGACCGATCCGGCGCTGTCCGGCAAGTTGATCCGGCACGCCAACGCCGCTTCGATGGGCGGCCGGCCGGTGGTTTCGGTGGGCGAGGCGGTGCGCCGCCTCGGGCTGGGCCCGGTCAAGCAGTTGTCCCTCGGGTTTTCGCTGGTCGATCAGTACGGCGAAGGCGCCTGCGAGGGGTTCGATTACCAGGCATTCTGGTCGCACTCGCTGCTTGCCGGGCTGGCCATGCAGCGCCTGGCCCGCAATAACGGCATGGGCCCGCCGGACGACCTCTTCGCCTGCGGACTGTTCTCCCGCATCGGACGCTTGGCACTGGCGACGGCCTACCCCGAAGCCTACGCCGAGATCCTGGCCGCCACCGACCTGCGCGACGCGTCCGCGCTGGCGGCCGCAGAGCGACTGCGGCTGCAGATCGACCACAATCAGTTGGCGGCGGCGATGCTGGCCGACTGGGGCTTTCCGCCGGCACTCATCGACCCGGTCGAGTACCACGAGGCGATCGATTCTGGCCGTTTCGACGCCGGTTCGCGAGGATTGCAGATCTGCGAGTCGCTGCGGCTCGCGGTCTGCATTGCCGACCTCGGGCAGGTCGACGAGTCGGCGCGTCATGCGCTGGTGCCGGATCTCATGTGTGTGGCCGGGCGGGTCGGGCTGGACGAGGAGGAACTCGGCGAACTGCTCGATCCGCTGATCGGCCAATGGCACGAATGGGGGGAAATCCTCAACGTACCGACCCATCAGTTGCCGTCGTTCGCCCAGATCGCCAGCGCGCCACCGCCGCGCGCCGAGGTCACGGCCGACGGTGCGAGCCTGCGGATCCTGCTGGTCGACGATGACGAATCGAGTCGTGAGCTGATCGGAAAGATGCTGGTGGACTCGTGTGGGCACGAGGTCCAACTCGCCGCCGACGGCCGTTCGGCGCTGGCCATGGCGGTGGACAGTCGCCCCCAGGTGGTGATCACCGATTGGTTGATGCCGGCAATGGACGGCCTGGAACTCACTCGCGCCCTGCGCGCCACCGAATGGGGACAGGTGATCTATGTCGTGATGCTGACCGGCGCGGGTACCGAGGCCCAGGTGGAGGCGGCATTCACCGAAGGTGTGGACGACTATCTGAACAAGCCGGTCGGCGAGGTCGAACTCCGGGCCCGCCTGCGGGCGGCCTGGCGCTACGTCAAGCTCCATGACGAATGGGAGCGAGACCGGGCTCAGCTCAAGCGGATCGCATCGGAGCTCGCGGTCAGCAACCGCAAGCTCGAACAGGCGGCGCTCACCGATGCCCTGACCGGCCTGCCCAACCGCCGTGCCGGCATGTCCCTGTTGGAGCAGGCCTGGAGCGTGAGCCGGCGCGGTGACCAGCCGCTGTCGCTGATGATGGTGGACGTGGATCGCTTCAAGGCGATCAACGATGCCCACGGACATGCCGGTGGCGATGCCGCGTTGACCGCGGTGGCCACGACCTTGCGCGCCGAGGCCCGCAAGGACGACTGGGTCTGCCGGGTCGGCGGCGAGGAATTTCTGGTGATCTGCCCGAACACGCCATTGCCGGCCGCTGCGAGAACGGCGGAGCGCCTGCGATTGGCGGTGCGCAAGCTGGCGGTTGCGGTCGGCGATCGGAGTGTGGCGGTGACCGTGAGCATCGGTCTTGCCGGACGCGAGCCCCTGACCCAGGACGCCGACAGTCTGGTGCGCGATGCCGACAAGGCTTTGTACGCCGCCAAGCACGCCGGCCGCAACCGCTGTTGCCTGGTGCGTGGCGGCAAGACCCACCTGGGCCCGGCCTGAGCGGCTATTCGCAGCCTCCCTGATTTGCCGGCGGCTTCGCGAATGGCATATCGTGTCGAAGATTCCTCATCCGGCTCGCCGCCCTGCCGCCCGCCATGCTTTCGTCGCTTTCCCCACGATCGGCACTGATCGCCGTCAGCGCGCGCGCCGTTTCCGTGGCGCGCGGCGCGGATCACCGGCTGCGCGCCCATTGGGCGATCGATGGCGATCTGGCGGCCGCATTGCAGCGGGCCGGTGCGACCATCAGCCTGCTGCCGCCACCCGAAGCCGATCGGTGCCGCGAACAGGCGCACCGGTGCCTTGCTCGTGCCGACGGGTTGGTCCTGCAGGGGGGCGGTGACGTGCGACGGGTTGCGCGTGCCGGCGACCCGGTGGCCGAAGGGCCCGGCCGCGCCCTGGACGAGCTTCGCGATGGGTGGGATTCGGCCCTGCTCGCGGCCGCCGAAGGTCGGCGCCTTCCGGTGCTCGGCATCTGCCGTGGACTGCATCTGATCAACGTCGTGCGCGGCGGCTCGCTGTGCGTCGACTGGGCCGGCACCGAGGACGTGACGTGCCATGACGATCGCGCCGATTACGGCAGTTGCCGCCATCCGGTGGCGCTTGCCGTGGATGGCGTGCTGCGCACGATTTGCCGCACGGACCGCCTGGTCGTGCGTTCGGCCCATCGCCATGCGGTCGGTCGGATCGGCGACGGACTGGCGGTCGAGGCAGTGGCGGAGGATGGCTGCATCGAGGCCTTGCGGGCAGTCGACCGGGATTGGTTGCTGGGGGTGCAGTGGCATCCGGAACTGGCGGTCGACGCGGCCGAGCGGGCGCCGATGCAGGCTTTGCTCCGCCACTTCGTCCAGCAATGCGCCGTTTCCCGCCGCGACGCCGGTGTGCCGGCGTGATCGAAGATGTGCCGCCGCAGCTTCGTGCGCCGCATGGGTCGGAGGCGCGCATCGACGCTTCCATGCTGGCGGCGAGCAAGGCGGAACTCCTGCATGCGATCGCACCTCGCCTGCGACACGCGCGCGCACCGTTCGGCTGCATCGTCGGGCGACAGCGCTGGCGCGATGCGCGTGACGCGACGCTGGCCGAGTTTCGGCACGGCTTGCAGGGCCGGTCGGCGGCAGTTCGCAGTTCCCACCCCCAGGAGGATCGCGTCGGCCGCTCGCAGGCCGGTCGGTTCCTGACGCTGCTCGACGTCGAAGGGGAGGCCATCGGCGAAGCGGTCGACGCGGTGTTCGCCAGCTACGGGGAGCCCGGCGTGGCCGACCAGGTGTTGCTCCAGCACTCCCTCGGTCCGGTCGAGGCGGCGCTGGTGGCCTGCAACCGTGCGCCGCCGGACGGCGCGGACTATGTCAGCGTCAGCATCGCCCACGGCAAGTCGACACGGGCGGTGACCGACGGCAGTGCGGCGTCGGATACCTGGTACCTGGCGCCGGACGTGGCGCCCGGCGAATTGCCGGCACCAGTCGCGGCGGCGCTCGCGGTGGTGCGCGAAGTCGAAGCGCACATGCCCCGGGGTGTCGATTTCGAACTCGAATTGGCATGGACGCACTCCTGCATCTGGTTGCTCCAGGTTCGACCGATCCGGCTGCCGACGCGAGGCGACGAGGCCACGGGGCGTGCGATGCGCGAGGTGGTCGGCGCGACATTGCGCACGCACGGTGCACACGGCGTGTCCTTGCTCGGACTGATGCCGGATTGGAATCCGGCCGAATTGCTGGGCGAACATCCGCGCCCGCTGGGCCTGAGCCTGTTCGAGAGCCTGATCGCGGATGACGCCTGGTGGCGGGCCCGACGCATGCTCGGCTATGCCCGGCCCGTACGACCGCGACTGCTTTGCCCGCTGGCCGGGCGCCCGTACGTCGACGTCGCCGCCAGTCTGTCGTCCTTGATCCCGCAAGGCGTGCCCTCGGCCCTCGCCGGGCGGCTGCTGGAACGCTGGATCCGACACCTCGCAGGCCAACGCCATCTGCATGACCGGATCGAGTTCGACGTGGCGGTCACCGTCAGCGAGTTCGACCTCGATGCGCGTCTGCGGTCGGCCGGCTTCGACGCTAGCGATGCCGCTCTGATCGCTCACGCGCTCAAGCCGACGACCTTGCGTTGCCTCGAGCGGAGACGCCTGGCCAAGCTGCTGACCGGCTTCGACACTGCCGGCGTAGGCCTGCGGCGATGGCGGGCGGCCTCGCTACGGGTCCGCGTCGAAGCGGCGCGCGACAATTTGGCGGTGCCCTTCGCGACAGCCGCCCGCTGCGATTTCGCCGCCCAGGCCTTGTTGCATTCGGCCGTGCGCCGCGGGGCGCTGGCGAGCGAGCGGCTCGATGCCTTGTTGCGCTCGGTCGGCAGCACGGCCGGAGCGTTGGGGGCCGGTGCGGTGCTGCGCCGCTGCCGCGACAACGCGCGTGCCGGGACCTTCGATATTCTCGCGCCCCGGCACCGGGAGCTCGCGCCCGGGCCGCCCGCGGCGGACGTCGCCGAGCGCGGCGAGCGCTTCGCGCTGAGGGCGCACGAAGGTCGTGGATTGGATCGCCTGCTGGGCGAGGCCGGGCTGACGTTGTCTGCCGCCGAACTGGTGGATGTGGCCGTGCACGCCGCACGTGCCCGCGAGCTGGGCAAGTTCGTCTTCGCCAGCGAGGTCAGCGAATTGCTCGAGATCGTCGCGAGTCGTGCCGCTGCGGTGGGGCTCGGGCGAGAGGCGGCGAGTTGGGTGCCGTGGCAGCACTGGTGCGAGCCAGGCCCTGCGGTGGCCGATCTGGCCGAGATGGCGCGGGAAAGGCACCGCAAGGAAGCGCGGCTGCGTATGCCGGCGCTGATCCAGGTCGGCGACGACCTGGCCGCGGTCTGCTGCGCGCGCCAGCGCCCGAGCTATATCGGCAGCGGTCGTGTCAGCGCGCCGCTGGCGATGGTCACGCGTGGCGGCGAGCCGGGTGGCTTGCCGACGGCGGCGATCGTTGCGATCGAGAGCGCCGATCCGGGCTTCGACTGGATCTTCGAACGGGCACCGGCGGCCCTGCTGACCGCCTGGGGAGGTCCTCACTCCCACATGGCACTGCGCTGCCGTGATCTCGGCTGTCCTGCCGTACTCGGCATCGGCATCGAGCGGTTTTCCCGCCTGACGCGCGCGGCGCGACTGTCGATCGATTTTTCCACCGGAGCCATTCATGCCATCTGACGTGACGCAGCAGACAGTGCTGGCCTGGGACTATTCCCGCCTGGCCGCCGACTACGGCAAGCGTGCCCCCTACCATCCGCGGCTGATCGCCGAGGCGATGCGCCTGGCGGAAATTCGCGAGCCGGCGCGTGCGGTCGACCTGGGCGCCGGCACCGGTCGCGTCAGTCTGGCACTGGCGGCGCACGGCTGGCAGGTGGACGCCGTCGAACCGTGCCGCGAGATGCGCGACCTCGGCATTCGGGCGACCGCCGATCGGGCGGTGCGCTGGCATCCCACGACCGGCGAAGAAACGGGTCTCGCGGCGGGCCGGTATGGGATCGCGTGCTTCGGCTCGTCCCTCAACGTGATGGATCGCGCCGCGGCACTGAGCGAGGCGCGCCGCCTGGTCGGTGCCGGTGGCAGCGTCCTGTGCGCCTACAACCACCGCTGCCTCGACGATCCCCTGCAGCGCGAGATCCAGGCCGCGATCGAAGGTCTGCTGGGGCGCTATGAAGGGGGCGCGCGGCGCGGCGACAGCGCCGCGGCGATTGTCGCCGGGGGACACTTCGGGCAGGTGCGCTCGGCTCGGCTCGAGTTCGTGCACAGCTATGCCAACGAGGAATTCGTCGG
Organism: Rhodocyclaceae bacterium; assembly: GCA_020445785.1. Classification (GTDB taxonomy): domain Bacteria; phylum Pseudomonadota; class Gammaproteobacteria; order Burkholderiales; family Rhodocyclaceae; genus Cognatazoarcus. The sequence continues at coordinate 19,875 of JAGRFZ010000135.1, forward strand.
TGGCTTCCGTGCGCACGCGACGCTGAGACGGCAGGCCGGTGACCGAATCGACAGCGTGCTCGCGGCCATTCGCGATATCGTCGCCGGCCTGGCCCGCGTCGAGGTGCCGTTTCATACCGTACTGTCGGTCGGCCGCGCACTGTGAGCACCGCGATCGTGCTGGCGGCGGGACGCGGCAGCCGACTCGGCCCGGCCGGCGACGATCGGGCCAAGTGCATGATGTCGCTTGCCGGTAGGCGGCTGTTGGAATGGCAGCGACGCGCGATGGCGCAGGCCGGCCTCGAGCACCGTATCGTGGTGACCGGCCATGCCGCCGAGACCATCGTGCTGGCCCCCGGCGAGGGTCGAATCCATTGTGACGACTGGGCCGCGAATGGTCCGATCGGCTCGCTGCTATGCGTGGCGCCAGCAGTCCTCGAGGCTGGATTCGTGCTTGCCTACGGCGACTGTGTCTGGCGCGCCGACTGGCTGTCCCGGCTGCTGGCGGCGCCGGGCGATCTGGTGCTGCCGGCGGACATCCGCTGGCAGGCCCTCTGGCGCGCGCGCTTCGACGATCCGCTGGCGGATGCGGAGACCTTTCGTTCTCGCGCCGGACGGCTGGTCGAAATCGGGGCGCGAGCCGCATCGATGGCCGAAATCGAAGCGCAGTTCATGGGGCTGGCCCACGTTCGCCCGCGGGGGTGGCGGTCGATGCAGCGCACGATCGCGCGTCTCGGCATCGCGCGCGCCCGCCGCTGCGATGTCACCGGACTGCTGTCGGAGATGCTGAGCGATGGTGCCGATATCCGCGTCCTGCCGCTGGCCGGTGGTTGGGTCGAAGTGGATAGCGGGTTCGATCTGGCGTGCTACCAGGCGTGTACCGCGGCAGGGGCGGACTGGGATCACGACTGGCGGGAGGGGCAGCCGTGAGCGTCGGCCGCGTCGTCTGGATCACCGGCCTGCCCGGCGTCGGCAAGACCAGTATCGGAGCCGCGTTGCTGGGCCGACTGCGCCAGAGCGGCATCCAGACGGTGCAACTCGATGGCGACGAAATGCGCCGGGTGCTGTGGCCCGACGCCGGCTACGACGAGGCCACGCGGCGAGAGCTGGCCTCTGCCTACGCCCGCCTGGCCGTCAGCGTGGCACGCCAGGACACGATCGTGATCGTGACCGCCGTGGCCTTGTTTGCCGAGGTCCGGGGATGGCTGGCGGCGCACGCGCCCGCGTACCTCGAGGTCTTGGTGCAATGCCCGGAGGCGCAGCGGGTCGGTCGGGTGCCGACGATGGGGCGGCGGGGTCCGGAGGTCGGGCGCGAGCTGCCGGCCGAACTGCCGTTGCGCCCCGATCTGGTCATCGACAACCGGGGCGGCCCGGAAAGCATCGCCGCCCACGCCCGCCAGATCGCCGCATGCTTGCATGAACGCCAAACTGTTTGACGCCGACCCGGCCTACGTCGCCGTGCCGGGCCAGCCGGGCTACCCGCGATGGACGCTGGATGTGGCGTCGCCCGAGCTGCCCTGCGGCGTCGGCTGGTTGGCGGCCGCGTTGATGGCGCTCGGCATGCCGGTGTTCAAGCCCTGGGCCATCGTCGACACGCCGAACTGGATCGCGCTCGGCGGCCGGTGCTTCGAATATCGCTGTGACGGCAGTGGCTGGAGCCGGCTGTTGCCGGAGCTGGTGGATGGCCGTCGCTTTGAATTCCTGCCCGAGCCGGTTCCCCGCTTCACCCACGCCCTGCCCAACGCGATTGCGCTGACGAATCGGCGCGTGTTGTTCGTGCGGGACCCGCGCGACGCGTTGGCGTCGGCGGCGGCGCGGGCGCGCCGTACCGGGCAGGTCCCGGCGGGGCGCTCGACGGTGGAATTCGCGCAGTCACCGCGCGCCCCCGGCCACGCCGACTGGATCAGCTACTTCGCCGATTTTCTGAGGCGCTGGCTCGATGCGCTCGAGCCCGGTCGCGACCTGATCGTGCGTTTCGAAGACGCCAAACGCGCACCGGAGCAGGCCCTGCAGCGGGTTCTCGACTGGCTCGCGTTTCCGTGCTCGCCGGCGTCGCTGACCGCTGCTTGCGCCGCCGCAGGCCATGACCGGGTGGTCGAGCGAGACCGGGCGTTGGTGGCGGCCGGCGCCGTGCCGACACCGATTCTGGGGCCCGGGATCGCCTACGCGTGGCGGCGTCATCCGGAGCCGGAATTGTGGGCCGCGATGACGGCACGGTTCGACCCGATCTGCCGTCGGCTCGGCTACGCGCCGATGGCGGCCGGTCGCTGAGCCGCGGGCAAGACCTCGGCGGCGCCGGCCGCCGCTTTCTGTAGGCCCACTCCGACAGGGCTTTCGGAGCGTGCCGATGATCGCTCCGTCCCCCCTTGGATACAGTGGAGTCACCGTCAGGCCACGCCAGCGGCGCGGCCCGGAAAGCGGAAATCAACCGACCCAAGGAGAACTGCCATGAATCGGGACATCCTCGAAGGAAACTGGAAGCAACTGAAGGGTACCGTGAAGATGAAGTGGGGCAAGCTCACCGACGACGATCTCGACGTCATCGAGGGCAGTCGCGAGCGACTCGCCGGCAAGATCCAGGAGCGCTACGGCATCACCCGTGATGAAGCCGAGTCGCAACTGCAGGACTGGGAGCGGATGGGCCGCCACTGATCGACAGACGTCGCGCCGGCCCCGTCCCGGGGTCGGCAGCACGAAAGGAGAATTGCCATGCTTCACTATGCCATTGTGTTTTTCGTGATCGCGCTGATCGCGGCCGTGTTCGGCTTCGGCGGCATCGCCGCCGGGGCTGCAGGGATCGCCAAGATCCTGTTCGTGGTCTTCCTGGTGATGGCGGTCGTCAGCTTCATCGTCAATCTCACCCGGAGCAAACGCTGATCGGGCGGGGCTGGCGCTGCGACAAGGCTGCGCCTGTCGGAGCGCCTGGCCGCCCTCGGCGGTGTCGGCGGGGCGGGCTCACCGCCACTGCCGGCGTTAGAATGGGACCACAGCCGTTTGGAGATCTCGATGCTGAGAGTTGCCATCGTCGATGACCATCAGATCGTACGCGCAGGTTTTCGCGAACTGCTCGGCGAAGAGATGGGTTTCGAAATCGCCTTCGAGGCGTCGTCGGGGGAGCAGGCGCTCGATTGCCTGCGCGAGTGCGCGTGCGACGTGCTGCTGCTCGACTTGTCGCTGCCGGGAAAGAGCGGCATCGACGTCATGCGCTCGGTGCGCCAGCGCCATCCGGCGACCCGGGTGCTGGTGCTCAGCAGCTTCCCCGAGGAGCGCTATGCGCTGTCCATGATCCGCAATGGCGCGGACGGTTACCTGTGCAAGGATTGCGAGGGCGAGCAGTTGTTCGCGGCGATCCGAACGGTCCACCAGGGCAGACGCTACGTTTCCGCCAAGACGGCGGAGCTGCTGGCCGAGGAGATGCTCGGCGGCGGCGGAAGCGCGCCCCACGAGAGTCTGTCCGAACGTGAGATGCAGGTGTTTCTTCGTCTGGCGCAGGGCGAGAGCGTCTCCGCGATCGCCGAGATGCTGAATCTCAGCGTCAAGACCATCAGTACCTATCGCAGCCGGCTGCTCGAGAAGCTCAAGGTGTCGAGCAACGCCGAGCTGGCGGCCTACGCATTGCGCAATGGCCTCATCATGGAGTGAATGCGTCTCGTGACGTCGGACATCGATCCCCTCCGCATTCTGCTGGTCGAGGATTCCGCCTTGCTGCGCGACATGCTGGGCGAGATGCTCGACGAGATCGACGGCGTCGTGCTCAACGGCGAGGCCGACGGCGAATGCGCCGCGCTTCAGCAGATGGAGATCGGTGACGTCGATCTGGCCATCGTCGACCTCGAGCTCAATCAGGGTTCGGGCTTTGGTGTGTTGCAGCGCCTCAAGCAGGAGCCCTCACGCTTCGGTGGGGTGCGGGCGGTGGTGTTTTCGACCCACGCCCATCGTGCCGTGCGCCAGCGCTGCGAAGCCCTGGGCGCAGAGGCCTTCTTCGACAAGGCCGAAGGCATGGACGACCTGCTCGATTTCGTCGAGACCGCCGTGCGGCAGGGCCAGCAACGCGGGCACAGCGGCCGCGACTAGATCGGTATTTCGGCCATCACGCGGGTGCCCGCGCCGGGTGCCGATTCGACCGCGAAGCTGCCCGCGTAGATCTGGACGCGATGCAGCATGCCGGCGATCCCGTGTCGATCCGAGGCCACTTCCTGGGGATCGAAGCCGACCCCGTCATCCACGATTTCGAGCCGCGCGACGTGCTGGTCGCAGACCAGCAGCAAGCGGACGTGGCGGGCCCGCGAGTACTTCCTGATGTTGGTGAAGGCTTCTTGTGCGAGCCGGAAGATGGTCAGCGCGCGTTCCTCGTCGACTTCGTCCGAGGATTCGGGCAGTTCGGCGTCGACCGCGATCTCGTTGCCCAGGGCGAAATCTTCGCACAGCGCGCGCAGGGCTTCGACCAGCCCGAGATCCTTCAGCAGGGGCGGGCGGAGATCATCGATGATCCGTCGCTTGAGGGCGATGCCACTGGTCAGTGTCTGCTGCAGGCGATCGAGGCGGTCCTGCCAGGCCACCTGCAGCTCGGCAGGCAGCTTGCGCTTGATCCAGCTCGCGTCGAGCTTGGCCGCGGTGAGCAGCGAACCGAGTTCGTCGTGGAGCTCCCGCGCCAGGCGCGCCTGCTCGTCTTCACGCGCCACCGCCAGGTGGCGCGCGAGTTTGGACAAATCATCGGTGCGTGCCGCCACCAGCCTCTCGAGCCGGCTGTTTTCGTTCTCGAGCATCGCTGCGAGCCGCTCGCGCAACTCGGACTGGCGCTGTATGACCGCAAACAGCAATAGCAGCAGCAGCAAGGAACCGGTCGCCATGACGATGCCGACGATGCGGGTCAGACCGAAGCGCCGCTTGGAACTCTCGATGCTTCTGCCGACATCGGCGAGCAGTGAAGCACGCAGGGCGTAGATCTGCTGGCGTGCCTCGTCCATCAGCACGTTGCCGAGCAGATCCTCGTCCTGTTCGCCGATCAAGGTGCGTTCGGCGACGGCGTCGGCCATCGCCTGTTGCTTGGCACGCACCAGGGCGATGAATTGTTCGAGCCGGCCGTGGTCCGCCGGCTTGTCGGCGAAGTCTTCGCGTAGATTCGCGATCGCGTCGTCGAGGGCACCGATGGCACGCTCGTAGGGCTCGAGGTAGACCGCGTCGCCCGACAGCAGATAGCCACGCACGCCGGTCTCGGCATCGACCAGTTGCATCTGCAATTGATCGACGTGGTCCACCTGCGCGGATTGACGCAATACCTCGTCGAGCGCGTTGCTGCCTTGCGACGACTGCAGATAGCTGGTCACCAGCAGGGTGATGGCGAGGGCGCAGCCGCAGGCCAGCAGGACATGCTGCCAGACGCGCGGAAAGCCGAAACCGCGCATGCGCGTACCGGAAGATGTGGCGCCCTTCGCGCTCGGCGATGGATCGGTGTCGGCGGTCATCGGACCTCTTTCGTGGCGGGCAACATGCGTGCAGGAATTCTCCGACAACGGCATCCGCGGGGGCCGACAGTCGAGCCGGCGCCGGCTTGCGAGGATGGTATCAGTCCGCGCGCCCGCTGCGGGCAATGCTCACCGCAAACAGGAGGACGTTCCATGAAATCGATGACCATGATGCTGCTTCTGGCCACCTTCGCGCTTGGTGCCTGCAACACCGTGGAAGGCGTTGGCAAGGATATCGAGGCCGGTGGCGAGAAGGTTCAGGAAACGGCCGAGGAAGTGAAGAAGGACATGTAGCGCCCGGCCCCGCAGCCGGGCCAACAAAAAAGGCGGCTCCAACGGAGCCGCCTTCCGCATGGCTGGGGCCGCTTGCGTCAGTCGCTGCTGGCGAATCCGAGCAGGTGGAGCAGGCTCACGAAGAGGTTGTAGATCGATACGTACAAGCTCACCGTAGCCATGATGTAGTTGGTCTCGCCACCGTGGATGATCTGGCTCGTCTCGAACAGGATCAGGCCCGCCATCAGCAGCACGAAGGCCGCCGAAACCGCCAGCGACAGCACCGGCATCTGGAAGAAGATCGCGGCAAGGCCGGCCAGGAAGGCGACGATGATGCCCACCATCAGGAAGCTCGACAGGAAGCCGAAGTCCTTGCGGGTGACCAGGGCCACCGCCGACAGCACGCCGAAGATCACCGCCGTGCCGGCCATCGCCATCATCACGATCTGATGGCCGTTGGGCAGCGCCAGGTAGGCACTGAGGATCGGGCCCAGGGTATAGCCCATGAAGCCGGTCAGTGCGAACACCGCGAGAATGCCGGCCGAGCTGTTGCGCAGCTTGGTGGTCAGGAACAGCAGTCCGAAGTAGCCGACCAGGGTGATCAACATGCCCGGGTGCGGGAGCCCCAGGGCCATCGACGCGCCGGCAGTGATCGCGCTGAAGATCAGCGTCGCCGCCAGCAGCATGTAGGTATTGCGCAGGACCTTGTGACTCGCGATCAGCGAAGTGCCGCGGTCGCTGCGGTCCAGTACCTGAGTATTGCCATATTGCATGCCTTGCTTCTCCTTTGCATCGGCCGGATGCGGCCGCGTATCACCTGGGCGCGTAGCACGCCGAACACCGGGTTGGATACCGCCGGTGGGCACGGGTTCCCCGGGCGCGGCGATGTGGTGCTGGGCGCGAAGTCGCTTGATGCGCACTCTAACGGCGACGCGCGCCACTGTATATCTGATTTAATAGCATTTTCAGTCAAAAAAAACCTGATGAGAGCGCCGTTCAACTACAAGCACCTCCACTATTTCTGGACCGTTGCGCGCTCGGGCGGCGTCCACCGTGCGGCGGAATCGCTGCACGTGACGCCACAAACCGTCAGCGCCCAGCTTCTGCAACTGGAGGAGAGTCTGGGTCGCAGCCTCTTCGACCGCTCCGGTCGCGGACTCGAGCTGACCGACGCCGGGCGGCTGGTGTTCGGCTATGCCGAGGAGATCTTCTCCCTCGGTTCCGAACTGCGCGAGGCGCTCGACATGTTCGAGGAGGGTGGCCGTCCGCGCGATTTCCGGGTCGGCGTGGCGGATGCGGTCCCCAAGGCGATCGCCTACCGCCTGCTCGAGCCGGCGGTGCAGATGACCGAACCGGTGCGCCTGATCTGCCGCGAGTGGAAACTCGACAGCCTGCTCTCGGAACTGGCCGTCCATCGCCTCGATCTGGTCATTGCCGACGCGCCGATTCCGCGCAGCGTCAATGTGCGCGCATTCAGCCACCGTCTGGGCGTGTCGGGCACCTCCTTCTTCGCCACGCGGGCGCTTGCGTCGCGCCTGGATGGCGGGTTTCCGCAACTGCTGGACGGTGCCCCGCTGTTGGTGGCCGGTGAGGACGCGGCCCAGCGCGGTCGCCTCGAGCGCTGGCTCGACAGCCGCCGTCTGCGACCCCAGATCCGGGGGGAATTCGACGACTCGGCGTTGATGCGAGCCTTCGGCGAGGCCGGGGTCGGCGTGTTTCCCGGCCCGACCGTGCTCGAGGCCGAGCTGCTGAACATCAACCCGTCCCTGTCGGTGATCGGGCGTACCGACGAGGTGGTCGACGAATACTATGCGATCTCGGTGGAGCGGCGTCTGAGCCATCCGTGCGTCGTGGCGATCGCCGAGGCCGCCCGTGACTTGCTGTTCGACACCTCCGGCGGCGACACTGGCGGCGTGGATGGCGCGGGAGGGGAGGATCGATGACACCACGGATTCCGCTGCCAGCGGATCGCCTGAGACGGCGCTGTGATGCGGGCGCGCTGGGCTTCGACGACAGTTCGGAACTGGCGGATCTGCCGCAGGGGATCGGTCAGCAGCGGGCGGAGGAAGCCCTGCGCTTCGGCCTGCGCCTGGCCCAGCCGGGCTATAACGTATTCGTCCTCGGCGAACCGGGCACCGGCCGCCACGCCACCGTCTGGCGCGTCGTGCGGGAATTGGCTGGTGCCGCCCAGGCGCCGGGTGATCTGTGCTACGTGCACAACTTCGAGGATGGGCGGCGGCCGCGCGCCTTGCTGCTGCCGGCCGGCGTCGGTGCCCGGCTGCGCACGGCGATGCAGCGCTTCGTGCGCCTGCTGGGGCCGGCGCTGCGGGCGGCGCTCGAATCCCAGAGCCACCGCGAACGGGTGGATGCGTTGCGCGAGCAGACCAAGCGGCGCGAGGAGAAGTCGGTCCAGACGCTGGCCGAATCGGCGGCGGCGGACGGCCTCGGCCTGATGCGCACCAGCGACGGTCTGGTGATCGCCCCGACCCGGGACGGCGAGCCGATGTCGCCGGCGCAGTACGAGGCTTTGCAGGAAGGAGAGCGCGATCGCCTGCAGCAGGCGGTCGAGCGCTGGACGGCCCAACTGGAAGAACTGGTCCAGGGGTTTCCGGCTGCGCGCCAGGAAATGATCGAAGCGCTCGATCGGGCGGTGCAGAGTGCGATCGAACCGGCGGTTCGTCAGCTCGTCGCCGGCATCCGCAGCGAGTTCGACGACCAGCCGGGGATCCAGACGTTCCTTGCCGCGGTCGAGGCCGACGTGATCGCCTCGCGCAACGCCTGGGCCGACGAAGACCAGACGGATGCCGGCGTCGGCGAGGACGACGACGAAGGCCTAGCGGCGCGCTACCTGGTCAACCTGCTGGTGGACAATGGTGATGGCCGCGGCGCGCCGGTGGTCGAGGAGGACAACCCGGGCTTCGGCAATCTGATCGGGCGTATCGAGCATCAGTTGCGGATGGGCCAGGTGGTGACCCACCACGGTTTGGTGCGGGCCGGCGCGCTGCACCGGGCCCGCGGCGGATTCCTGTTGATCGATGCGGCCCGCCTGCTGCGCCAGCCCTACGCCTGGGAAGGGCTCAAGCGCACGCTCCGCAGCCGCGAGCTGCGCATCGAGCCGCCGGCCGAGGCGCAGGACTGGAGCGGTGCCCAGTCGCTCGAGCCGGCGCCGGTGCCGGCCGATCTCAAGGTCGTCTTGATCGGCGACCGCGAGTCCCATTACCTGCTGCAGGAGATGGATGCCGATTTCCAGGATCTGTTCAAGATTGCCGCCGACTTCGAGGACGAGATGTCGCGCGACGACGGCGGCGAGCGGCGTTTTGCCGGCCTCGTCGCGACCCTCGCCCGACAGAGCGGACTACGCCCGTTCGAGGCCGCGGCGGTGGCCGGATTGATCGAGGACGCGGCGCGACGTGCGGAGGACTCGGGGCGCCTGTCCCTGCACACGCGGCCCCTCGCGGATCTGATGCGCGAAGCCGATCTGGTGGCGGCGGATGGCGGCTGCGCGCGCATCGGGGCGGCCCACCTGGAGGCTGCGCTGGCGGCCCGTCGACGGCGGGGCGACCGTTCCGAACGACAGTTGCGCGAGGCGATGCTCGAGGGAACCGTGATGGTGGCGACCGATGCCGCGGTGTGCGGGCAGGTCAACGGCCTGGTCGTCGTGGATGGTGCCGGCGGCAGCTTCGGCCACCCGGCACGGATCACCGCCAGCGTGCGTGCCGGCGATGGCGAGGTCGTCGATGTCGAGCGCGAGACGGATCTCGGCGGCCCGCTGCACAGCAAAGGCGTGCTGATCCTCTCGGCGTTTCTGGCCGCGCGCTATGGCCGGCGCCATGCATTGTCGCTGTCGGCGAGTCTGGTGTTCGAGCAGTCCTACCATCCGCTGGAAGGGGATTCCGCCTCGCTGGCCGAGCTCTGTGCGCTGCTGTCGGCGTTGGCGGGCGCGCCGGTTCGACAGTCGCTTGCGCTCACGGGGTCGGTCAGCCAGCACGGTCGGGTCCAGGCCATCGGTGGTGTCAACGAGAAGATCGAGGGCTTCTTCGATCTGTGCGCGGCTCGCGGTCTGGCCGGCGACCAGGGGGTGATCATCCCGGCCGCGAACGTGCGTCATCTGATGCTCGAGCGTCGCGTCGTCGATGCGGTGCGTGGCGGGCGGTTCCGCGTGCATGCGGTCGACGACGTGGACCAGGCGATGACCCTGCTGACCGGTCTGCCGAGCGGACGCGGGGACCCGCGGGGGGTGGTTCCCCGTGGCAGTCTCGAAGATCTGATCGGTCGCTCGCTCGACACCCTGGCCGCGGCGCAGCCGCCGCGCGGCGAAGATTCGCGCGGCGGTGGCCGCAGTCGCCGACGTCCGTAGCGCGCCCTCAGTCGTCCTCGGCCGCTGCCTGCGGTTCCGGGTCGAAGCCGAATCGGGCGGCGACCGCATCGCGGGCAATCGATTCGAGCGGAAGCATGCGCGCGCCGATGCGCAGCCGGCAGGCGCGGGTGCCTCCGGTGAGGGCGGCTTCGAGACGCGCCTCGGCGAGCGCTCGGCCACGGTCGTCGCAGAGGCTGTCGAGTGCCGCCGACAGATCGCGATCGTCCAACAGCCCGACCCCGCCGTCACCCGCGAGCAGCAGGGCGCCGGCCTCGTCGATCAGGGCCAGGGCGGGGTGGGCGAACGGCTGGCGGTCGTGGCGGATCAAGGCTTCGCCCTCGAGCCGCAACACCCACGGCGTGTAGTCGAGGGCGACGTACACCCGCTGCGGGCCGTTCTGGACGAAATAGCGGCCGGCCTCGTCGTTGGCGTAGTTGCGCCCGAGGAAGTCGCGCAGGCCGGGGTGGGCGATCGCTTCGCCGCGCAGCCGCCAGGTACCGCGTCGGTCCAGTCCCAACCAGCCATAGACCGCGGGCACATTCGGCCAACGGGCCATCGCCGCCAGCACCGCGTCATCCATCGCGGCTGCCGCCTACCAGATCTGCCACCAGGGTTTGCGCGCGCCCGGATTGTCCAGCGCGACGCTGCCCGGGTAGTTCTGTTCGAGCACCCGCCGTGCGTCGTCGCGAAGTGCGGTCATGCCCATGGCGTCGTAGCCGAGAACCAGGACGTGCAGCGCCTGTTCGACGGCAGGCGTCTTGGGAAAGCTCTGGATCGCCTGCTTGGCGCGATTGACCGCGGCGACGTAGGCGCCCCGCTTGAGGTAGTAACGGGCGACATTGACTTCGTGGCGGCCCAGCGCGTTCACCAGGTACTGCATGCGCTGGCGGGCGTCTTCCGCGTATACGCTGCGCGGGAACCGCTCGGCGAGTTCGCGAAAGCTGTCGAAGGCATTGCGCGCGCCGCGGGGGTCGCGATCCGACAGATCCTGGCTGGCGAACCGCCCCAGCAGCCCGAGGTCTTCATTGAAATACACGAGACCCTTCAGATAGTAGGCGTAGTCGACGTGCGGATGGTTGGGGTGCAGTTTGATGAAGCGCTCGCAGGCGGCCACCGCCAGTGCCGGCTCACTCGACTTGTAGTAGCTGTAGGCGATGTCGAGCTGGGCCTGCTGGGCGTAGCGGCCGTACGGATAGCGCGCCTCGAGCTTCTCGAACAGCCGGATTGCCGCCTCGTAGGTGCCGTCCTGCATCTCCGACTTGGCTTCGGTGTAGATTTTCTGCGCACTCCAGCCGGCCGTCTCGTCGCGCTCCTCGAGCGATCCGCCGCAAGCGGAGAGCACCAGTGCAAGACATGTCGCTACACTGATAAGGGTGAACTTGGCCATCGGAAACTCGCGGGATGATGAGCCGCAGGAGTATAGCTCAGCGGCGGGTGAGGCTTCCGCGCGCATCGTCGAGGTGCCGTGGGAGATGGCCGGAATGCGCATCGACCAGGCGCTCGCGCGGTTGCTGCCCGAGCACTCCCGCAACCGCTTGCAGGGCTGGCTCCGCGCTGGGGCGGTGCGGGTCGACGGCGCCCAGGTCGCGCCGCGCCACAAGCTGCGTGGCGGCGAGCGTCTGAGCGTCTGCGAGCCGGAAACGAACCAGGGCATTCACCGCGCCGAGCCGATTCCGCTGCGCATCGTGTTCGAGGACGAATCCTTGCTGGTGATCGACAAGCCGGCGGGGCTGGTCGTACATCCGGGCAACGGCAATCCGGACGGCACGCTCCTCAATGCGCTGCTGCACCACGCGCCGGAGTTGGCGGGCGTGCCCCGGGCCGGCATCGTGCACCGGCTCGACAAGGACACCAGCGGGCTGCTGGTGGTGGCCCGCACATTGGCGAGCCAGACCGAACTGGTCCGGCAACTGCAGCAGCGCAGCGTGCGGCGCCACTATTTGGCGCTGGTGTGCGGTTCGCCGGCCAGCGCCGAAGGTGTCGTTGACGCCCCCATCGGCCGGCATCCGGTGAATCGTACCCGGATGGCGGTGACCGCCGCCGGCAAGCCCGCGGTCACCCATTATCGGGTACTGCGCCGTTTCTCCGGCTGCACCCTGGTCGAATGCCGGCTGGAAACCGGACGCACCCACCAGATTCGCGTACATATGGCCCACGTCGGTCATCCGCTGGTGGGCGACGAGACCTATCTTGGCCGCCAGCGGTCGTCGGCGCCGGCGTTCGGGCGGCAGGCCTTGCACGCATTCCGGCTGGGCCTGGATCATCCTTCGAGCGGCCGCGTGTGCACCTGGGAAGTGCCGATCGCAGAGGATTTCGGGCAACTCGTTGCGCAACTGGAGAGGGCATGAAGCCAGCCGTGCTGATTCCCGACTGGCCGGCGCCGAAGACCGTGTGCGCGGTGTCGACGCTGCGTCACGGCGGGGTCAGTGCGGGGCCCTTTGCGTCGCTGAACCTGGGCACCCACGTCGGTGACGACGCGCAGCGCGTGTGCGAGAACCGCCGTCGATTCGCCGCCTTGCTGCCGGCCGCGCCGATGTGGCTCGACCAGGTGCACGGCATCGACGTCGCCCCCCACCGCACGTCGGCCGTTGCCGTTCGGGCCGATGCGGCGTTTTCGAGTGCCGCTGGCGCGGTGTGCGCGGTAATGACGGCCGATTGCCTGCCGGTGCTGTTCTGCGACGCCTCCGGTTCGGTCGTGGCGGCCGCCCATGCCGGCTGGCGGGGGCTGCTCGCGGGCGTGTTGGAGAACACGATCCGGGCGATGCAGGTGCCCCCGAATCAGCTCCTGGCGTGGTTCGGCCCAGCCATCGGTGCACGGGCATTCGAAGTCGGCGACGAGGTGCGCGATGCCTTCGTCGCCCGCGACGACGGTGCCGATGCATGCTTTGCGCAAGCGCAAAGTCCCGGAAAGTGGTGGGCGGACCTGGTGGGGCTGGCGCGTCTGCGCCTGACGGCGGCCGGCGTGCACCGGATCCATGGTGGTCGCTGGTGCACTTTCGAGGAGCCGGAACGGTTCTTCTCCTACCGGCGGGACGGGCGTTGCGGCCGCCACGCGACGGCGATCTGGTTGTCGGCTTCGGTGCACCCGGGCGACGGCATGCGGGCCTGAGCCGGTCCGGTGGCGATCGATGGGCGGGCTGCCGGATGGCGCGATTGCTCGCGTCCACGCTGCGAGTATCATGGGCGACGGTCGTCGTCGCCGGCGCGCGGCGGCGCAGGTCTGCGGCGGCGAGCTGGTGTGCCGAACAGCCACAGGAACAGCGCCAGCGGCGCGAGCCCACCGAAAACGAAGGTGAGGATGCCACCGATCACGGTGGTGTCCGCCGCGGCGACCAGCAGGACCACGTAAAGCCAGGCGATGGCGATGATGTACATGCTCGACAGTAGTATTCGGGAGGCAACTGCAGTATGCCTCGGCGCAATGGTCAGCCGCCGGGCCGGTGGGCCGGCGTCGATGTTCAAACAGAATGATTCCAGGAGGGTCCCAGATGTCCAACCCCAACGACGCGGCCGAGGCCGCGGTGGCTGGCATGATGCAGTTCAGCCAGGCGATGGTGAAGAATTTCTTCGAGCTGGTCGGCAAGAACAGCGACGCGATGAAGCAGTCGGCCCCGTCGACCGCCGCACTGCCGCTGCCCGAGGCCGGCCGCCTGGCGGAGTTGCAGCAGCAGTTCGCACGTCGCCACGCCGAGCTGTGGACCAGCATGATGCGCTACAAGCCCGGCGAGGAGCGCGAGTCGGTGGTCAGCGCGGCGCCGGGTGACCGGCGCTTCCATGCCCCGGAATGGCGGGAAAGTCCGGTCTTCGATTACGTTCGTCAGGCGTACCTGCTCAATGCCGAGTTTCTGAAGGCGGCTGCCGAGTCGGTGCCGGTGGCCGACGGCCGACTCAAGGACCGCCTGCAGTTCGTGACGCGCCAATACGTGGACGCGATGGCGCCGTCGAATTTCGCGGCGACCAATCCCGAGTTCATCAAGACGGCGATCGAAACCAAGGGCGAAAGCATCACCACGGGCATCCGCAACCTCATCGCCGACCTCGAGAAAGGGTCGATCTCGATGACCGACGACACCGCCTTCGAGGTGGGCCGCAACCTTGCGATCACGCCCGGTTCGGTGATCTTCGAGAACGAACTGATGCAATTGATCCAGTACGCGCCGCTGACCGAAAAGGTGCACGCGACGCCGCTGCTGATCGTTCCGCCCTGCATCAACAAGTTCTACGTCATGGACTTGCAGGCCAACAATTCGCTGGTCCGCTTCATCGTCGAGAGCGGCTACACGGTATTCCTGGTTTCGTGGAAGAACGCGACGTCCTCGGAAGCCCACTTCGGCTGGGACGACTACCTCGAGAAGGGGCCGATCACCGCGCTCCGGATCGTGCGGGATGTCACCGCCGTCAAGAAGCCCAACGTGCTCGGATTCTGCGTCGGCGGAACCCTCCTGACTTCCGCCCTGGCGGTCTTGCGCGGGCGTGGCGAGGATCCGGTGAGCAGCCTGACGCTGATGACGACCCTGCTCGATTTTTCGGACGCCGGTGAATTGGGCTGCCTGATCGACGAAACCTCGGTCGCCGCGCGCGAAGCGACCATCGGCAAGGGCGGCCTGCTGCCCGGGCGCGAGATCGCCAGCGTGTTTTCGAGCCTGCGGGCCAACGACCTGATCTGGCAATACGTGGTCGGCAACTACCTCAAGGGCAACAAGCCGCCGGCCTTCGACCTTCTGTACTGGAATTCCGATCCGACCAACCTGCCGGGGCCCTTCCTTGCGTGGTATCTGCGGAACATGTACCTGGAGAACAATCTGCGGGTGCCGGGGCGGCTGGAAATGCTCGGCGTCAAGATCGATCTCGGCAAGGTCGACGTGCCGGCCTACCTGCTGGCGACCAAGGAAGATCACATCGTGCCCTGGCAGAGCGCCTATCTGGTACGCGGGCTGTTGGGTGGCGAATCGCAGTTCGTGCTCGGCGCCAGCGGCCATATCGCGGGTGCGATCAATCCCGCATCGAAGAACAAACGCAATTACTGGGTCAGCGATTCCAAGGCGACGACGCCGGACGAGTGGCTGACCGGTGCCGAGGAGCGACCGGGCAGTTGGTGGCTGCACTGGATCGAATGGCTGAAGGCGCGCTCGGGCAAGCAGGTGGCGGCGCGCGGTCGGCCGGGCAACAAGGACTACGAGCCGATCGAGCCCGCACCCGGGCGTTACGTCAAGGAGAAGGCCTGAGCAATGGGCTGATCTCGTGGGCCTTCGTCCGGGCTCCGGCGAAGGCGCACATCTGCCGAAGGGAGGAGAAAAATGGCGCGTCTGGCAGTAGTGACCGGTGGCATGGGAGGTCTCGGAGAGGCCATCTGCATCAAGCTTGCGGCGCTCGGCTACAAGGTCGTCACGACCTACTCGCCGGGCAATGCGAAAGCGGGCGAGTGGCTGACCAACATGAACAACATGGGCTACGGCTTTCGTGGCGCGGAGTGCGACGTGTCGGACTTCGATTCGTGCAAGGCCTGCTTCGAGAGCGTCGTCGCGGATGTCGGGCCGGTGGACGTCCTGGTCAACAATGCCGGCATCACCCGCGACATGACCTTCAAGCGCATGACCAAGTCCGATTGGGACGCGGTCATTCGTACCAACTTGGACAGCGTCTTCAACACCACCAAGCAGGTGCTCGACGGCATGGTCGAACGCAAGTGGGGGCGGATCGTGAACGTCTCGTCCCTCAACGGCATCAAGGGCGCCTTCGGCCAGACCAACTATGCTGCGGCGAAGGCGGGCATGCACGGCTTCACCAAGTCCCTGGCGCTGGAAGTCGCGCGCTCGGGGGTCACCGTCAATACGATCTCGCCGGGCTACATCGGCACCAAGATGGTGTTGTCGATTCCGCGCGAAGTGCTCGACTCCAAGATCCTGCCCCAGATTCCGATGAACCGCCTCGGCAAGCCGGAGGAGATCGCCGGCCTGATCACCTATCTGTGCTCGGAGGAGGCCGCGTTCGTGACCGGCGCCAACATCTCGATCAACGGTGGCCAGCACATGTTCTGATCGATTGCGACTCATTCTCGGCGAGATTTTTGCGCTGCATCATGTTTTGTCGATTTTTGTTTATAATCGGCCGGCGCGCGGTCGGCCTTCCCTCGCTTCCCGTGGCGTGCA
Organism: Rhodocyclaceae bacterium; assembly: GCA_020445785.1. Classification (GTDB taxonomy): domain Bacteria; phylum Pseudomonadota; class Gammaproteobacteria; order Burkholderiales; family Rhodocyclaceae; genus Cognatazoarcus. The sequence goes on from JAGRFZ010000135.1 coordinate 36,098, forward strand.
AGCAATCGACAAGAGGGGCGCCGATGGCGGGGCGGCGCCTGCAATCTCATAACTACTCGCCGTGTAAGGAATGAAGATGACTCAGAAAGTCGCACTCGTTACGGGCGCCATGGGTGGCCTCGGAACCGCAATCTGCCAGTCGCTCGCCAAGGACGGCATGAAAGTGGTGGCGAACTGCCTTCCCGGCTTCCCGGAAAAGGATGGATGGCTCGCCCAACAGAAAGAACTCGGCTTCGACTTCGTTGCCGCCGAAGGTGACGTTTCCGACTACGATTCGTGCAAGGCCATGATCGAGAAGGTGGAAGCCGAAGTCGGGCAGGTCGATGTGCTGATCAACAACGCCGGCATCACGCGCGACAAGTTCTTCCCGAAGATGGAGAAGGGCCAGTGGGACGCAGTGATCGCCACCAACCTCGACAGCCTGTTCAACGTCACCCAGCACATCTCGCCGAAGATGGCCGAGCGCGGCTGGGGTCGGATCGTCAACATCTCTTCGGTCAACGGCGTCAAGGGCCAGGCCGGACAGACCAACTACTCGGCCGCCAAGGCGGGTTGCATCGGCTTTACCAAAGCACTCGCCCAGGAACTGGCGGGCAAGGGCGTCACGGTCAACGCGGTGGCGCCGGGCTACATCGGCACCGACATGGTCATGGCGATTCGCGAGGACGTGCGCCAGGGCATCATCGACACCGTCCCGATGAAGCGCCTCGGCAAGCCCGAGGAGATCGGTGCGCTGTGTTCGTACCTCGCGTCCGAACTGGCCGGCTACATGACCGGCGCGACGCTGAACATCAACGGTGGGCTCTACATGAGCTGATCGGCGCCGGCGATTGTGCACGGCGTGATGAAGTTTTGATAAGCCCCGCCTGGTGGCGGGGTTATTGTTTGCGCATCGCGGTATAATTTGCCCGTAGAGGCGAGAACGTCCGCATCGAGGAGATAGTCGACATGGCTGAACAATTGCGCCTGATCAAGAAGTACCCGAACCGAAGGCTATACGACACCAAGACCAGTTCGTACATCACATTGTCCGACGTCAAGGAGTTGGTGCTTGGCCACGAGGAATTCCAGGTGGTGGACGCCAAGACCGGTGAGGATCTGACCCGCAGCATCCTGCTGCAGATCATCCTCGAGGAAGAGGCCGGCGGCGCACCGATGTTCACCAGCGACCTGCTTGCGCACATGATCCGCTTTTATGGCAATGCCATGCAGGGGATGATGGGCAAGTATCTGGAGAACAACATCAAGGCCTTTACCGACATGCAGCAGAAGCTGCAGGACCAGGCCAAATCGATCTATGGTGAGAACAGTCCGATCAGTCAGGATCTGTGGGCGCAGTTCCTCAATTTCCAAGGGCCGGCGATGCAGAGCCTGATGGGAGCCTACACCGAGCAGAGCAAGAAGATGTTCATGCAGATGCAGGAACAGATCGAAAGCCAGACCCGCAACATCTTCTCCGGCTTCCAGTTCCCGAACTTCAAGGCCGGGGAGGGCGAGGACGAAGCGCCGAAGGGCCAGGAGAAATCGGCCGGCGGCAAGAAGTAGTTCCTTCCATCGGTTCAGTCATGTTTCCGGGTCGCGTTCGCGGCCCGTTTCGTTTGGATTCGCCATGTCGCAAACCCCCAGTGTCGGCTTCGTGTCCCTCGGCTGCCCCAAGGCCACCGTCGATTCCGAGCGTATCCTCACCCGCTTGCGGGCCGAGGGCTACGCCATTTCCGCCGATTACGAAGGCGCCGACCTGGTCGTCGTCAACACCTGTGGCTTCATCGACGCGGCGGTCGAAGAATCCCTCGACGCGATCGGCGAGGCGCTGGCCGAGAACGGCCGGGTGATCGTCACCGGCTGCCTCGGCGTGCGCGACGACGTCGTGCTGGGGGCACATCCGCAGGTGCTCGATGTCACCGGACCGCATGCCACCGAACAGGTCATGCAATCGATCCACCGGCACCTGCCGAAGCCCCACGACCCCTTCGTCGACCTGGTCCCGCCCCAGGGGATCCGGCTGACGCCCGAACACTACGCGTATCTGAAGATCTCCGAGGGCTGCAACCATCGCTGCAGCTTCTGCATCATCCCGTCGATGCGCGGCGACCTGGTCAGCCGGCCGATCGGAGAGGTCCTGCGCGAAGCCGAAAAGCTGGTCGAAGCCGGTGTGCGCGAAGTGCTGGTGATTTCCCAGGACACCAGTGCCTACGGTGTGGACCTGAAGTATCGCACCGGCTTCTGGGGGGGGCGCCCGATCAAGACCCGGCTGCACGAGCTGTGCGAGGCGCTCGGATCCATGGGTGTCTGGGTCCGGCTGCACTACGTCTATCCGTACCCGAGCGTCGACGCGCTGATTCCCTTGATGGCCGAAGGCAAGCTGCTGCCCTACCTGGACGTGCCGTTCCAGCATGCCAGCCCGCGCATCCTGAAGGCGATGAAGCGGCCGGCCAGCAGTGAGAACGTTCTCGAGCGGATTCGCCGGTGGCGGCAGATCTGCCCCGAGATCGCCATTCGCAGCACCTTCATCACCGGCTTCCCCGGCGAAACCGACGAAGACTTCGAAGCCTTGCTTTCCTTCCTCGAGCAGGCCCGACTCGACCGCGTGGGCGCCTTTGCCTATTCTCCGGTCGAGGGCGCGAGTGCCAACCAATTGCCCGATCCGGTCCCGGCCGAACTTGCCGAAGAGCGCCGGCAGCGACTGCTGGAGTTCCAGGAGGACATTTCGACGCAGCGGCTCGAGGCACGCATCGGGCGTCGTTGCATGGTGGTGATCGACGAGGTCGACGAAGACGGTGCCTATGGACGCAGTGCCGGTGAGGCGCCGGAGATCGACGGCATGGTGATCGTGCCGGATGCGGCGGGTATCGAGGTGGGGCAGATGCTCGAGGTTCGCATCACCGATTGCGACGTGCATGACCTTTACGCCGAGCGGGTCGGGTGAGATGGCGACGTCCGGCGGCCCAAGCATCGGCCTGGCCTTGGGCAGCGGCTCGGCCAGAGGATGGGCGCACCTGGGCGTGCTGCGGGCGCTGGCGGCGGAGGACATCCGGCCGGACCTGATCTGCGGTTGCTCGATCGGCGCCTTCGTCGGCGCCGCGGCCGCCGCCGGCGATCTCGACAAGCTGGGGGCGTGGGTCGAAAGCCTGGGGTGGCAGGACGTCCTGTCGCTGCTCGATGTCAGCCTGCGTAGCGGTCTGATCCGGGGCGATCGACTGATGGAGTTCTTTTCGAGCAACTTCATCGATACCAGCTTCGACGAACTGGACCTGCCCTTTGCCTGTGTCGCCACCGATCTGTTGAGCGGTCGGGAGATCTGGCTGCGGGACGGGGCGGTGTCGGATGCGGTGCGCGCCTCGATTGCGCTGCCGGGTCTGCTGACGCCGGTGGCGCGCGACGGGCGGCTGCTGGTGGATGGCGGCCTGGTCAATCCGGTTCCGGTATCGCTGTGTCGGGCGATGGGCGCCGACATCGTGATCGCGGTCGATCTCGGCTCCGAACTGATCGGCCGGGCGTGGCGCCACGCCGGTGTCGAGCCGGTCGAGCCAGACGGCGAGGAGCCCGGTTGGATCCGGCGCTTGCTGGCGCGCTTCGGGGTGGCGGAAGACGAGGCTGCGGAACCGGCGCGGGCCGAAGAGAACCTGCCGTCGCTGGCCGGCGTCATGAGCGCCAGCATCAACATCATGCAGGTGCGAATCGCACGCAGCCGGCTGGCCGGTGAGCCGGCCGACGTGCTGGTGTCGCCCCGGGTCGGCCAGATCGGCATGATGGATTACCATCGGGGGCGCGAAGCGATCGTCGAGGGCGAGGCCGCGGTGCAGCGCATGTTGCCGGCCATCCGCTTCGCCCTCGGCCACACCTGAGGAGGACGGATGGACGGCAAGCTCGTGTTGGCCACGGAGTTGACACGGATCGTCGGCGCGGCCCACGTACTGGTGGCCGAGGCCGATACGGCGCGCTACGAGGAGGACTGGCGCGGTCGCTATCGCGGCCGTGCACGGGCCGTGGTGCGGCCGGCGTCGACCGACCAGGTCGCCGCGGTGGTGGCCCTCTGTCGTCGCCACGGCATCCCGATCGTGCCCCAGGGGGGAAACACCGGCTTGTGCGGGGGTGCGACGCCCCAACCGGGCGAAGGCGAGGTGGTGGTCTCGCTCGAGCGCATGAGCCGGATCCGATCGGTGGATCGCATGAACCGGACGCTCTCGGTGGAGGCGGGCACGACGCTGGCCGCCGTGCAGCAGGCCGCCGCCGAGGCCGGTTGTCTGTTTCCCCTGTCTTTGGCCTCCGAGGGCAGTTGCCAGATCGGTGGCAACCTGTCGACCAATGCCGGCGGCGTGCACGTATTGCGTTACGGCAACATGCGTGATCTCGTGCTGGGGCTGGAGGCCGTGTTGCCCGACGGAAGGGTGTGGAACGGCATGCGACAGTTGCGCAAGGACAACACGGGCTACGACCTGAAGCAGTTGTTCATCGGGGCCGAGGGAAGCCTGGGGATCGTGACCGCGGCGGTGCTGAAGCTGTTCCCGCGGCCGCGCGGCAGGGCCGTCGCATGGGCGGCGGTCGGGGACCCGGGGCGAGCGATCGCGCTGCTGCACAAGGCGACGGCACGTTGCGGTTCCGGTCTCAATGCCTTCGAGTTGGTCGGTGCCAGCGCGCTCGACCTGGTGCTGCGCCACATGCCGGGAAGCCGCGCGCCGCTGCCGACGACCAGCGAATGGAGCGTGCTGATCGAACTCGCCGGTCACGAGTCCGCAGAAGTTCTTTGCGAGTCGCTCGAAGCCTTGCTGGCCGACGGCATGGAAGAGGGGCTCGTCGGCGATGCGGCGATCGCGCGCAGCGAAGCCCAGGCGGAGAGCCTGTGGCAGCTTCGCGAGAATATTTCCGAGGCGCAGCGGATCGAGGGGTTCAGCATCAAGCACGACATCTCCCTGCCGCTCGACGAGATGGAGGAATTCCTGGAGGAGACCCACCGTGCGCTGGCGGCGCGGTTCGATGACCCGCGCCTCGTGGTGTTCGGCCATCTCGGCGACGGCAATCTCCATTACAACCTGTCGGCACGGGATCGCCAGGCCAACGAGCAGGTGATCGCCCGGACCCCCGAGGCCAACCGCATCGTGCACGATCGGGTCGCCGCGCGGGGCGGCTCGATTTCCGCCGAGCACGGCCTCGGCCAGCTCAAGCGCGAAGAGATACTGCGCTACCGATCGCCGATCGAGGACGAGATGATGCGGACGATCAAGCGCGCGTTCGACCCCGACGGTTTGATGAACCCCGGAAAATTCCTGTAGCGGCGCGGAATCCAGCGATTGTTGCGCCGCAAGAACGGACTTGCCCTGCGGCCGCGACGCAAGTGTTTACAGGGGGCGGGGCGGGCCCTATAATTCGCGCTCTTCGCGGTCGGGGGTATAGCTCAGCTGGGAG
>JAGRFZ010000136.1 GCA_020445785.1 Rhodocyclaceae bacterium
CGGCCGGGCGTAGGCGCTCGGACGGCCCTCCCGTCGCTTCGCGACACCCTCCCCAAGGGAGGGGCGCGCCTCCTTCGGACGGCCGGGCGTAGGCGCTCAGGCCGCCGCCGGGCGCCGATGGCCGCCGTCGCCGAACACCGCTGTCCAAAGGGATTGCACGGCCGCGGTTTCGGTCGCGACGCGTTCGGGCGGTAGGCCCGTGGCGGTTCCGTTGAGCCGCAGCGCGTGCTGATGGTGTCGCAGGCTGCGGTAGGCGTCGGCCGCTTCGGTGGCGCCCTCGCGGTCGATCAGGTCGAGTTCCGCTGCAAGCCCGAGCAGCGCGATGTTGCCGAGGTTGTCGCTCAGTCCGGGGTGGTCGTGGGCGTGGCCGAGCACCAGAAACTGGACCAGGAACTCGACATCCACGAGGCCACCGAAATCATGCTTGAGATCGAATTCCTCGCCCCGGCCGCCGTGGGCGTCGAACATCTTCTGCCGCATCTCGATGACCTCGTCACGCAGGGTCGCGAGGTCGCGTCGCTGGCGCAGCACCTCCCTGCGGATCCGTTCAAAGCCGTCTCCCACCTCCGGGTCGCCGGCACTGAAGCGGGCGCGGGTCAGCGCTTGGTGCTCCCAGGTCCATGCCGATTCGAGCTGATACTTGCGGAAGGCCTCGAGCGAAGTGACGAGCAGTCCGGCGTCGCCATTGGGGCGTAGCCGCAGGTCCGTCTCGTAGAGCTGCCCGGCCGCGGTCTGGCTCGACAGCCAGGTACTGATGCGCTGCCCGAGCCGCGAATAGTGTTCGGCCGCATCGGCATCTTCGTCGTCGAACAGATAGACGATGTCGAGATCGGACGAGTAGCCGAGTTCCTTGCCGCCGTGCTTGCCGTAGCTGATCACCGCAAAGCGGGGATTTTCGCGGTGGCGCTTGCGCACCCTGGGCCAGCACGCGCCGATGGTGGTCTCGAGGATGATGTCGGCCAGCGCGGAGAGATGGTCGGCCAGCGCCTCGACGCTCAGCGATCCGCTCAGGTCCTGGGTCAGGAGGCGAAACACCTGGGCGTGATGGCGTTCGCGCATCACGTCCATCTGGCGCTCCATGTCTTCGCCGAGGTCGCGCACTTCCTGCTCGAGTTCGGCCCGGAAGGCGGTCCAGTCGGGTCTGGCGTCGAGCTGGCGACCGTCGAGCAGTTCGTCGAGCAGGATCGGATGGCGGACCAGGTAGTGGGATGCCCACTGCGACGCACTGACCAGGTCGGCCAGACGAGCGAGCGCCTGCGGGTACTGCTGGAGCAGCGCGAGATAGGCCGCGCGGCGGGAGATTGCGGCCAGCAGATCGATCATTCGCGCCAGGGTCGCGTCGGCATTCGGCTTCGACGCGGCAATCTCCAGTACGCGCGGCATGAGACCGTCGAAGCGGGCGCGGATTGCGGGCGGCATCTGCCGGTAGCGGCCGCTGCTGCGCAGTTCGCCGAGGCTGCGGGCGGCTTGTTCGGGATCGGCGAAGCCCAGGTTCAGCAGCGCCGCCTCGCACTCGTCCGCTTCGCCGCAGCCCTGCCATGCCTTGTCGAGGGGGTGGTCGGCCTCGGTCGGATCCTCGAACACCGCGTCGAAGCGTTCGCCGACGCGCCGGCGATGATGGTCGAGCGCCCGCATCAGGGCGTCGTGGTCGTCGTAGCCCATGGCCTCGGCCACCAGCAGTCGATCGTTTTGGTCCTGGGGCAGCAGGTGGGTCTGCTGGTCGTCGAGGTATTGCAGCCGGTGTTCGAGGCGGCGCAGGAAGACGTAGGCCTGGCTCAGCTCGTCGACGGCCTCTGCCGGCAGCAGCGAACGCTTGCGCAGGCGGGCCAGCACGTCGAGCGTGGGCTTGATCTGCAGACCCGGGTCGCGTCCGCCGCGAATCAATTGGAAGACTTGGGCGATGAACTCGATCTCGCGGATGCCGCCGGGCCCGAGCTTGATGTTGTCGGCCATGTCGCGGCGGGAAACCTCGCGGCGAATCTGGGCGTGGAGGTCACGCATCGCGTTGATCGCGCCGAAATCCAGATACTTGCGAAAGACGAAGGGGCGGACCACCGCCTGCAGGGCATCGGCGTTGCCGCCGATCATCAACCGCGCCTTGATCCACGCGTAGCGTTCCCACTCGCGGCCCTGGGCGATGAAGTAGTGTTCGAGCATGTCCAGGTTGCACACCAGCGGGCCGGAGTCGCCGTTCGGCCGCAGTCGCATGTCGACCCGGAACACCTGGCCCTCGGCGGTGATCTCGTTGAGCGAGCGGATCAGCCGCTGGCCGAGTTTGGTAAAGAATTCGAAATTGCTGATCGGCCGTGCGCCGTCGGTGTCGCCGTCGTCGGGAAAGACGAAAATGAAGTCGACATCGCTCGATACGTTCAGCTCGCGCCCGCCGAGCTTGCCCATGCCGATCACCATCAGCCGCTGCTCGACGCCTTCGGCGTTGCGCGGCGTCCCGTGCCGATCCTTCAGTGTTCGGCAGAGAATGTCGTGGGCGGTGTCGACGGCGACGTCGGCGAGCGCCGACATGGTCTCCGTGACCTCGGCCAGATCGGCGAGGCCGGCAAGGTCACGGTAGGCCAGGTGGCACAGGGTCCATGCCCTCAGCCGGCGCAGGACGTCGGCCACGCCGTGCTCGTTCGGCGTCTGTTCGGCCAGCCATGCGCGCATGCCGTTCTCCTCGAGCGGGCGGTCGACGCTGCCGGCCAGGCATTCCGCCAGCCACGGGCGCGACTGCAATTGGCGCTGGAGAAAGCGGGAATGGCGGCCGACCTGTTCGAGGCGGCTGGCAAAGGCGTCGGTGGCTTCGGGCATGGGAATGTCTGACTGCTAGAATTGGGCTGTTGCCGCTGCAACCGGCGGCAAGTTGAGAATTTAGTTGAAATCCGCCCGCAGTGCGCGGTTCGGCCGCCGCCGACGGTGGCCTGCCGTGTGTCCGGGTCCGCTACCACGGGATGCCCGGATGACAAGGCGCAGATGACCGTACAGTCCGCCATGCCGCACGTCGATCGCGAGCCCGAGATCCGCGCCCGCGGCATGGCATCGCGCGTGGCGCGCTGGGCCTTGGTCGCCTATTTCGTGGTCGGCATCGCCTTCCTGCTACTGCGCCACGTCGTGCTGCCCGGCGCCGATGCGTTTCGCGGCCCGATCGCCGAAGCGCTGACCCGCTCGCTCGGGGTCGAGTTCGGCATCGGTCGGGTCGTGGCCGACTGGCAGGGCCTGTCGCCGGTGTTGCGGCTTGCCGACGTCACCATCCACGACCTCAGCCAGCGCAGCGCCCTGCGCCTTTCGGCGGTCGAAGCCGCCTTGTCGTGGCGCTCGTTGCTGCGCGGCAGGCCCGAGTTCGCCTACCTCTCGATCGTCGAGCCGGAATTGGACGTGCGCCGGGAAAGCGACGGTCGCCTGATGATTGCCGGCTTCGAAGTCTCGGCCGGCGGCGGTAACGGAGGCCTCGGATCCTGGTTGCTCGAGCAACCGGAGATCCGCATCGTCGATGCCACCCTGGTATGGACGGACGGGCAGCGCAAAGTCCCCCCGCTGGTGCTCGAGCACATGAATCTTCGGCTGCAGAATGCCGACGGGCGCCATCGATTCGGGCTCGTGGCCTCACCGCCGAAGGCTTATGCGTCGATGGTCGATCTGCGGGGCGAATTCGCTGCGATCGATGGCCGCGACTGGCAGGATCTGCGCGGCAAGTTCTTCGTGCGGCTCGAGCGGGCGGATCTCGGTGCGTGGCAGAACTGGGTCACCTACCCGGTGCCGCTGGACGGCAGTGGTGGCGCCAGCGCGTGGATCGAGCTGGAGGGTGCCGGCCGCTATGCCGGCCGCGTCGACTTGTCCTTGCGCGACGCGCGAACCCGGCTGCGCGCGGACTTGCCCGAACTGGCGGTGCAAAGGCTCGAAGGTACGCTGCTGGCACGTCGTGAAGGCCGTCGCGTGCTGGTCGAGACCCGCGGCCTGCGGCTCGACGGCGAGCGGCTCGACGTGCCCGATCTCGATGCCCACGTCGAGTTTCTGCCCCACACCGACGACGAGACCGGCCATGGCAGTGTTCGCGCCCGCCACCTGGACATCGGCGCGCTGGCGGCGCTCGCGGCGCACCTGCCGTTCGAGCCGCGCCTGCTCGCGCAACTGGCCGGCCATTCGCCCGCGGGCCAGGTGTTCGACCTGGAGTACGACTGGCAGGGTGCCGAGGTGGCGCCCGGGCTCTGGCGCCTGAAGGGCCGCGCCGAGGGCGTGACGATTGCCGCCGGCAACGGCTGGCCCGGCGTCGAGGGGGTATCGGGGCACTTCAGCGGCGATCAGGATGGTGGCGAATTCGCGGTGGAAGGTCGGCAGGTCGGCATCGCGCTGCCCGAAATCTTCCCGGAGCCGCGGATCCAGCTCGACCAGTTGTCGCTGGATGGGCGCTGGGGGCGCCGGGACGGCCGGCTCGAAATTGGTGTCGAGCAGGCCCGCTTCGATAACCGCGATGCCGCCGGCCAGCTCAGCGGTCGCTGGCACGCGACGCCCACCGGAGCGGGCCGGATCGAGCTCGGGGCGACGCTGTCACGAGCGAACGGTACCGCAGTGTGGCGCTATCTGCCGCGGGTCGTGCCGGCCGCCACCCGCAACTGGTTACGGTCGGCGATCCGCGCGGGACACGCGCCGGCCGCCCGCCTCGAACTCCAGGGCGATCTGGCCGATTTTCCGTTCCCGGACAACCAAGGCGGGCGCTTCCTGGTCAGCGCCCGCCTCGAGCGTGCCAGCCTGCAGTTCCATCCCGACTGGCCGGCGATCGACGACATTGCCGGCGAGCTGCGTTTCGAGGGCAGCGGCATGCACATCCGTGCCGAACGGGCGCGCATCGGCGACGCCCTGGTCGAGCGCGCCAGCGTACGTATCCCGGATCTCGGCAACGGCGATCAGCAACTGCTCGTCGAGGGGCAGGCACGTGGGCCGACCATGGCCTTCCTCGACTACCTCGAGGCCAGCCCGGTGGCCGGCTGGATCGGCCACGCCACCGACGACTTCGAAGCGAGCGGCAGCGGTGCGCTGTCGCTCTCGCTGGCCTTGCCTCTGCACCGGCTCGACCGGAGCCGTGTGAGCGGCGAGTATCGCCTGACCGGAAACGAGGTACGCCTGTTCCCGTCACTGCCGGCCTTGGTCGATGCCAGCGGACGTGTCGGCTTCGACAACCGCGGTGTCTCGATCCACGATGCGACCGCCACCCTGCTCGGCCAGCGCGTCGGCGCACGAGGCCAGACCGACGAAGACGGCTACCTGCGCATCAGCGCCGCGGGCACCGCCAGCGCCGCGGCGATCCGTGAATGGGTGGACCTGCCGCTGCTTGCCGGCGTCGACGGCATCGCCGGTTGGAATGCCCGCATCGATGTGGGTGGGGGCGTCGGCCGGGTCACGGTACGCTCCGACCTGAACGGCGTACGGTCGGCCCTGCCACAGCCGCTTACCAAGGTACCCGAGCAACGCTGGCCCTCGCGGCTCGCGCTCGAGATCCACGAGAGGGGCGCCCGTCAACACTGGCAGATCGCGCTCGGCACCGGCGTCGAATCCCGCTTTGTACGGCGACGTTCGGGCGACGGCCGATGGCGGCTGGAGAAGGGTGGGATCGCGGTCAATGTGCCGGTGCGCGAGGCCGAGGGCGGCCTGATGGCGGCGATTCGGATGGATTCCCTCGATCTCGATGCCTGGCGGGCCCTATTCACGCCAGGTGGCGACGACGGTCCGCTGCTGGCCGGGATCGCGCTGCAGGCCGGGCGTTTGCAGCTCTTCGGCGAATCGTTCGCCGGGGTCGAGTTGCGCGGCATCGCCGATGCCGGCGGCTGGCGCGGGCGCCTCACCAGTGACGCCGTGGCCGGTGAGTTCGACTGGCGCAGCCGAGACCGCGGTGCGCTGGTGGCGCGATTCGAACGGCTGCTGATCGGCGAGCGACCGGTACAGCCGGCCGCCGCCGCCGGCAGCGCTGCGCCGCTCGAGGGCCTGCCCGAACTCGATGTCGTTGCGCAGCGCTTCGAGCTGCGTGGCATGGCCCTGGGCTCGATGTCGTTGAAGGCACGCAATCAGGGGGGAGAGTGGATGCTCGACCGGCTCGAATTACGCAATCCCCATGGCGTGGCCAGTGCCGAGGGGCGTTGGCAGCCGGGTGGCGCTACCGAGCTGGGCTTCAATGCCGAGGTCTCGGACGTCGGCGCCTATCTCGATCAGATCGGCTACCCCGAGGCGGTTCGCAACGGCCGCGCCGTACTCGACGGCAAGCTGACCTGGACCGGACCGCCGACGAATCTCGACTATGACAGCCTCGGCGGCCGGTTGCAGGTGGCGGTGGACGACGGGCAGTTCCGCAAGCTCGAGCCCGGGGTCGGCCGCCTGCTGGGCGTGCTCAGCCTGCAGGCGCTGCCGCGAAGGGTCACCCTCGATTTTCGAGACGTCTTCAGCGAGGGCTTCGCCTTCGACCGGATCGAAGGCGGCGCCGATGTCGAGAACGGCATCATGCACACCGATGGGCTCGATATCCGTGGGCCGGCGGCGCGCATCCGCCTCAGCGGCAGCGTCGATCTGGCGCGGGAGTCGCAACGGCTTCGGGTCGAGGTGCAACCGACCTTGACCGAGTCGGTGGCGGTGGGTGCCGCGCTCGCCAACTCGGCCACCGGATTGATCAACCCGGTGGCCGGGCTGGTCACCTATCTCGCCCAGAAGATCATGCAGGACCCGATCGAGAAGCTGTTTTCCTACGAGTATGCGGTGACCGGCGCCTGGAAGGATCCCCAGGTGGACAAGCTGGCCAGCCGCGAGCCCGAGCGCGACAGCGCCCAGCCGCTCAGCCGCTAGCGCGCGCCGGTCGCGACATCGGACGCCGACGCCGGACGGAGTCGGGTAACCTACGGATTTGGCACTTGCAATGGTTGCGCCATGAGCGAGAAACAGATCGACGGCCGGTTTCGCGTGGCCGCAATCCAGACCGTGTCGGGGCCCGACCCGACCGAGAACATGCACACCGTGGCCGGCCTGGTCGAAGACGCCGCGCGCCAGGGCGCGCGGCTGGTGGCCCTGCCGGAATACTTCGGCCTGCTGAGCCCGGACGAGACGACCAAGGTCGGCCTGCGTGAGGCCGAGGGCGGCGGTCCGCTGCAGGCGTTTCTGTCCGGGCTGGCCCGGCGACACCAGGTTTGGCTGGTGGGCGGAACCATCCCGATGGTGTGCCCCGACCCCGGCAAGGTGTTCAATAGCTGCCTGGTCTACGACGAGGCCGGCGAGCGCGTCGCACGCTACGACAAGATCCACCTGTTCGGTTTCCAGAAGGGCGAGGAACGCTACGACGAGGCCCAGACCATCGTGCCGGGCGGCGAAGTGGTAAGTTTCGAGGCCCCGTTCGGCCGGGTCGGGCTGTCGGTATGCTACGACCTGCGCTTCCCGGAGCTCTACCGGGCGATGGGCCGGGTGGAACTGATCGTCGTGCCCGCTGCCTTTACCTACACGACCGGCAGTGCCCACTGGGAGATCCTGCTGCGCGCGCGGGCAATCGAGAATCAGGCCTACGTGCTGGCGCCGGCTCAGGGCGGGCGTCACCCCGGCGGCCGTCGGACCTACGGTGACAGCATGATCGTCGATCCGTGGGGCGAGGTGCTGGACCGGCGTGCAGAAGGCCCCGGCGTGGTCATTGCCGACATCGACCCGGCGCGCCTCGCATCGGTTCGGAACAATCTGCCGGCACTCGACCATCGCCGCATCAAATGACCATCGACACGATCCCATGACGACCCAGACCCCAGACCCCATCCATCTCGCCGAACGCCACCTGCTGGCCCCATACCAGCTCGGCGGTGCCGAACTCGACCGCGTCTTCGGAGCGCTCTATCGGCACGACCTCGACTACGCCGACCTCTATTTCCAGTACCACCGTGGTGAGGCCTGGAGCTTGGAAGAGGGCATCGTCAAGGCCGGTAGTTTCAACATCGAGCAGGGCGTCGGGGTGCGCGCGATCTCGGGCGAGAAGACCGCTTTCGCCTACTCCGACGACATCGGGGTGCCGGCGCTGCTGTCGGCAGCGGAGGCGACGCGGGCCATCGGCGCGGTCGGCGGCAACCAGTCGGTGGCGATCGGCTCGCCCCGCCTCGGGCCGCGCCTCTACCGCAGCGAGGATCCGACCGCCTCCCTCGATGCCGCAGAAAAGGTCAACCTGCTGGAGCGCCTCGAGCGCTTTGCGCGGGCCGAGGATCCGCGCGTGGCGCAGGTCATGGCCCACGTCGCGGGCAGCTGGGAAGTGGTCATGGTCGCCCGCAGCGACGGCCACATGGCGGCCGACGTGCGCCCGCTGGTGCGGGTCTCGGTGTCGGTCATCATGGAGGAACACGGCCGTCGCGAGCAGGGCAGCTCAGGCGGAGGCGGCCGCTTCGACTACGCCCATTTCGACGACGATCGCCTGCGCGAGTATGCGCGCGCCGCCGTGCACCAGGCCCGCGTCAATCTTTCCGCGGCACCGGCACCGGCGGGCACCATGACCGTCGTGCTGGGCCCCGGCTGGCCGGGCATCCTGTTGCACGAGGCGATCGGCCATGGCCTCGAGGGTGATTTCAATCGCAAGGGCAGTTCCGCCTTCTCGGGACGCATCGGCCAGCAGGTGGCCGCGCGCGGCGTGACCGTGGTCGACGACGGCACCATTCCGGACCGCCGCGGCTCGCTGTCGATCGACGACGAGGGCAACCCCACCAACCGCACCGTGCTGATCGAAGACGGCATCCTCGCCAACTACATGCAGGATTCCCTCAACGCGCGCCTGATGGGCATGCAACCCACCGGCAACGGCCGGCGCGAGTCCTTCGCCCATCTGCCGCTGCCACGCATGACCAACACCTACATGCTGAACGGCGACACCCCGCCGGAAGAGATCATCGCATCGGTCGACAAAGGGCTGTACGCGGTCAATTTCGGCGGCGGCCAGGTGGACATCACCTCCGGCAAGTTCGTCTTCTCGACCGCTGAGGCCTACCTCATCGAGAACGGCAAGGTCACCCGCCCGGTCAAGGGCGCCACCCTGATCGGCAACGGCCCCGACGCCCTGACCCGGGTTGCGATGATCGGAAACGACATGGCACTCGATCCCGGCGTCGGCACTTGCGGCAAGGACGGCCAGAGCGTCCCGGTCGGCGTCGGCCAGCCGACGCTGCGGATCGACGAGTTGACGGTGGGTGGCACGGCCTGACAGCAGAAGCACGGGGTCGTGTGCGATCTTGGCAACGACCGGGTGTCGGAACACCCGCTCGGGTTTCGAAGGCGTCGATCGGTCGCGGTGGCAATTCGGGCTGAATCGAGGGGTGGTACGCGAGTTTGCGAGCGGCCCCGCGGCCCCGCGGCCCCGCAGCCCCGCAGCCGCGCAGCCGCGCTCACCGGCCCATGATGTTCAGGTCGACGGCGTTTTCGCCGGGTCGTCTGAGCGGACCGAGTCTCGATGAAGGGGCCGGGGCGCCGGTAGGCCCACCGCGGCCTCACTCGCCCTCGGTGATCCGGTCAGTTCTTCCCTCCGCCCTTTGGCCCTGGGTGACCGCTCTGCGGCGACCAAATTGAACTGCCCGCTGTCTCGGCGCGGCCAGGAGCGGTAGTTCGCGAATACCGGCGACCTGCCACTGGAGCGTCAGCTCCACTCCGATACTCGCCGCACGCGCTATGCGAACTGATCGGCCGGAGCTGCCGGCCAGCCTGACGAAATTCAATGCCGGCGATGCGGCCGACACCTGCCGCACGACGCAGATGGGCGGCCGGCGAATCATACATCTTGTGGGGAGGAAAGCAGAACGGCCACAGACGAGGCGCTAGAATAGGCCTGCCCCATGCATTTTGCGCGACATTCTGCAGCCAATACCCTAGCAGCCACCGACTTATCGTTGGGGCAGACGGCATTTCGCTGGTTGAGTTTCTTTCGCAGCCGGCCAGTCACTGGCTGAAAGGCACGGAATGAACCGGCTGCCACGCACCTGCACCGAAGTGCTTCCCAACGGCGAGCATAGAGCCGGAATCCCACTAGGGGCGCTTCGCGACCGCGCGGCATACGTCCTGCTCGGCGAACCCGGTGCCGGCAAGACGACCTGCTTCGAAACGGAAGCCGAAGCACACGGGGCCACCTCGGTGTCGGCACGCGACTTCATCGCGCTGCCGCCAGAGCGCGAGTGGCAGAGCAAGCCGATCTACATCGACGGCCTCGACGAGATCCGGGCCAGTTACGGCACCGATTCGACGCCGCTCGATGCGATTCGCCGCAAGCTGATCGATATCGGCGCGCAGTCCTTTCGCCTTTCGTGCCGCGAGGCCGACTGGCTCGCTAGCGACCACGACCTGTTATCGCGTGTCGCGCGCGAGCGCGTGGCCGTGCTCCACCTGGAGCCACTGACCGACGAGCAGATTAGAGCCTTGTTGCGCGACGTTCATCGAGTCCCGTCGCCTGACGCGTTTCTCACCGAAGCCAATGATCGCGGTCTCTTGCCGCTGTTGCGCAACCCGCAGAACCTCGCGATGCTCGCGAAGGCGGTCAAGGACGGCTGGCCCGACACCCTGTCTGAGACTTTCGAACTCGCTTGCCGGCAATTGGCGCTGGAACCCAATCGCGCTCACCGCGACGCCAAGCGCGCCGCGCCGGTGAGCGTCGATGCCGTGCTCGGTGCTGCCGGCGAACTCTGCGCGATCCAACTGCTGGCCGGCGTCGCCGGCTTCGCGAGCGATCTCGACTCAGCAGACTCGGCCTATCCGGATCTGAACGAGATAGGATTCGAGATCAAGCCCGTCCATCGACGCGCGCTGGACAGCCGCTTGTTCTCCGCCTCTTCGCACTGCGAGCGTCACGCCCCAGCGCACCGCCGAATCGCCGAGTTTCTCGCGGCTCGCGCGATCGCGTCACGGATCGCACATGAAGCCTTGCCTCTAGGGCGCGTCTTGGCGGTGCTGCGTGCAGAGGATGGTGGGGTGGTCTCCGATCTGCGCGGCCTACACGCTTGGCTGGCGGTGCATTGCGCGACCGGGCGTGCCCAATTCGTCGACGCGGATGCGCTCGGCGTCGTGCTTTACGGCGACGCGCGCAGTTTCCCACCCGAACAGAAAGGCCACTTGCTCGCGGCACTCGGTCGCGAAGCGCAGCGCTACCCATGGTTTCGGTCGGACGAATGGCAATCCTCGCCGTTCGGCGCGCTGGGCGACCAGGGCTCCGCACCGATGCTGCGCGAGATCCTCGAATCGCCGCAGCGCGCCAGCGCAGACGAGGCACTGCTGGACTGCGCGCTGGACGCTCTCTACCACGGCGAGAAATTGCTCCATTTAGCGCCCGCACTCCTGGACATTGTTCGTGACGACAGTCACTGGCCAGCCAATAGAACGTCGGCGCTACGCGCATACGTGCACATTCAGAGAGACGCGGCCTGCGAGCATCTAGAGTTGCTCGAAGAAGTCGTGCAGGGCCGCATCGCCGACGATGACGACGAGTTGATCGGCTTGTTGCTGGAACACCTTTATCCCGCCCAGTTGAGCCCTGAGCAGGTGTTCGCTCATCTCCATGCTCCCAAGCGCGAGAACCTAATCGGAACCTACCACTGGTTTTGGTCGCAAACGCTATTCGAGCGCACAACGTCGCAGCAGATGCCTGTGCTCGCAGATCGATTCGCGGTGAAGTGGCCATCGCTAGCCGCTGGCGCGCGTGACTACCTGCTGCGGGAGCTTGCGAGCAAGATCTTGACTGGAGCCATCGACGCAGCAGACGACCTTTCGGATACTCAGCGAATCTGGTCGTGGCTCGGCATCGGTCTGGACGCGCATCATTATGATCACAACGGCTCGAACGATCAGGCACGGATTCGCCAATGGCTAGCGGACCGACCAAAAACCCTCCAAGCGCTATTTGAGCTGGTGTTCGAGCGCTGCGCGACCAGCGAGGATCCCGTGCGCAGCCTGATTGCGGCGGAGCAGCGCATCCGGGACGCGCGCCTCCCCGTCGAACTTGTTGGTTGGCAGTTCGAGCGGGCCGCTCGCTTCAAGCAAGAGGATGCGCGAAACTATGTGTTCAATCGCGCAGCTCAGGACCTGCTACACGAACTCGGAAATACGCCCGAGGCGCTGGAGGAGTTGACCGCCGTCGCCGCGTGCCACCCGATACTTTCGGCCAACGTCACTGCATGGCTGCGGTCGGATATCGACGACTGGCGAAGCGATGACCAGCGCCGCAAGCGTGAGCGACTGGCAGAGGCCACCGAGCGCGTCCGCAACTGGCAGACCTTCGTGCGCCGCCACTTCGCCGCGATGGAAGCCGGCACCGTCGCACCGAAGACCCTGCATGATCTCGCGATGGTGTACTGCGGTCGCTTCCGCGAGACCGAGGGCGAGCAACCATTAGAGCGGATCCGCAACTGGTTCGGCGGCGACGAGTCCCTGGCGCAGTGCGTGCTGCGAGGGCTCCAGAACACACTGACGCGCAAGGACTTGCCGACCGTCGCGGAAATCGTCCGCCTCGCCAAACAGGGGCGGCATCACTACATCGCTGAAGCCTGCCACGCCGGCGCGGATGCCGCCTACGCTGATCGACCGCAAGCCGTACGCGAACTCCCCGAAGTGGTCTCGGAACGCTTGATCGCTTTCCGCCTGACGCATGACTTCGACAAGCGCCCGGCTTGGTTCGCGGTGCTGGTTTCGGAGCGCGCAGAGTTGGTTGCTCAAGTCCTCGTGGCGTACGTTAGGGCGATGCTAGGGGCGCGCAAGGAGCACATCGCCGGCCTGTATCCGCTCGCCTTCGACGATGACTACCGTGACGTCGCACGAATTGCGGCGCTCGACCTGCTCGCGGCGTTCCCGACTCGGGCCCGTCGGGCTCAGGCCAGTAACCTTGAGTACTTGCTCGTCGCGGCGCTTCGGCACGCGGACCGCCGGCACTTGAAGGCGATGACTGCCGAGCGGATCGCGCGCAGCGGGATGGATCTCGCCCAGCGCGCGCACTGGCTGTGTGCCGGCCTGATGCTCGATCCTCGGGACTACGAGCGGCAGCTCGTCGATTTCGTGCACAAGGGCGAATCGCGCGCCATGTTGGTCTCCGGCTTCTTCTCCGACCGTGTATTGGAAGCCGACGGCCTCCCGCAACTCACCGAAGGCGCTCTGACCATTCTGCTACGCGCTATCGGCCGCCACACGAGCCCCAGCAACGAGCACGAGTCCGGCTTTGTCTCGGGCAAGGGTCTCGCGGCGGGTGTCGTGCGCACGCTTCTCGCCCGGCTGGCAAGCCGACTCACGCCGAGCGCCTTCAAATCGATCGAGTCGCTGCTGACCGATGACACGCTCGGCGCCTGGCACGACCGCCTGCGGCATGCGCAAGAAGCGCAGCGCAAGGGGCGCCGCGAGGCGACCTACCGACACCCATCGGCGAGCGCGGTCGCGGAGTTGCTACGAAACGGTCCGCCAGCGCATGCTGCCGACCTGAAATCGTTGCTGACCCAGCACCTCAGCGACATCGCCCGCGCCGATCGAGACGGCGACCTCCGCGGCTATGCGCGCTACTGGAACGATGCTCCGCGCGAACCGAAACATGAGAACGACTGCCGAGACCGATTGCTCGAACTGCTGCGCGAGCGACTCCGTGCTCAATCAATCGAGGTTGCGCCCGAGGGCCGCTACCGCGAAGAGTCGCGCGCCGACATCCGTGCATCTTATGGCGGCGTCGACGGATTCAACGTACCGATCGAGATCAAACGCGATACCCACCGCGATCTCTGGACCGCGATGGACGAGCAACTCATCGCCAAATACACCTGCGACCCCGGCGCCGACGGGCATGGAATCTACCTGGTTTTTTGGTTCGGCCGCGGAGGCATGCCCGTCCCGACCGACGGCGGCAAGCCGGCCGCAACTGCGACTGAACTGGAACACCGATTGGCCGCCCTGCTCAGCGAGCGCGAACGCGGTTTGATCAATGTCGTGGTGATCGACGTCTCGCAGCCGGGCGGCCGCATCGCACGCTCCGCGAAGGCGGTTACCAAGGAAAACACCCGGAGAAAATCTCCGCCGGGTGCCACGTGACACGATGCTGTCAGCCGCTCAGATCTGATCCGCCTCCATCTTGATCGCCCCACGAGGCGAGGGGTCAGGTCCATCCTGTCTCCTAGCCCGGAAATTTCACGATAGG
>JAGRFZ010000137.1 GCA_020445785.1 Rhodocyclaceae bacterium
GGCGTGCAGCAGGCGCTGCTGAAGCTGATCGAGGGTACCGTCGCGTCGGTGCCGCCGCAGGGCGGCCGCAAGCATCCCAATCAGGATTTCGTGCAGGTCGATACGACCAATATCCTGTTCATCTGCGGCGGCGCGTTCGACGGGCTGGAAAAGGTCATTCGTAATCGCACGGAAAGGGGCGGCATCGGCTTCGGCGCCGAGGTTCGCAGTATCGAATCCACCAGCGGCGTGTCGGAGACCTTGCGCAACGTCGAGCCCGAGGATCTGATCAAGTTCGGCCTGATTCCCGAATTCGTGGGCCGGCTGCCGGTCGTCGCGACGCTGCAGGAACTGGACGAGGAAGCGCTGATCCAGATCCTCGTCGAACCCAAGAATGCGCTGGTCAAGCAGTTCCAGAAGCTGGTCGGCATGGAAGGCGTCGAGCTCGAAATCCGTCCCGCCGCTCTGCAGGCGATTGCACGCAAGGCCTTGCAGCGCAAGACGGGCGCACGCGGCTTGCGCTCGATCATCGAATCGGCTCTGCTCGACATCATGTACGACCTGCCGAGCATGGACGATGTGGAAAAGGTGGTGATCGACGAGGGAACCATCACCTCGGGATCGGCGCCTATCCTGATGTATACGGATCAGCCCAGGGTTGCCGGGTCGAAGCAGTAGCAGTCCGTTCGGACGCGGTACTTGTTTTCCCCAGCTCGGGCCCAAACTGGGTCCTGAGTGTTTTCGAACCAAGGAACCCAAATGTTCGACAAGACGCAGCAACCGGTAGAGTTGCCGCTCCTCCCCCTCAGGGACGTGGTGGTGTTCCCCCACATGGTCATCCCGCTGTTCGTCGGTAGGCCCAAGTCCATCAAGGCTCTCGAGACCGCGATGGACGACGGCAAGAGCATCCTGCTGGTCGCGCAGAAGTCCGCGGCCAAGGACGAGCCGACCGACGAAGACATGTACCAGATCGGCTGTATCGCCAACATCCTGCAGATGCTGAAGTTGCCGGATGGCACGATCAAGGTGCTGGTGGAAGGCGTTCAGCGCGCCCGCATCGACGACGTCGTCGACGAGGGCTCGGTGTTCCGCGCCAGCGCGACGCCGATCGTCGTGCCGGAGGCCGAGCGCAACGAGACCGAGGCCATGCGCCGCGCGATCGTCGCCCAATTCGACCAGTACGTCAAGCTCAACAAGAAGATCCCGCCCGAAATCCTGACTTCGCTGTCGGGAATCGACGATGCGGGCCGGCTGGCCGACACGATCGCTGCCCACTTGCCGCTCAAGCTCGAGCAGAAACAGGCGGTGCTCGAAATGTTCGACACCGCCGAGCGTCTCGAGCGACTGCTCGGCCAACTGGAGACGGAGCTCGACATCCTGCAGGTCGAGAAGCGCATCCGGGGCCGCGTCAAGCGGCAGATGGAGAAGAGCCAGCGCGAGTACTACCTCAACGAGCAGGTCAAGGCCATCCAGAAGGAACTCGGCGAAGGCGAGGACGGCGCCGATCTCGAAGAGATGGAGCGCAAGATCCGCTCTTCCGGGATGCCCAAGGAGGCCGCGGCCAAGGCCCAGTCCGAGATGAAGAAGCTGCGGCTGATGTCGCCGATGTCGGCCGAGGCCACCGTCGTGCGCAACTACATCGAGACCCTGACCGGGTTGCCGTGGAAGAAGAAGTCACGCATCAGCAAGGATCTGGCCGAGGCCGAGCGCATTCTCGATCGCGACCATTACGGCCTCGAAAAGGTCAAGGAGCGCATCGTCGAATACCTGGCGGTGCAACAGCGCGTGGATAAGCTCAAGGCCCCGATCCTGTGCCTCGTGGGCCCACCGGGTGTCGGCAAGACTTCGCTCGGGCAGTCGATCGCCCACGCCACGAACCGCAAATTCGTGCGCATGAGTCTCGGCGGCGTGCGTGACGAGGCCGAGATTCGCGGCCATCGGCGTACCTACATCGGCTCCATGCCGGGCAAGATCCTGCAGAACATGAACAAGGTCGCCGTGCGCAACCCCCTGTTCCTACTCGACGAGGTGGACAAGCTCGGCTCGGACTTCCGTGGGGACCCCAGTTCGGCCCTGCTCGAGGTGCTCGATCCGGAGCAGAACTCGAGCTTCGTCGATCACTACGTCGAGGTCGAGTACGACCTCTCGGACGTGATGTTCGTCGCTACCGCGAATACGCTGAACATCCCGGGCCCCTTGCTCGACCGCATGGAAGTGATCCGATTGTCCGGCTACACCGAGGACGAAAAGGTCAATATCGCGGTCCGCTACCTGCTGCCCAAGCAATTGAAGAACAACGGGCTCAAGGAAAGCGAGATCTCGGTCACCGAAGACGCGCTTCGCGACGCCATCCGTTACTACACGCGGGAAGCCGGCGTTCGAGGGCTCGAGCGCGAGATCTCGAAGATCTGCCGCAAGGTGGTGAAGGGGCTGGTGCTGAAGAAGCGCAGTACCAAGGTCGTGGTCAATGCCAAATCCCTGTCCAAGTACCTGGGCGTGCGACGCTACACCTTCGGCATGGCAGAGCGCGAGAACCAGGTGGGCCAGGTCACCGGCTTGGCCTGGACCGAGGTCGGCGGCGAGTTGCTGACGATCGAATCGGTGGTGCTGCCGGGCAAGGGCAAGGTAGTGCACACCGGCAAGCTCGGCGAAGTCATGCAGGAGTCGATCCAGGCCGCCTTGTCGGTGGTGCGCAAGCGTGCCCGTACGCTCGGCATCAAGGGCGACTTCCACCAGAACAGCGACATTCACATCCACTTGCCGGAAGGCGCGATTCCGAAGGACGGGCCGTCGGCCGGCATCGGCCTGTGTACTGCGCTGGTTTCGGTACTGACCGGCATTCCGGTCCGATGCGACGTCGCCATGACCGGCGAGATCACCCTGCGTGGCGAGGTGCTGGCGATCGGTGGGCTCAAGGAGAAGCTGCTGGCCGCGGTCCGGGGCGGCATTCGCAAGGCCCTGATCCCCGAAGAGAACGTCAAGGACCTGGCGGAGATCCCGGCGAACATCAAGGATGCGCTGGAGATCGTGCCGGTGCGCTGGATCGACCAGGTGTTCCGCGAAGCGCTCGAGCGCGAGCCGGAACCGCTCCCGGAGGAAGACACGCCGATCTCGGCGGAAGGCAGCAGCGGTGACGAACTGCCCGGTCAGAACGGGCTGACCGCCCACTAGGTTTTCCCCGATCCGTTGCACTGAACGCACAGGGCCGCCCCGAAAACGGGCGGCCCTGTGGTTTTTCGTGCCGGCCTGTTTCAGGGCCGGGCGGCTTGTTGACATTGGCAAAATTCGCGGGCTATAACACGCTTGCAGTTCCTCGTAGCCGGAAATGGCCCGGAATGCTGCGCCGTTGCTGGCTTTCGACTCCAATGGTGGGTGCACCGAACGGGAGGGGACATAAGTGAATAAATCCGAACTCATCGACCAGATTGCGGATCAGGCGGAGATTTCCAAGGCGGCGGCGGGACGAGCGCTGGATGCTGCCATCGGAACCATCAGGAAGGCATTGAAAAAGGGCGGGACCGTCACGCTGGTCGGCTTCGGAACCTTCTATGTCGGCGACCGCGCCGCACGCACCGGCCGCAACCCGCGCACCGGCGCCAACATCAAGATCAGGTCGGCCAAGGTGCCCAAGTTCCGCGCTGGCAAAGGCTTGAAGGATGCAGTAAACTAATCCGCTTTGGCCTGTCTCGGGACAGGCTTCGAGCGGGTGCTTAGCTCAGTTGGTAGAGCGCCGCCCTTACAAGGCGGATGTCGGGAGTTCGAGCCTCTCAGCACCCACCATGGGTCAGGGCCGACCCCGTGCCGGGCGTTCGGCCATCCGGCTTCCGGCGGGCTGCCTCCCATGCTCGTCGACCGATCCTGAAGGCGAAGGCGCAAGCTTCGCCTTTTTGTTTTCTCCACCAATCCCCTCATCGAGATCATGTTCGACGCAATTCGCAGCAATCGACGAATTGTTCAGGTGATTCTGGGCCTGATCGTCGTCACCTTCGCGTTCTTCGGCGTGGAGTCCTATCTGGGCAGTATCGGCAACGATTCGAGTCTTGCCACGGTCGGCGACACCAAGATCGGTCCGGCCGAATTCGAGAACGCGCTGCGCCGCCAGCAGGATCAGATCCGTGCCCAGTTCGGCGGCGAAATCGACATCGCCCAATTGAATACCCCGGAGATTCGGCGGGCCGTGCTGGATGGGTTGGTCAACCAGCGCCTGCTGGCCCTCTACGCGGCCGACTCCCGCCTTGCCGTGTCGGCCGACCAACTGCGCCAGGTGATCGGTTCGATCGACGAGTTCAAGCAGGACGGTCAATTCTCCCGCAGTCGTTACGAGCAGGTGCTGCGCTCGCAGAATCTGTCGGAGGCGGCGTTCGAAGCCCAGTTGCGGCGCGACGTGGCGTTTCAGCAGCTGACCACCGCATTGGGCAATTCAGCGATCGCTGCGCGCAAGACCGCCCGCCGCCTGTTGGCGCTGCAACTCGAGGAACGCACGGTCGCCACGGCACGGGTTTCCGCGGAAGAACTCGCCGGTGAGGTCACGGTCGAGGACGAGCAGGTACAGGCCTACTACCAGGCAAACCAACAGCGTTTCCGGTTGCCCGCGCGGGTCAAGGTGGATTATCTGGTGCTCGACCGCGAGAAGTTTATCGAGCGCATCCAGGTGGACGACGCCCAGGTCTCGTCGTGGTACCAGGAGCATCCCGACCGCTATCGACGCGAGGAGGAGCGCAGTGCCCGCCATGTCCTGATCGAACTCGGCGCCGACGCCTCCGACGACGAAGTCGCCGAAGCGACCGCGCGCGCAGAGAAGATCCTGGCAGAGTTGCGGGCAGCCGGCGGTGAGAATTTCACCGAAGTCGCCGCGCGGGAATCCGAAGATCCCGGCTCGGCCGGAAACGGCGGGGATCTCGGCTTCTTCACGCGAGACGCCATGGTCGCACCCTTCTCGGATGCGGTGTTTGCCCTCGACGACGGTGCCATCAGCGATGTCGTGCGCAGCGACTTCGGGCTCCACGTGATTCAGGTGACCGGGATTCGGCCCGAGCAGGTGAGGCCGCTGGACGAAGTGCGCGAGTCGATCGTTGCGGAGCTGCGCCAGGATCAGGCGGCGCGTGAGTTCGCCCACGCCGCCGAAACCTACGCCAACGTGGTCTACGAACAGCCCGACAGCCTGGCCCCGGCCGCCGAGGAGTTCGGGCTCGAGGTGCAGAGTTCCGACTGGATCGCCCGCGAAGGCGGCAGTGCGACACCCTTCGACAACGTGCGCCTGGTCAATGCCCTGTTCTCGGCGGACTCGCTCGAGCGCAAGCTCAATACCGAAGCCGTGGACGTCGGCAACGGCCGGCTCGTGTCGGCCCGGGTGACTGCCTACGAGCCCGAGAAGATCGAGGGGGTGGACGAAGTGCGCGAGGAGATCGTCGCCGAGCTCAAGCTCGAGGGCGCGAGCAAGGCGGCCGAGCAACGGGGCCACGAGCTGATTGCCAAGTTGCGCGCTGGTGAAGAGGTCGAGCTGGCGTTCGGCGAGGCGGCCAAGATCACCCGGGGCTCCAATGAGCTCGACGGGTTGGTGCTGCGTGAGCTGTTTTCGATGCCGGCCTCGAGTGCATTGCCGGCCTACGGCGGCGCCGCCGCAAGCGACAAGGACTTCGTCGTGTTTCGGGTCGAGGCGTTGAGCACGCCGGAAATCCCCGACGACGATCCGCGCCTGGAGGCGGTGCGCAGCCAGTACGAGCGGATTCTGGCCGAGCGCGATCTACAGGCCTTCCTGGCCGAATTGAAGCGAAAGTATAAGGTCGAAGTGAATCTCGCCGCCCTGCAATCGGTCGCTTCCTGACGCGTGACGGCGAGAATTGCGCCATGAATCATGCCCGCCGTTCGGCGGGCATGAGGCGTTTGCGGCAGGCGCACTCCGCCGGGCAGCGCGGCCGCCCGGACGGCTTGCTTGGTCAGCCCTGGTCGGAGTTGCCCAGGGCCGTGGTGTTGAAGCCGCCGTCCACGTACATCACCTCGCCCGTGATGCCGCTCGCCAGGTCGGAGCAGAGGAAAGCAGCGGCATTGCCGACTTCGTCGATCGTCACGTTGCGGCGCAATGGGGCGTTGCGTTCGTTGAACGACAGCAACTTGCCGAAACTGCCGATGCCGGATGCCGCCAACGTCTTGATCGGGCCGGCCGAGATGGCATTGGCGCGAGTGCCTTCGGGGCCGACGCACACCGCCAGGTAGCGCACCGACGCTTCGAGGCTGGCCTTGGCAAGCCCCATGATGTTGTAGTTGGGCATGGTGCGGACCGCGCCCAAATAGGACAGCGTCAGCAGGCTGCCGTTGCGGCCTTTCATCATCGGCCGCGCGGCCTTGGCCAGCGCCGGGAAGCTGTAGGCGGAAATTTCCTGCGAGATGCGGAAGGCCTCACGCGAACAACCGTCGAGGAAATCACCCTCGAGGGCATCGGTCGGCGCGAACGCGATCGAATGCACCAGACTGTCGAGTCCGTCCCAGTGTGTCGCGAGCTGTTCGAACAGTTCGGTGATCTGCGGATCTTCCTGGACGTCGCAAGGAAACACCAGCTCGGTTCCGAAATCGGCGGCCATCTTCGCGACGCGATCTCGGAAGCGCTCGTTCTGGTAAGTGAATGCAAGCTCGGCGCCTTCGCGGTGCATCGCCTTGGCGATGCCATAGGCGATCGACCGGTTGCTGAGCAACCCCGTGATCAGAATGCGTTTTCCGGCCAGGAAACCCATCTGTATTTCTCCAAGTCGGCGAATCGCGCATTATAGCGGATAGCCGGCCAGGAAATTTCGCCGGTGGGGCCACGAAGCACAGAAGCCCAGGCCCGCGCAGGCGCCCTTGCGCGGGCTGGTCCGCCATCGTCTCGTGGTGGGCATGGCCCCAATGCGGTGGGCCGGGCCATTCCGGGAGAACGGCGGGTGGCCGTCGGCCTCGGACGACGGCCACCCATCGGCCGGTCCAGCGCACGCGCCGTGGCCCGTACGACACCCGAGCGCGCCTCGGATGCATGCTGCGCGCGCTAGCGATACACTCGCCCGATGCGTCGGAATTCCCCGCTGTGGCTCCTGTCGTCCTGCCTGTTGGCCGCGTCGCTCGCCGGCTGCGGCAAAGTCTGGAACGACCCCTATCCGGGCGAGCGTGCCGATGCGCCGGTACTGTATTCGGCTTTCGTCAATCGACCGAAGCACCTGGATCCGGTGCAGTCCTACAGCGAGAACGAGGCCACGTTCACCTACCAGATCTACGAGCCGCCGCTGCAGTACCACTACCTCAAACGCCCCTACGAACTCGAGCCGGGGGCCGCCGCCGAGATGCCGCGGGTGCGCTTGATCGATGCCGAAGGGCGCAGCTTGCCGGACGACGCGCCGGCGGAGGCGATCGCCGCTACCGAATACACCATCCGCATTCGCGAGGGCATGCGCTTTCAGCCACATCCGGCCTTCGTCGGCGGCCTCGCGATGCCGGACGATCCGCGCACGATTGCCGATTTCGGGCGCAATGGGAGTCGCGAGGTGATCGCCGACGACTTCGTCTACCAGATCAAGCGGCTCGCCCATCCGCAGTTGCATTCGCCGATCCTCGAACTGATCGCCGGCTACCTGCCTGGCCTGCGTGACCTCCACCGGCAATTGCGCGACGTGGCGGTGCCTGCCGGCGGGTGGCTGGATCTGCGCGAATACCCGCTCGAGGGCGTCGAAGTGGTGGATCGATACACCTACCGTATTCGTCTCGCCGGCACCTACCCGCAGTTCCTGTATTGGCTGGCGATGCCGTTCTTCGCCGCCGTACCGTGGGAGGCGGAACGTTTCTATGCGCGCGAGGGCATGGCCGAGCGAAATTTCACGCTCGACTGGTGGCCGGTCGGCAGCGGACCCTACATGCTCGTCGCCAACGACCCCAACAGCCGCATGGAACTGGCGGCCAACCCCAACTACCGGGACGATCGCTACCCGTGCGTCGGCGAGGCGGGGGACCGTGATGCGGGTCTGCTGGAGGACTGCGGGCGCCGCTTGCCGCTGATCGAACGGGTCGTGTTCGCGCGGGAGCGCGAAAGCATCCCGTACTGGAACAAGTTCCTGCAGGGCTACTACGACGCTTCCGGCATCTCGTCCGACAACTTCGACCAGGCGGTGCAGACCGTCGGCGATGGCGATGTGCGGATCACCGACGAAATGCAGGCCAAGGGGATCGAGCTGGTGACCTCGGTTGCGCCTACCGTCATGTACATGGGTTTCAACATGCTCGACCCGGTGATCGGCGGCAACGGCGAACCCGCGCGCAAGCTGCGCCTGGCGATCTCGATCGCGCTGGACCAGGAGGAGTTTATCTCGATCTTCCGCAACGGGCGCGGGGTCGCGGCCATGCATCCACTGCCGCCCGGGCTGTTCGGGCATCGTGGTGGAGAAGCGGGCATCAACCCCCATGTCTATGACTGGAAGGACGGTCGGCCAGTGCGCAAGTCGGTGGACGAGGCGCGGCGCCTGTTGGCCGAAGCGGGCTATCCGGAAGGGCGCGATGCCAAGACCGGCGCTCCGCTGGTGATCTATCTCGACACCACCGGCACAGGCCTCGGCGGCAAGGCCGAGGTGGATTGGCTGACCAAGCAGTTCCGCAAGATCGACGTGCAATTGGTGGTGCGCGCCACCGACTACAATCGATTTCAGGACAAGATCCGCAGCGGCAACGCGCAGATCTTCTACTGGGGTTGGAACGCCGACTATCCGGATCCGGAAAACTTCTTCTTCCTGCTGCACGGCGCCCAAGGCAAGGTCGCCAGCCAGGGGGAGAATGCGGCCAACTACCGCAATGCCGAGTTCGACCGGCTCTTCGAGCGCATGAAGGCGATGCGCGACGGGCCCGAGCGTCAGCGCATCATCGACCGCATGATTGCCATCCTGCAGCACGACGCGCCGTGGAACTGGGGTTTTTACGAGGTTGTGTACAGCCTGCAGCACGCCTGGATCGAAAACCGCAAGCCCGGCAAGATCGTGCGCAATACTCTCAAGTACCAGGACATCGATGGCGCCTTGCGCGCGCAGCGGCGCGGGGAGTGGAATCGCCCGGTGACCTGGCCGCTGGCGGTCGGTACACTGCTGTTGGTGGCTCTGGTGGTTCCCGGCTGGCGGCAATACCGGCGGCGCGAGCGGTCCACCGCGCTGTCGGCGGAGGCCGGCTGAGCCATGTGGGCCTATCTCGTCCGCCGCATCGTGTACGCCGTTCCGATCCTGATCGGCGTCAATCTGCTGACCTTCCTGCTGTTCTTCGTGGTCAATACGCCGGACGACATCGCCCGCATGCAGCTCGGCGTCAAACGGGTGACGCCGGAGGCGATCGACAACTGGAAACGCGCTCGCGGCTACCATCTGCCGCGTTTCTTCAATGCCCGGGAAGAGGGCGCGGGCAAGCTCACCGAAACGATTTTCTTCCGGAAATCGGCGCGCATGTTCGCGTTCGATTTCGGCGCTTCCGACGACGGCCGCGACATCGCCCGCGAGATCGGTCAGCGCATGGGGCCGTCGTTGGCGATCGCAGTGCCGACTTTCGTTCTCGGCCTCTTCGTCGCGATCAGCTTTTCCTTGCTGCTGGTGTTCTTTCGTGCCACCCGCTTGGACGTGGTCGGGGTCGTGCTGTGCGTGGCCATGATGTCGATCTCCAGTCTTTTCTACATCATCTTCGGCCAGTGGCTGGTGGCCAAAGTATGGCAACTGGTGCCGATCTCGGGCTATGTGGCCGGTCTCGAAAGCTGGCCTTTCCTGGTGTTGCCGGTGGCGATCGGCGTCTTCGCCGGACTCGGCGCCAGTGCGCGCTGGTACCGTACCCTGTTTCTCGAAGAGATCGGCCGGGACTACGTGCGCACCGCGCGGGCCAAGGGTGTATCGGAGCCGGTGGTGCTGTTCCGCCACGTGCTCAAGAACGCGATGATCCCGATCCTGACCGGCGTCGTGGTGGTGATCCCGCTGCTGTTCATGGGCAGCCTGCTGATCGAATCCTTTTTCGGCATACCGGGCCTCGGCAGCTATACCATCGAGGCGATTCAGGCGCAGGATTTCGCGGTGGTGCGCTCGATGGTGTTCATCGGCTCGCTGCTCTACATCGTCGGCCTGGTGCTGACCGACATCTCCTACACGATGGTCGACCCGCGGGTGCGGCTGGAGTGATGCGATGAGCGCCTTTCAGCCGGTGGTGTTGTGGACCGACATGGCGCTGTTCGCGCTGCTGGCCTGCGCGGTCATGGCCGGTATCGTCCAGCGCGGCGACACGCTCCGGCGGGCGGCCTGGAAGCGGGTGTTGGGCCGCCCCAGCGCGACCATCTCGCTGGTGTTGCTGGCCTTCTACCTCGCTGTGGGGGTGCTCGATTCGCTGCATTTCCGCCGCGCGCTGCCGCCGGCTGCGGATGGCGGCGTGCACTATGCGGCCAAGGTGGAGAGTGTGCTCGACCGGCTGCTGGCACCGCTGCACGAACGTGCAGAGAAGACCTATTCGTCGCCTTTGGCCAGCCACGCCTTCGTCAAGGACAACATCGAACGCGACGGTGGCGTCGTCGGTCGTGACTACCCGCGGCTGGCCTTCGGTGGCGCCCACCTGGGCGACGCCGCTGCCGGTCGTGCCGGCGACATTGCCTGGCGCCTTGGCGTCGGTGCTGCTGCCGGTCTCGTGCTGGCCTTGGCGCTGGGCGTGGCCGTGCGCCGCCTGTGGTCCGGCGCCGCGAACCGAGACAAGGAGGGGGCGGGTTCGGCCGCCCGCGCCGGGTGGTGGACCTTCGTCGCGCTGGCGGCGGTGGTCGGTGCGGTGGCGATGCTGGCCTCCGGCTACCACGTGTTCGGCACCGACAAGGTCGGCCAGGACGTGCTCTACCTGACCCTGAAGAGTGTGCGGACCGCGCTCATCATCGGCGCGCTGACGACGGTCGTGACCTTGCCGATCGCGGTCGCACTGGGGATCACCGCAGGGTATCTCGGTGGTTGGGTCGACGACCTGATCCAATATCTCTATACGGTAATCAACTCGATTCCCGGCGTGCTGCTGATTGCGGCCGCGGTGCTGATGATGCAGGTCGTGATCGAGACCCACCCGGATTGGTTCGCAACCGCGGCCGAACGTGCCGATGCGCGCCTGCTGGCCTTGTGCGTGATTCTCGGCATGACCAGCTGGACCGGCCTGTGCCGCCTGCTGCGCGCCGAAACGCTGAAGCTGCGGGAGCTCGAGTACGTGCAGGCGGCGCGTGCATTCGGTGTCGGCACTGCCCTGATCCTGCGCCGCCACGTGCTGCCCAATCTGATGCACATCGTGCTGATTGCGCTGGTGATGGATTTCTCCGCGCTGGTGCTGGCCGAGGCGGTGCTGTCGTACGTGGGCATCGGCGTCGATCCGAGCACGATCAGCTTCGGTACCATGATCAACGCCGCGCGGATGGAACTGGCACGCGATCCCGCCGTGTGGTGGTCCCTCGCCGCGGCCTTCGTCGTGATGTTCGCACTGGTGCTGGCAGCCAATCTGCTGGCCGATGCGGTGCGCGAAGCATTCGATCCTCGCGCCGCTTGATGCGCCGTCGGCTCAGCGCTTTTCGCGCATCAGCCGGGCTTTTTCCCGGTCCCAGTCGCGTTTCTTTTCGACTTCCCGCTTGTCGTGCTGCTTCTTGCCCTTGGCGAGACCGATCGAAGCCTTGATGCGCCCGCGGCTGAAATGCAGATCGAGGGGCACCAGGGTATAGCCGGCGCGCTCGACCTTGCCGATCAGCTTGGCGATTTCGGCCTCGTGCAGCAACAGCTTGCGGGTGCGGGTCGGATCGGTACGCACATGGCTGGACGCGCTGATCAGCGGCGTGATGTGCATGCCGAAGATGAACACCTCGCCGTCGCGCACGACGATGTAGGACTCCTTGATGTTGGCGCGCCCGGCGCGAATCGACTTGACCTCCCAGCCCTCGAGTACCAGGCCGGCCTCGTAACGCTCTTCGATGAAGTACTCGTGAAAGGCCTTCTTGTTGTCGAGAATGCTCATCGTTCGTGCAATCGATGGGGGCGCCGGGGCGACCCTTTGGGCTAGAATCCGGCATTCTAGCAGCGTGCCTCCGACGCCCGCGAAATGGCCTCAGTCAAGAAAATCGTACTGATCGAGTTCACCCCGGCGCAGATGTTCGAGCTGGTGGATCGATGTGAAGACTACGCCCAGTTCCTGCCCTGGTGCGGGGGGGCCGACGTGCACCAGCGCAGCGAAGAGGTCACCCACGCCACGCTGCACGTGAACTACCACGGCATCAAGACTCACTTCACGACCGAAAACGAAAAGGAAGCCCCGAACCTGATGCGGATTCGGCTCAAGGAAGGGCCGTTTCGTCATCTGGACGGCACTTGGCGCTTCGTCGCCCTCGGCGACAAGGCCTGCAAGATCGAATTCGAACTCCATTACGAGTTTGCCAGCCGATTGCTGGAGAAGGTGCTGGGGCCGGTGTTCAGCCACATCGCAAACACCTTCGTCGATTCCTTCGTCAAGCGGGCCGGCACCGTCTACGCCGGCAGCACCTGAGGAACCCCATGGACGCCAAGATCGACATCGAGGTCGTGTATGCGCTGCCCAAGCGCCAGGAAGTGGTCAAGCTGAAGCTAGCCGAGGGGGCGACGGTGCAGCAGGCGATCGACGCGTCGGGGCTGCTGCAGCGCCATCCGGAACTGCAGCCGGGCAAGGCCAACAAGGTGGGCATCTTCGCCAAATTGACCAAGCTCGATGCGCTGCTTCGGGATCGTGACCGGGTCGAGATCTACCGGCCCTTGATTGCCGATCCGAAGGAAGTGCGTCGCAAGCGCGCGGAGCAGGGCAAGGCCATGAAGAAAGGCGGCGGCGACGCCGAAGCGGCGGCGGACGACGCCGCCTGAGCCGGGCGGACGCCGGGGTCGGCTAGTTGCAGCGCTCTGCGATGATCTTGCGCAATTCCGTGGCGTGTTGCGCGCGCTGTTCGTCGGTCAGGAATTCTGGCTCGCCCTGGGCGTTGTAACGGGCCATGCGGCGCCCCGATTCGATCGCCGCGAGTTGTCCGCGGGCGCTGCTGCACTGCTGCTCGATCTTTGCCTGGCGCGATTTGTCGTCGGCCGCCCCCTGGGCCGCCTCCTGACGTTTGGCGCGTCGCTTGCGAAACTCCTGCTCCTGTTCCGCCAGCGATTTGCGCTGGGCCTGACCACCGGCCGACGAGGCCGGTGCCGTGATCAGCACCTCGGTGGATTCGACCCCCGGTGGCGGCACGTCGGCATAGTGGGTCTGGCCGTCGGCATCCTTCCAGACATGGACCTGTGCGCTCGCCAGCAGCGGCAGCACGGCGAGGGCCAGCAACGGGGCGAGGCGGAGTGAAGGACGGTGTCGCATCGAGCGGTTTTCCCGAGTCTTGGGGACGGTCTGTATAATACGGATTTGGCTGCAAGGAAAAAAGCCATGCGAGTGAGCCAGAAGGCGCTGACCTTCGACGACGTCCTGCTCGTCCCCGCCCATTCCAACGTACTGCCGCGCGACGTTTCGCTTGCAACGCAGCTTACCCGCAACATCCGCATCAATATTCCGATGGTGTCGGCAGCGATGGATACCGTCACCGAGTCGCGCCTGGCGATCACACTCGCCCAGGAAGGTGGCGTCGGCATCATTCACAAGAACCTGTCGCCGGAGCAGCAGGCCGCCGAAGTGCTGAAGGTCAAGCGCTTCGAATCCGGCGTACTGAAGGACCCGATGACGGTCGCACCGAACGATTCGGTGCGCGAGGTCGTGGCGCTGACCGCCCGCAACAAGTTCTCGGGCCTGCCGGTCGTCGAGAACGGCATCGTCGTCGGTATCGTCACCAACCGGGATCTGCGCTTCGAGGACAACCTCGACCAGCCGGTGGCGGCCATCATGACCCCGCGCGAACGCCTCGTCACGGTGCGGGAAGGCGCCAGCCTGGACGAAGCCAAGGCATTGATGCACAAACACCGGCTCGAGCGCGTGCTCGTGATCGGCGACAACTTCGAATTGCGCGGCCTGGTCACCGTCAAGGACATGCAGAAGTCCCACGAGCATCCGCTCGCTGCCAAGGACGACCACGGTCGGCTGCGGGTCGGTGCCGCCATCGGTGTCGGCGAAGGGACCGAACAGCGGGCCGAGAAGCTGGTCGAGGCCGGCGTTGACGTAATCGTCGTGGATACCGCCCACGGGCACTCGCAAGGCGTGATCGAGCGGGTCGCCTGGGTCAAGAAGCACTTTCCCCAGGTTGAGGTGGTCGGCGGCAACATCGCCACCGCAGTGGCCGCAAAGGCACTGGTGGATGCCGGCGCCGATGCCGTCAAGGTGGGCATCGGGCCGGGATCGATCTGCACCACGCGCATCATCGCCGGTGTCGGCGTACCCCAGATCACCGCCATCGACAACGTCTCCAGGGCACTCGCCGGCAGTGGTGTGCCGATGATCGCCGACGGAGGCATCCGCTTCTCCGGTGACATCTCGAAGGCACTGGCAGCCGGGGCCAACTGCGTGATGCTCGGAGGTCTGTTTGCCGGCACCGAGGAGGCGCCGGGCGAGACCGTGCTGTATCAGGGGCGCTCCTACAAGTCCTACCGCGGCATGGGCTCGCTCGGCGCGATGCAGCAGGGCGCAGCCGACCGCTATTTCCAGGATGGCGAAGTCAATGTCGACAAGCTCGTGCCGGAAGGCATCGAAGGCCGGGTGCCGTTCAAGGGCCCGGTCACCGCGGTCATCCACCAGTTGATCGGCGGCCTGCGGGCCTCGATGGGCTATGTCGGCTGCGCCACCGTGGACGAGATGCGCGACCGCGCCGAGTTCGTCCAGATCACCGCTGCCGGCATCCGCGAATCCCACGTCCATGACGTTCAGATCACCAAGGAAGCGCCCAACTACCACGTGGACTGATGGGCGCCCCATCCATGCGAGGCGGCTGCGGCCGCCTCGCGTCATTTGCGAAGCACGGACATGTCCCACCACAAGATCCTGATCCTCGATTTCGGCTCCCAGGTCACCCAGTTGATCGCACGCCGGGTGCGCGAGCAGCACGTCTACTGCGAGATCCACCCCTTCGATGTGGGCGACGACTTCGTCCGCAGTTTTGGCGCCGCCGGCGTGATTCTGTCGGGCGGGCCGAATTCGGTCTATGAGGCCCTCGACTGGAAGGCCCCGCAGGCGGTGTTCGAACTCGGCGTGCCGGTGCTCGGCATCTGCTACGGCATGCAGGCCATGGCCGAGCAACTCGGCGGACGGGTCGCGAGCGACGGGCGGCGTGAGTTCGGTTATGCGGAGATCCGCGCCCGCGGCCATTCGGCGCTGTTCCGCGGCATCGAGGACCGGACCAACGAGCAGGGCCATGGGCTGCTCGACGTGTGGATGAGCCACGGCGACAAGGTCACCGAGATGCCGCCGGGATTCCAGGTGATCGCCAGCAACGAGGCCTGTCCGGTGGCGGCGATGGCCGACGAGGAGCGGCGCTTCTATGCCGTGCAATTCCACCCCGAGGTCACCCACACCCTGAAGGGAAGGCAGATCATCGCCCGCTTCGTGCACGAGATCTGCGGCTGCGGCAACGACTGGAACATGCCCGACTACGTGGCCGAGGCGGTTGTGCGGATTCGCGAGCAGGTCGGTGCGGACGAGGTCATCCTGGGGCTTTCCGGTGGCGTGGACTCATCGGTGGCCGCGGCGCTGATCCATCGTGCGATCGGCGATCAACTCACCTGCGTGTTCGTCGACAACGGCCTTCTGCGCCTCAACGAGGCCGAGCAGGTCATGGAGACCTTCGCCCGCAATCTCGGCGTACGGGTGATCCATGTGGACGCCTCTGAGCAGTTCATGGGCCACCTGGCCGGCGTCGCCGACCCCGAACAGAAGCGCAAGATCATCGGCCGCGAATTCGTCGAAGTGTTCCAGACCGAGGCCGCCAAGCGGCCGAACGCCCGCTGGCTGGCCCAGGGCACGATCTATCCGGACGTGATCGAAAGCGCCGGCAGCAAGACCAAGAAGGCCCACACCATCAAGAGCCACCACAACGTCGGCGGCCTGCCCGAGACACTGAACCTGAAACTGCTCGAACCGCTGCGAGAGCTGTTCAAGGACGAAGTGCGCGAACTCGGCGTGGCCCTCGGCCTGCCTCACGAAATGGTCTATCGCCACCCGTTCCCGGGTCCTGGTTTGGGCGTGCGCATCCTCGGCGAAGTGAAACCGGAATATGCCGAGCTGCTCGCCAAGGCCGATGCCATTTTCATCGAGGAACTGCGTCGGGCCGACCTCTACGACCGCACCAGTCAGGCGTTTGCCGTGTTTCTTCCGGTGAAATCGGTTGGCGTGGTTGGGGATGCCCGGGCCTACGAGTGGGTGATCGCTCTGCGTGCCGTGGAAACCATCGACT
>JAGRFZ010000027.1 GCA_020445785.1 Rhodocyclaceae bacterium
TCGCGGTACACTTTGGCATCGGCGGGACACCTCGTAATCCAGTCTAGACACCTGAATTAGAGCGCCTTTTGGCCGTCCCGCCGACCCCTATCGTGAAATTTCCGGGCTAAGCCATGCCCTCCCATCACCCCATCCCCGCCGTCATTGCCCAACACGCAGAGGAAGCCGCCATCCTGCGCAACCTCCGCTCATTCGAGGTTGTCGCCCCCCACGTCACACTCCACCAACTGCTCCGTCTGGACAACCGCATCGCCGCACACCTCGACGGACTGTCGATTGCCGGCGAGGCAGGCGAAGCACTGTGCGCTGAGGCGTTAGAGGATCCAGGCATCGGCGAATTGTTCGCCGCAACGATTGGCGCCATTGAGCGCGGGGACCGGCAAGCTTTGCATCACCTGGTCGCGGTCGTGCAGGCAGCGCCGGAGTGCGAGAACGGCTTCATCTCCGCCTTCGGGTGGGCCGCGCCCGAGCGGCTCTCGGGGCTTGCCGTCGAGTTTCTCGAAGCGGACGATCCGTTCCTGCGCCGCGTCGGCATCGCCTGTTGCGCGATGCACGATGTGGATCCGGGCGACCACCTCGGCGTTGCGATGACGGATGCGGATGTGCGGCTCCGGGCGCGCGCGCTGCGCGCCGCGGGCGAGTGTGGGCGCAAAGACCTGCTGCCGCAGTGCCTGGATGCGCTCGAAGACGAGAATCCGCTGTGCCGCTTTCGGGCGGCCCGCTCGGCGGTCCAGTTCGGCGACCGGGGCGAGGCCATGCGGGTGTTGGCCGAATTTGCGGCGTCGGACTCCCCGCACCACGACCTGGCGCTATGGCTGTTCCAGATGGCGTCGGAGCTACCGACCGCCAATGCCTTGCTGCAGGATCTCGCCCAGAACGCAGAGGCGAACATGCGCACGCTACTGATCGGCGCCGGCGTCGCCGGCGATCCGCACTACGTGCCGTGGCTGATCGCGCGCATGGAGGATCCGGCAACGGCCCGCCCAGCCGGCGAGGCATTCTCGTTGATCACCGGCCTGGACCTCGCCTATCTCGATCTGGAACGTGATGCACCGGACGAGGCCGAATTTGGCCCCACGGAAAATGCCGACGACGAGGACGTGGCGATGGACCCCGACGAGAGCGTGCCGTGGCCCGATGCGGAGAAGATTGCGACCTGGTGGCAGCGCAACGGCGGCGGGTTCACACCGGGGGTTCGCCATTTCATGGGCCGTCCGGTCACGCGCGAACATTGTCTCTCGGTGCTTCGCGACGGCTACCAGCGTCAGCGCATCGCCGCGGCGAATCATCTGGTGCTGCTGGCGCCGGGCGCCAAGCTGTTCAACTGCGCCGCGCCGGCCTGGCGGCAGCAATCGCTTCTCGCCGGTTTCGCGTAGTTCCGCCCGCGCCGCTCCCTGCCAAATAGTTCTCGACACCCCGCAAGGCGCCAGAACCGCCCCGCCCCTTCCACGCAACCCATGGTCAGAAGCCGACGGAATCGCACCAGACGGTGCGGTCCGAGCGGCGCCCCCAAACCCCATCGGGAGACGATCATGAACATGACCTTTATCACCAGCCGCGATTCCATTGCCGATTCTTCCCGCCGCCTGTCGCGCCTGATTCTCGACATGGCGTGGAACGACGACCGCCATATCGACCGCTCCGAGATGGACGACGAAGTGGTGCGGATGATCCAGTTGAACGGCATGATCGGCACCGATCCGGAACTGGCGGACGTTTTCTGATCGGCCTCAATCCTTCGCCGGGCGGTACTCGAACACCGCCCGGCAAATGCCGTGGTCGCCGGTGCCGTCGGCCTTGTGGTCATCGGTATTGAGGTGGTCGTTGTAGAGATCCATGCCTTTGAAGGCCCACAACCGCTTGCGCGAGTTGTCGTAGAACTCCTGGGAGACCAGGATGTGATCCAGCGATTCACGCACGTTCTGGTGGATGTGGGTGTAATACACGTCACGGAAGCTGCGGTACTGCTGCAGCATGCCCACGGTGTACAGGGCGTCGTCGCTGCCGCCCTTGTCCAGCCCGCTCATCAGGTAGTTGGGCTGGCCGGTGACGATGTTGAGGGTGTTGCTCTGGGTGGCGTCGTTGAGGTCGCCGAGCACGACCACCGGGGTGTCGGTGTCCTTCATGTCGGCGGTCAGCATCATCCGCAGGGCCGCCGCCTCGGCGGTGCGGCGGATCGTCGCGACGGCGCTGCCGAGCGCGATGGCGTGGTGCTTGTAGCAGTCGGGATTCGCCTTGTACCAGTCCTCGCGGTAGAGGCGGGATGGCGACTTGGACTTCAGGTGCGCGACATACACGGTGATCACCTTGCCGCGGCTGCGCGGCTTGATGTGAAAACGCAAGAGCGGCCGCGAGAAGCCGCTCACCCGCACCGCGATATCCGGGGTCTGCGGGTCGTCACCGCCGCTGTCGAGCTTGAATTCGGGGGGAAAGGCGCTGACCCATTCCGGCTCGCCGACCAGGATGTCCCGGTTCACCGCGGCGGCACAGACGATACTGGTGCCACGATGCCCCGGTGGCACCAACAAGCGGTAGCGATCGCTGAGCCCGGCGGCTTCGAATACGGCCGTCAGCGCCGCGCCGCTCCATAGCTCCTGGAATCCCCAGACGTCGGCATCGAGTTCGCGGATCATGCGTGCGCTCCATTCGCGCTTCGCCGCAAACTGGGCGTCGCTCCAGCCGTCGCGATCCGAATAAATGCCCTTGCCGGGCAGATTCAGGTTGTAGAGATTGAAGCTGGCGAAGCTCACGCGTGTTCTTCTGGCCATGGCACCCTCCCGCAGGCAAAGGCCGCTTCGCGATCGCCGACGGCATACACGGTCGATCCAAGCGGATATGCCGCCATCCTCGACCCGGCCGCGGCGAAAATCAATCCTCGCAGCGCGTCACCGGCAGCGGCGCAACGCCCTCCTGCACCGCAACAGCCGGCTCGGCGGGCAGCGGCGCCGGGGCGGCGGTGATGGCGCCCGCGTGCCAGCAAACGACCTCGAGGCGACCGTCGAAGTGCTCGACGATGGCGCTGCAGCTATCCACCCAGTCGCCGCAATTGAGGTAGCGCACGCCGTCGATGTCGCGGTCGGCGGCCCAGTGGATGTGCCCGCAGATCACACCGTCGAGCCCCCGCTGGCGAGTCGCCCGCGCCACCGACGCCTCGAAGTCGAAGATGAAGCCGACGGCGCTCTTGACCTTGCGCTTGGCGTAGCCGGCGAGCGACCAGTAGCCCGGCACGTGCAGCCACCGCCGCACGCGGGAGAGCCAATGGTTGATCCGCACCAACAGGTTGTAGGCAATGTCGCCCAGCACCGCGACCCAGCGGTGGTGCAGGGTCACCTGATCGAACTCGTCGCCATGCACCAGCAGGTAGCGCCGGCCGTCGGCCGCCTGGTGCACCCACTCGCGCTCGACGCGGATGTCGCCGAACACGGTGCCGACATGCTCGCGCAGAATCTCGTCGTGGTTGCCGGGCACGAACACCACCAGGTCGCCACCGCGGGCGCGACGCAGGATCTTCTGCACGACCGTATTGTGGGCCGGCGCCCAGTGCACGCTGCGGCTCATCGCCCAGAAGTCGACGATGTCGCCGATCAGGAACAGCCGCTCCGACGGGTAGGCCCGCAGAAAATCCAGCAGGTGTTCGGCCTGGCAGGCGCGCGTACCGAGATGGATGTCGGAAACGAAGACCGCACGTACCCGTTTCATCGTCCAGCCCCCTCGCTCACGGCAAGGCACTGCCGTCGCTGCGGGGCGTCCGGCCGCGTCGGTCGCCCATCGCCCCGTCGAGCGGCAACACCGCAGCGCCGGCCTGCGCCGATGGCCGACGCGCCACCGCCGCCAATGCGGCGGCGAAGGCATCGTGGATCCTGGCCCAGTCCTGGCGCATGGCGGACACCCGGGCCGCCCGGCCGAGTTCGGCGACCGACGGGATGTCGTCCGCCACGCGAAGGCACTGTCGGATCCATTCCGGGGCATTGCCGAAGGGCGCCAGCAGACCGTTCTGCCCCGGTCGGATCAGTTCGCCGGCAGCCGCATAGTCGAACGCGACCACCGCCAGCCCACTCGCCATCGCCTCCAGCGTGACGTTGCCGTAGGTTTCGGTCTGACTCGGAAACAGGAAGATGTCACCGCTGGCGTAGTGGGTAGCCAGATCCACACCGCGGCGCAGCCCGGCGAACACCACGTCCGGCCGCTCGCGTTCCAGCCGCTTGCGCATCGGCCCGTCGCCCACCAGCACCAGGCGCGCATCGGGCCGCCGTTCGGCGAAGGCATCGAAGGCCTGCAGCAACAGCGGCAGGTTTTTCTCCGGCGCCAGACGGCCCACCGACAGCACCACCGGGGAAGCGGCCGCCACGCCCCAGCGATGGCGCAGTTCGGCATTGCGCCGCGCCGGCGAGAACAGCTCGCAATCGACGCCGCGGGCGATCACGTCGACGCCACGATAGCCCTCGTGGGCGAGCCGCGCCGCCAGCTCGCGGGAGGGCGCGAAGGTGGCCGCGCCGCGATTGTGGAAGCGGCGCAGGTAGGCGCCGACCGCCCGATCGAGCCAACCCAGGCCGTAGTGCCGGCTGTAGTGATCGAAGTTGGTGTGAAAGTCGGAACACAGAGGCAGGCCGAGCCGAGTTGCGGCGCGCATCGCCGACCAGCCGAGCGGTCCTTCGGTGGCCACATGCACCACATCCGGTCGCTCGGCCCGCCACAACCGAGCCAGCGCGCCGGCCGCGGGCAGGCCGAAGTGCAGGCCGGCGTAGCCGGGAATCGGCAGTCCGCGCAACAGCACTTCCTCGAACTGGCGACCGTGCGCCGCGCGGTCGCCGACATGCTGGCGTGGCCGTATGAGCTGGACATGATGCCCGCGCTTGCGCAGCCCCGAGACCATGCGGCCCAGCGTCATGGCGACGCCATTCACCTCGGGTGGATAGGTTTCGGTGACCAGCGCCACGCGCAACGGCATCGCGGCGCTGGAACGGAGAGTGCTCGGTGATGTGCGTCCCATGACGCCCCAGTCTCGGCACCCACCGGGTCAGGACGATGACGACGGCGTTACGGCTTCGTGAAAAGGACCGCGGTCAGGCCGAAGGTCCAAACCACGGTGAGATTTCCGATCGCCACCAACACCGCCGCGCTGCCGATGTCCTTCGCCCGCTTGGCGAGCCTGTGGTCGTCCAGCGAGACCCGATCGACGGTAGCCTCGACCGCGGAGTTCAGCAATTCGACGATGATCAGGAGCAGCACAGAGGCGATCATCAACGCCTTCCAGTGGGGATTGACGTCCACCAGCAGCGCGGTCGGCAACAGCACGGCAGCCAGCCACACCTCCTGGCGGAAGGCCTCCTCGCATCGATAGGCGGCGCGCAGGCCGTCCAGTGAATAGCGCAGCGCATTGACCAGTCGTCTCAGACCGGTCTTCCCCTTGTACGGGCTTTCCAATGTTCTCTCCGGGATGGATTGCAGCGTGGGCCCGCGGCGACCCGCCGGTACAGATCGGCGAGCCGCCCGGCCATTGCCGATGCCGACCAGTCCGCCGCCGCGCGCCGCGCCGCGACCGACATTTCCGCCAGGTGCTGCGGGTGCTCCAGCAGGTCGCCGACCAGCCGTCCGAAGCCGGCGGCATCGTCGGGCGCGCCCAGGCAGCCGCGTCCGCCGGCCAGGATCGAGCGGGCGCCCATGCTCGGCAGCGCCAGCACCGGCGTGCCGGCGGCCATCGCTTCGAGCAGCACCAGGCCCTGGGTCTCGGTTCGCGAAGCGAACACGAACAGATCGGCGGCGGCATAGCAGTCCGGCAACACCCGCAGCCGATCGAGGTAGCCGACGAAGCGCACCGATTCCGCCAAGCCGAGCCGTTCCACCTGATGCTTCAGCGCGTCTTCGGCCGGACCATGGCCGGCCACCAGCAGCAACATGTCGGGACGGATGCGACGGGCATGGACGGTCGCGTCCACCAGCATTTCGATGTTCTTCTCGAAGGCCAGACGGCTGACCGTCAGAGCCACCGGCCGATCCGGCGCAATGCCGTGGTCGCGCCGGAAACGCTCGCCGTCGCCCATGGCGAAGTCCGTGCATTCGATGCCGGTCGGCAGCACCTCGATCGGCCGTGTCACGCCGTAGGACAACAGCCGGTCGCGCATCTGCCGCGAAGGCGCGATCACGCACTCGGCCTGCGCGCATTGATGACGCGAGATGGCGCGCGCAATGCGGGCGGTAAGTGCCCGGGGCACGCCGCGGACGTAGTGGTGGAAATACTCCTCGAACAAGGTGTGATAGCTCACCACCAGCGGCAGTCCCAGCTTGCGGGCAAGGCGGCGGCCCGCCAGGTGTGCGACGAAGGGTGTCTGCACGTGGATCAGGCCGACGCCGCTTGCGGCGATCGGGGCGGCACGGGCGATGGTCTCCCGCAGGCGCATCAAGCGGTCCTCGGGATCGCCCGGCACCGTGCGACCGGTGACCCGGACGACACCTTCTGCGTCCGGCTCCCCGAAATAGCGCGGCGCCACCAGCACCGGATCGATGTCCTGTTCGCGCAAGCGTCGGCGAAACGTGTCGATCGAGGTGGACACCCCGTTGATGCGGGGGAAATAGACGTCGGAAAGCTGCAGGACGCGCATGGCGGCTCCGTCGAAGGCGGAGCACAGCTTGCGGCCGGCGCATTGCGGTGGCGTTGCGCTCGGGTTTCAGCGAAATGACGCGGGCGACGCCCGTCGCCACCTTGCCACCGCCCCGGGTGAGCGCCCCGGCCGTGGCGCGATCAGTATCGCCGCGGCACGATCATCGAATCCGGAATCGGCAGGCGGATGTAGTTGGGGTGGAACTCACGCTGCGGCAACTCGACCGGCGGGTTGGAGATTTCGCCGTAGGGCACCTGGGAGAGCAGATGGGCGATGCAGTTCAGGCGCGCGCGCTTCTTCTGCACGCCTTCCACCACCCACCACGGCGCCTCGGGGATGTGGGAACGCTCGATCATCACTTCCTTGGCCTTGGTGTAGGCCTCCCAGCGGCGGCGGGATTCCATGTCCATCGGCGACAGCTTCCACTGCTTCAGCGGATCGTGGATGCGCATCAGGAAGCGGCGGTGCTGCTCTTCGTCGGTCATCGAAAACCAGTACTTGACGAGGATGATGCCCGAGCGCACCAGCATTTTCTCGAACTCGGTCACGCTGCGGAAGAACTCCTCGTATTCCGTGTGGGTGCAGAATCCCATCACCTTTTCCACGCCGGCGCGGTTGTACCAGCTGCGGTCGAACAGCACGATCTCGCCACCGGCCGGCAGATGGGCGACGTAGCGCTGGAAATACCACTGGGTCTTCTCGCGCTCGGTCGGCGCCGGCAAGGCGGCCACATGGCAGACCCGCGGATTCAGGCGCTGGGTGATGCGGTTGATGACGCCGCCCTTGCCGGCCGCGTCTCGGCCCTCGAACAGCACCACCAGCTTGAGCTTCTTGTGCACCACCCAGTCCTGCAGCTTGACCAGTTCGCCCTGCAGACGAAGCAGCTCGCGGAAATAGAGGCGCGGGTCCATGTCCTCCGGCGCGGGGATCGCGACGCCCGCCGACGCCAGCATCTCGTCCATCCGCGCGTCGTCGATTTCCATCTCCAGTTCCTCGTCGAGACGATCGCTCATCTCGGCATGCATCTGGGCTTCGAACTCCTCCCGTGCCTTGTCCCGTTCCTCCGACATCCCGCTCCTCCAGTGCCACGAACCGCCCGCCCCGATGGCGCGCTTCGTCGCGTTGCAGACGAAACGCCATTTTCCATGCACCCGCGCCGAAATGCACCGTCACCCGCATCCGGGCCGGCCACGGGCGAGAGCGGGCCGCCGCCGGATTTCCTTGCCGGAAGTCAATTCCATTCCGGGTGCATCTGGGTAGATTGCCGCCATGCCGCACCCGCCGAGCGACCCGAAGCTGGGCCCGCCCGCTGATTCGAATCGTTCCGTCCACATCCGAAGGAGGACGCCAGATGAGTCACGATGAGCACAACCACGACGACGCGCATCCCGATCTGCAGCGCCGACGTTTTCTCAATTCTGCCGCCCTCACCGGATTAGCCGGTGCCGGCATCGCCGGCGGGCTGACCGGCTGCCGGCAGGAACCCGCGGCGACACCGGTTGCAGCGCCGGCCAGCTCCGCAGCGCCTGCCGCACCCCATGGCTCGGTGGAAGTGCCGCCGGGCGAGCTCGACGCCTACTACGATTTCTGCAGCGGCGGTCACAACGGCGATGTACGCATCTACGGCCTGCCGTCCGGCCGGCTGCTGAAGACCATTCCGGTGTTCAACCAGGATTGCCTGGTCGGCTGGGGGGTCACCAACGAGTCGAAGGCGGTGCTCGGCACGCGACCCGACGGCCGGCCGAAATACGTCACCGGCGACACCCACCACGTGCACCAGTCGTACACCGACGGCACCTACGACGGCCGCTACGCCTTCGTCAACGACAAGATCCACGGCCGCCTCGCCCGCATCCGCCTCGACACGATGGAATGCGACCGGATCACCGAGATCCCGAACATCCAGGGCTTCCACGGCACCTTCCCGGACAAGCGCGACCCGGTGGACGCGTCGATCAACCACACCACCCGGGTGTTCTGCGGGGCCGAGTTCTCGATTCCGCTGCCCAACGACGGCCGCGACCTCGACGCCGGCGACCAATACCGCTCACTGTTCACCTGCATCGACGCCGACACCATGGACGTTCGCTGGCAGGTGCTGATCGACGGCAACTGCGACCTCGTCGCCAGCTCCTACGACGGCAAGCTGGCCGCCACCAACCAGTACAACACCGAGATGGCGGTGAAGTACCAGAACATGATGTCGGCCGAGCGTGACGCCTGCCTGTTCTTCCACGTCGCGCGGATCGAGCAGGCGGTCAAGGACGGCCGCTTCAAGACCTATGGCGACTCGCAGGTGCCGGTGGTCGACGGCACCCGCGCGGCCAACGCCGATCCGAAGACCGCCCTGACCTGCTACGTACCCATTCCGAAGAACCCGCATGGCGTCAACATCAGCCCGGACGGCCGCTTCTACGTGTGCTCGGGCAAGCTTTCGCCGACCGGCTCGGTGATCCAGCACGACCTGGTGCTG
Source organism: Rhodocyclaceae bacterium (assembly GCA_020445785.1). Classification (GTDB taxonomy): domain Bacteria; phylum Pseudomonadota; class Gammaproteobacteria; order Burkholderiales; family Rhodocyclaceae; genus Cognatazoarcus. The sequence continues at coordinate 9,073 of JAGRFZ010000027.1, forward strand.
AAGTGGTTCGACGGCGGGCTGGACGATTCGCGCAAGGCGGTGGTGGCGGAGCC
>JAGRFZ010000138.1 GCA_020445785.1 Rhodocyclaceae bacterium
AGAAGCGGACCAGCTTGAGCAGGTCAGAATCCTCCGGATACTGAATCCCCGACACGTCTCCTCCTGTGGGGGTGCGCCTATCTGTTGCTGCTCTTTCGTGCTGGCGCTTGGTTGATCACTTATAGCACGCGCCGGGCGCGGATCTGGACGTGTGCTTCACGTTGTTGCGCGAACCCATACGCGTCCCGGGCGTGCTAGACTAAAATCACGTAGCATCATATAAAATCTCGAGATTTTAGACAAGTGCACCCGCTGAACGGTAGAACGCACACAGACTGGGCACCAACCCGGTCCGCTGGCACCACGGAGGAGACATGGGCCGAAAATTCGAGGTGACTCTCGACGACACCGGCGAGGCGTTTGCCTGTGCCGAAGATCAGAACGTCCTGCGTGGCATGGAGATACTGGGGCGCAAGGGCATCCCGGTCGGTTGCCGCGGCGGCGGCTGCGGCGTTTGCAAGATCCACGTGCAGCACGGCTGTTTTACCACCCGCCGGATGAGCCGGGCCTGCGTCTCCGAGGACGAGGAAGCCGCGGGCATCGTGTTGGCGTGCAAGGTCTATCCAAGGAGCGATCTGAAGATCCGCGTGGTCGGCCAGATGCGCAAGTGCATTTCGCCGGCCCCCGCGGCGGACGGTCAGCCGCCTGGCGGCGTGTGCTGACGACGTATCCGAGATCCCATCCCTACGGGCATCGTCGCGGTTGCGGTGACCGGCCCTCGGCTTTCCGCCAACGGTCGATGGCGACATGTTGAAGACGGTTTCTCCTCTCCGCGGCCGGGTGCCGCGGTGACTTCGCGCCGGTCCGGCCCTGTCGGACCGGCGTTTTTCATCGTGTCGGGTGTCTCGATGTTGCAGGGCGCAAAACGGGCTTGAGCATTTGCACAAGGCGAGGTGGCCATTTGATCAATTGATGGAGCCATCAATGGCTCTTATCGATCGAATCTCGAGAAAAATGAAAAATCTTCTAGGAAAATGAGCAACTTCCGAATGTTGGCACGGCGCTTGAAACGACTTGCTCACCGGGGCCGAAAGGCTCATCAAATCGGAGAGAGGCCGGATGAAGCCGACTGAGATCGACGTCAATCGCAAGTTCGTGCGCGTGCTCGAGCGGCGACCGAACGGACTGGTGGAGTTCGAGTTCGCGATCGGCGAACCGGAGCTCTACGTCGAGATGCTGCTGCCGGAAGCGGCCTTCGCCGAATTTTGCGAGACCAACCGGGTGGCGACTTTGCCGCCGCGGCCGGCATCCGACGAGGAGATGGCCTGGACGCTGCGCGAAGCCTCGCGCCTGGACACGCCCCACGGGCAGGATTGATCACTAGAGGAGGAGACAGCATGCAAATGGACCTGCGGACGGTTTCGATTCAGCCGCTGCGACAGACCTACGATCCGGTCGCACGGCGGTTCGGCGACAAGCCGGCGTCGCGCTACCAGGAGGGCACCTACGACATCCAGTCGACGGCGAACTTCCATTACCGGCCGACCTGGGATCCGGATCACGAGATCTTCGACACCGCGCGCACCCGGATCGTGATGTCGGACTGGTATGCCTTCAAGGACCCGCGCCAGTTCTACTATGGTGCCTATACGCTGGCCCGCGCCAAGCAGCAGGACGCGGCCGAGGCCAATCTGGGCTTCGTCGAGAATCACGGCCTGGTCGCGAACCTCGACGCCGGATTGCGGGATAGGGCCATCGCGCTGCTGCTGCCGTTGCGCCATGTGGCCTGGGGCGCCAACCTGAACGGCGCGTCGGTGTGCGCCTACGGCTATGGCACCGCCTTCACCCAGCCCTTCATCTTCCAGGCCATGGATCATCTGGCGATCGCCCAGTACCTGACCCGGATCGGCCTGCTGCTGGGCGCCGAAGAGACCCTCGACAAGGCCAAGGAGTCGTGGCTTGCCGATGACGCCTGGCAGGGACTGCGCCGCTACGTCGAGGACACCTTCGTGCTGAAGGATCCGTTCGAGCTGTTCATCGCCCAGGATGTGGCGCTCGACGGGCTGCTGTATCCGCTGGTCTTCGACACCATCGTCAACGGTGTCTTCGCCGCCGAAGGGGGTACGCCGATCGCGCTGACCACCCAGTTCATGACCGACTGGTTCAAGGAGACCCGCCGCTGGGCGGACGCCACCGTCAAGACCGCCGCCACCGAGTCGCCCGAGAACCGCGCGCTGATCGAGAAGTGGGTCGGCCACTGGCGTGATCGCGCCGCTGCAGCGCTGCAGCCGGTCGCCCAGATCGCGGTCGGCGACAAGGCCGACGCGTTGATCGCGGAGCAAGTCGAACAATTCAATGCGCGTCTGGCGAAAGCCGGCGTCAAGGTCTGAGGAGCACGCCATGTCGACCGTATTCATCGCCTTGCAGGCCAACGAGGACACCCGTCCGATCATCGAGGCGATCGTCGCCGACAACCCGCATGCGGTGGTCAATCAGCAGCCGGCGATGGTCAAGATCGACGCCGAGGATTCGCTGGTGGTGCGGCGCGAGACCATCGAGGAACTGCTCGGCCGGGAGTTCGATCTGCAGGAACTGCAGATCAATCTGATCTCGCTGTCGGGCCACCTCGACGAGACCGACGACGAAATGAAACTGTACTGGAACGCCTGAGGGCGGGGAGACGCGATCCATGGACATGAAGACTTCGTCCGGCAAGAAGCTGGGCCTGAAGGAAAAGTACCGCCACATGACCCGTGGCCTCGATTGGGAGACCACCTACCAGAAGCGGGAGGACGTCTTTCCCTACGTGGCCTACGAGGGCATCAAGATCCACGACTGGGACAAGTGGGAAGACCCGTTCCGGCTGACGATGGATTCGTACTGGAAGTACCAGGCCGAGAAGGAGCGCAAGCTCTACGCCATCATCGACGCCTATGCCCAGAACAACGGCCATCTCAACGTCACCGATGCGCGCTACCTCAACGCCATCAAGCTGTTCCTGACCGGCATCAGCCCGCTCGAGTACATGGCGCACCGCGGCTTCACCCACGCCGGCCGCGCCTTCCCCGGCTCCGGTCCGCGCGTGGCCTGCCTGATGCAGGCGCTCGACGAACTGCGCCACGCCCAGACCCAGATCCATTCGCTGTCGAACTACAACAAGTACTACAACGGCTTCCACGATCCGGCCCACATGCTGCAGCGGGTCTGGTACCTGTCGGTGCCCCGCTCGTTCTTCGACGATGCGGTCACCGCCGGACCGTTCGAGTTCATGGTGGCGATCGGTTTCTCGTTCGAGTACGTGCTGACCAACCTGCTGTTCGTGCCCTTCGTCTCGGGCGCGGCCTACAACGGCGACATGGGCACGATGACCTTCGGCTTCTCGGCCCAGTCCGACGAAGCCCGCCACATGACGCTGGGGCTGGAGATCATCAAGTTCATCCTCGAGCAGGACCCGGACAACGTACCGATCGTCCAACGCTGGATCGACAAGTGGACCTGGCGCGGCTATCGCGTGCTGACCCTGGTCGGCATGATGATGGACTACATGCTGCCGAAGCGGATCATGAGCTGGAAGGAAGCCTGGGAAGTGTACTTCGAGCAAAACGGCGGCGCGCTCTTCAAGGACCTGTCCCGCTACGGCATCCGTCCGCCCAAGTGGCTCGACCAGATCAGCTTCGACAAGGACCACATCTCCCACCAGGCCTGGGCCACCTTCTACCAGTACGGGGCGATCGCCGACTTCCACACCTGGTCGCCGACCGAAGACGAGCTCGACTGGCTGTCGAGCAAATACCCGGACAGCTTCGACAAGTACTACCGGCCGCGGCTCGACTACTGGCGCGAGCAGGCCGAGCAGGGCAACCGCTTCTACAACAAGACGCTGCCCCAGCTGTGCCAGACCTGCCAGATCCCGATGGTGTTCACCGAGCCGGGCGACCCGACCAAGATCTGCTACCGCGAGGTGGACTACCAGGGCGAGAAGTTCCACTTCTGCTCCGACGGCTGCAAGGAGATCTTCGAGAACGAGCCCGAGAAGTTCAAGCAATCGTGGCTGCCGGCCAACCAGATCTACCAGGGCAACTGCTTCCCGGATGGTACCGACCCGACCGTCGAGGGCTTCGACCCCGTCAGCAAGGTGCTCGAGTACTACAACATCCAGGCCGGCCGCGACAACCTCGACTTCGACGGTTCCGAAGACCAGAAGAACTTCGCCAAGTGGCGCGGCATGGCCACCAGCAACGAATGAACCCGGCCGCGGGTCCCGGCGACGGGACCCGCCACGACGATAGATAGGAGACATCCATGGCTGTCGCTGCCATCAAGGAATATCGCTTCGAGTCGGCCGACCGGCTCGAAAACTTTCACGGAAACCAGTTGTTGTTCGTCGGCTGGGAAGACCACCTGATGTTCTGTGCGCCGTTCGCCTTCCTGCTGCCGCCGGACTTTCCGTTCCAGGCGCTGATCGAAGACGTGCTGCCCGGCGCCTACGGCTACCACCCGGACTTTGCCGAGATCGATTGGGCCAAGGTCGAGTGGCTGCGCTCCGGCCAGCCCTTCCAACCGCAGCTCGACAAGTCGCTGGCCGACAACGGTCTCGGCCACAAGGCCGTGATTCGCTTTCGTACGCCCGGCCTGACCGGTATCGGCGGCACCTGCAGCTGAGCGACCCGAACCGCGCAGCGCCCGCCCGCGTGCCCGATGGGCACCGGGTCGGGCCGGTGCGCCCGACGGCAACCGACGGAGAAACCCCATGAGCTACGAGCTGACCATCGAACCCCTCGGTCAGACGATCGAGGTCGAGGACGACCAGACCATTCTCGACGCGGCGCTGCGCGCCGGCATCTGGCTGCCCCACGCCTGTTGCCATGGCCTGTGCGCCACCTGCAAGGTCGACGTGCTGGAGGGCGAGGTCGAGCATGGCGAGGCGTCGAGCTTCGCACTGATGGACTTCGAGCGGGACGAAGGCAAGACCCTGGCCTGCTGCGCGACGCTGGTGAGCGACGTCACGATCGAGGCCGACATCGACGAGGAACCCGACGCCGAGTCGATTCCGGTGCGCGATTTCCCCGGCACCGTCAGCCGCATCGAGCAACTGACGCCGACCATCCGCGGCATCTTCATCGAGACCGACGAGCCAATCCATTTCCAGGCCGGCCAGTACGTGAACGTCGAACTGCCCGAGGGCATCGGCTCGCGCGCCTTCTCGCTGGCCAACGTGCCGGGACAGGCCGAAGTGGAGCTGAACGTCCGCCTGGTGCCCGGCGGTGCCGGCACCACCTGGTTGCACGAATCGCTGTCGGTCGGCGACCGCATTTCGCTGTCGGGTCCGTACGGGCGCTTCTTTGTGCGCAAGTCGGCCGACGTGCCGCTGATCTTCATGGCCGGCGGCTCGGGCCTGTCGAGTCCGCGCAGCATGATCCTCGACCTGCTGGCCGAAGGCTTCGAGCGGTCGATCACGCTGGTCTACGGGCAGCGGACGCGCGACGAGCTGTACTACCACGAACACTTTCTCGAACTGGCCGCGACCCACGCCAACTTCCATTACGTGCCGGCACTGTCGGACGAAGCGGCGGATTCCGACTGGCAAGGCTTCCGGGGCTTCGTCCATGACGCCGCAGTCGCCCACTTCGACAACGACTTCCGCGGCCACAAGGCGTATCTGTGCGGCCCGCCGCTGATGATCGACGCCTGCATCGGCGCGCTGATGCAGGGGCGGTTGTTCGAGAACGACATCTATACCGAACGCTTCATCTCGGCGGCGGACGCGCAACAGGTGCGCAGCCCCTTGTTCAAGCGCATTTAAATCTCGAGAAAAGCAGTTGACGTCGAGAAAAACTGCGAATATCTTCCGACCAACAGAGGAGCGGGCGAGGTCTGGTGCGAGGCACCGGCAAACGCCCCGAGACAGGAGACAATCCATGGCAATCAACGGTGTACTTCGTCCCGGCCACGTCCGGTTGCGGGTGCTCGATCTCGAAGAAGGCCTGCGCCACTATCGCGACGTGCTGGGGCTGCAGGAAATGGGCACGGACGACCAGGGCCGCGTCTACCTGAAGGCCTGGGACGAGCGCGACCACAACTCGGTGGTGCTGCGCGAGGCCGACAGCGCCGGCATCGACGCGATGGCCTTCAAGGTCGCCGACGTCGCCACCCTCGATCGCCTCGAAGCGGACATCCGTGCCTTCGGCATCGGCACCGAGCGCATCCCGGCGGGCGAGATGCTGGAGACCGGCGAGCGCGTGATCTTCCAGGCGCCGAGCGGGCATCATTTCGAGCTCTACGCGGAAAAGACCGATGTCGGCAACGGCATGCCCTACACCAACCCGGAAGTCTGGGTCCCCGACCAGAAGGGGATCAGCCCGATCCGCTTCGACCACTGCCTGCTGTACGGACCGGATCTGGGCGAGGTCGAGCGGCTGTTCACCGAAGTGCTCGGCTTCTACACCACCGAACGGGTGTTGATGGAAGACGGCAACAGCAGCCTGGCGATCTTCATGTCCTGCTCCAATAAGGCCCACGACATCGCCTTCGTGATGCATCCGGAGCCCGGCAAGTTGCACCACGTCTCCTTCCTGCTGGAGAGCTGGGAGCAGGTGCTGAAGGCGGCGGACATCATGTCGATGAACCGGGTTTCGATCGACATCGGACCGACCCGCCACGGCATCACCCGCGGCACCACCATCTATGCCTTCGATCCGAGCGGAAACCGTTTCGAGACCTTTGCCGGCGGCTACCAGACCTATCCGGACAACCATCCGATCACCTGGACCTTCGATCAGGTCGGGCCGGCGATCTTCTATCACGACCGCACGCTGAACGAACGCTTCCTCTCGGTCGTGAGCTGACGCCCGGCCGCGCCCGGCGGCGCGGCCCGCTTCTTCATTCCCGACAGAGAGAGGTGGCGCCGAGTGTGGTGTTGCCGCACTCGGCGCCGAGGCACCCGCCACACGGCGACCGTTCCGGCCGACCGCCGACAATCACAGAGGGTGCGGCCCGCAGCCGGGCGGGGACGACAACGGGAAGGAGACCATCATGGCAGTCACAGGCGTTTTGCGCCCCGGCCATTTTCAGATGCGGGTGCTGGATCTGCAGCAGTCGATCGATTTCTACACCAACGTGATCGGGCTCAAGGAGACCGGCCGCGATGCGCAGGGGCGGGTCTATTTCAAGGCCCAGGACGAACGCGACCACAATAGCTTCGTCATCCGCGAGGCGGATCGCGCCGGCGTCGACTTCTTCGGCTTCAAGGTCCAGGATGCCGACATCCTCGACCAGCTCGAAGCCGACCTCCGCGCCTATGGCGTGCGCACCGAGCGCATCCCCGCCGGCGAGATGCTGGAGACTGGCGAGCGGGTCCGCTTTACCCTGCCGACCGGTCACGACATCGAGCTGTATGCCACCAAGACCGACATCGGCAACGGCATGCCCTACGTCAATCCCGAGGTCTTCGTACCCGATGGCAAGGGCATCAATCCGGTGCGGATGGACCACTGCTTGCTGTACGGGCCGAATATCGAACAGGCCCAGAAGATCTTCGAAGACGTGCTCGGCTTCTATCTGGTCGAGCGGGTGCTGATGGAAGACGGCGAGACCGATCTCGCGATCTGGCTCTCCTGCTCGAACAAGGCCCACGACATCGCCTTCGTGCGTCACCCGGAGCCGGGCAAGCTGCACCACGTGGCTTTCCTGCTGGAGAGTTGGGAGCAGGTGCTGAAGGCCGCGGACATCATGTCGATGAACCGGGTCTCGATCGATATCGGCCCGACCCGTCACGGCGTCACCCGCGGCACCACGATCTATGCCTTCGACCCTTCGGGCAACCGCTTCGAGACCTTCTGTGGCGGCTATCAGACCTATCCGGACCAGCAACCGATCACCTGGACTTTCGATCAGGTCGGTCCGGCCGTCTTCTATCACGACCGCGTGCTCAACGAGCGCTTCCTCAGCGTCGTGAGCTGAGGCGTAGCCCCGGCCGGTCAGTCGCTGCGGCCGGGGTGCAGGAAGGCCTTCATCAGTCGCACCAGGCGCGGCATGACGACATAGGTCATGGTCAATACGATCAGCGCCGTCAGCAGGCCCGTGCGGAGCAGGAAGGGGAGGGGGGCGAGCAGCGGCGCGATCAGCCAAAGGAACAGTGCTACGGTCGGAAAGATTCCGAGCCAGGTCACCAGCGCCATCCGCGCACGCGACGGCGGGTGCGCCGTCGGTACCGGCGGCGGCACGAACCAGGCTTCGAGGCCGGACAACAGGTGGAATTCCAGCGGGCCCTCGGCCAGCGGTTCGAGCGCCTCGAGCCAGCGCGCCCGCTCGTCCGAGGCGTTCCAGCGATCGAGGTCGGCCGCGCTGGCGAACTTTATCGTCACCCGGTGCTCGTCGCCGGCGGTCAGCGGCGGGGTCAGTTCGGCGCCGAGGAAACCCGGAAAGGCCCGGGCGGCATCGAACATCGCCCTTACCACCGCCTCGTAGGCCTCGGCACAGCCAGCGCGAGCGCGCCGGTGGGCGACGCGGACGACCGGATGGTTCACTCGGTCTCGAGCACCCGCGCGCGGGTGCGTGCGACCTTGGCAAGCTTGGCCGGATCGCCTTCGATCAGCGACGGCGGCAGGGTGCGGATTGCGTCGAGCGTGCGGATGATGTGCTCGGTCAGCACCGCGCAGGCGCGGTCGGCATCGCGTGCCACGGAAGCCTCGCACAGCTTCACGTGCTCGGCATGGACATCGCGCGGGATCGGACTGGTGTGCATCGAAATGCGGCGGTAGCGTTCGGACTGGCGATACAGAAGCTGCTGGAAATGGCGGATCCAGCGCGACGGACAGGCGCTGATCAGCACCTCGTGGAAGGTCTTGTTGCGCGCCTCCCATTCCTCGCGCGACGAACCGACTTTCCAGTCCAGGCGCTCCTCGGCGCGCGACAGGCGGTGGAAGGCCGCCATCACCGCACCCTCCCATTCGTCGGTGCCGCGCGCGATGGACTGCCGCAGGGCCTCGCATTCGATCAGCACGCGGGTGCGCGTGATGTCCTCGAAATCGGACAGCGAGATCGGCGCGACGTTGAAGCCGCGCTGTCCCTGGGCCACCACCAGCGCGTCGGTCATCAGCAACTGCAGGGCTTCGCGCAGGGTGCCTGCGCCGACGTCATAGTGATTCTTCAGGTGCTCGACGCGCAGCTTCTCGCCGGGCTTGAGGTTGCCCTCGATGATGTCCTTGCGCAGGCGGTGGTAGGCCGCCTCCACCAGAGTCTTGGGCTCGACGGCTTCCTCGCCGTCCTGGCTGTCCTTGCGCAGTGCGGTTTCGCTCATGGCGATCCTCGGGATTCGTGGCATCGATAGGCACACGGGTCTTCTGGATTCTAGTGAAAGCGATCACGCGAGGCAATCTTAAAATCTCGAGAAAAAGTCTTGACGTCGAGAAAAAGGAAATTTATTGTATTTCGCAAGGAGACATCGAGGCGAACGCCCATGAATAACAACCAGGCCAACTCGGTTGCGCAGGCCGTCATCGGCAGCGACGCCGCGGCCCGAGCCACAGCCGCCGCCGTCGCAGCGGCACGGGAGATGGGGGTGCGCA
>JAGRFZ010000139.1 GCA_020445785.1 Rhodocyclaceae bacterium
CTGGTGCTGCTCGTGATCTTCATGGTCACGGCGCCGATGATCCAGGTCGGTGCGGTCGATCTGCCCAGTGTCGGCAAGGCTTCTCTGGTGTCGGTCGAACCCATCGAGGTGATCGTCGCCGCCGATGGCTCGCTGGCACTGCGCGAGCGCGGCGAGCAGCCCCGCAAGGTCTCGTCGGACGATCTGATCAGCGAACTGCGCCGCCTGCAACAGGGTGATGCCGATCAGCCGGTGCTGATCGCCGGCGACAAGGCGGTGCGCTACGAAGCGGTGCTCGGCGTGATGGACCTGCTGCAGCGGGAAGGCATCCGCAAGATCGGCCTGCTGGTTCAGCCCGGCGACGCCTGACCGGCAGGCAGTGGACGATGCGCTATCCGACGACACGGGATTCGGGCAAATGGCCGTCGGCCGTGCTGACGGTGCTGGTGCACGGCCTGCTCGCCGCCTTCCTGTTCTACGGCATCCATTGGCAGGCGCGGCCGCCCGCCGTGGTCGAGGTCAGTCTGGTGCCGACGATCCCGGCGCCGCAGGTGCAGGAACCGACGCGACCGGAACCGCAGCCGGTCCCCGAGCCGCAGCCGGAACCGCCGCCCAGCCCGGAACCCGAGCCGCCGCCACCGCCGCCGCCTCCGCGCGTCAAGCCGCCACCTCCGCCGCCTCCCCCGCCCAAGCCGGAGATCGCGCAGAAGGCGCCCGAGCCCGCGCCAGAACCGAAGCCCGAGCCGAAGCCCGAGCCGAAGCCCGAGCCGAAACCCGAACCGAAACCCGAACCGAAACCCGAACCGAAACCCGAACCGAAGCCGGAGCCGAAGCCGGAGCCGAAGCCGGAGCCGAAGCCCGAGCCGAAGCCCGAGCCGAAGCCCGAGCCGAAGCCCGAGCCGAAGCCGGTACCGAAGCCCAAACCAAAGCCGAAAGGGCCAAGCCGGGAGGAGCTGGCCGCGCGCGCGGAGCAAAAACGCGTGCAGGAACTGCTCGCCCGGGAGGCCGAGATGGCACGGCAACAGGCCTTGCTGCGGCAGGAAGCCCTGCGCGCCGCGGATGCCCAGCAGGCAGCCTTGCGCAGCCGTGCCGCCGCCGACTATTCCGCTCGGATCCAGGCCAAGGTCAAGGGCAACATCGTGCTGCCTCCAGGCACGCAGGGCGATCCGTCGGCGCTGTTCCAGGTCGATCAGTTGCCGGACGGCACCGTGCTCGCCGTGCGGCTCATGCGCTCGTCGGGCAGCCCGGCACTCGACGGCGCGATCGAGCGCGCGATCCACCGCTCGAGCCCGCTGCCCAAACCCGCGGACGCTTCGCTGTTCCGCCGTACCCTGGAACTGAGCTTCTGGCCGCTGCGCAATTGAGCAGCAAAGCGAAACAACGCCCGCCGAATCACTCGGCTATAATCGCGCGAACCGGAAAATCGTTATGAAACATAAGCTTTTCACGCAAGCCCTGCTCCTTGCCTGCTGGCTCCTGACGAGCGTCGCAGCGCACGCCCAACTGGCCATCGAAATCACCGGGGCCGGCGCCAACCGGATCCCGGTGGCGATTGCCCGCTTCGACGGAGAAAGCACCCTACCCGCTGGCGTCAGCGAGGTGGTACGGCGCGACCTCGAACGCAGCGGCCTGTTCAGCCTGGTCGAGACCGGCCCCCAGCCGGTCGGCGCGGACAGCATCCCGGACCTCGCGAACTTCCGCATCCGTGGCGCCGACGCCATGCTGGTGGGCTCGGTCGCCCCGATCGACGGCAAGCGCTTCGAGGTGCGCTTCCGGCTGTTCGACACCCAGCGCCAGACCGAACTCGGCGCACTCGCGCTGCGCATGAGCAGCACCCAGCACCGCGCCACCGGCCATCGCGTCGCCGATTTCGTCTATGAGAAGCTGACCGGGCTGCCCGGGGTGTTCTCCACCCGCATCGCGTATGTGGTCAAAACCGGCAAGCGCTACCAACTCCAGATCGCCGACGCCGACGGAGAAAACCCGCAGACCGCGCTGGCCTCGCGCGAGCCGATCATCTCGCCGGCCTGGTCACCGGACGGCAGCAAGCTCGCCTACGTCTCGTTCGAAGCCAAGAAGCCGGTCGTCTACATCCATTCGCTGGCGACCGGCCTGCGCAGCGTCGTCGCCAATTTCAAGGGCTCGAACTCGGCCCCTGCGTGGTCGCCGGACGGCGAGCGCCTCGCCGTCGTCCTCACCAAGGACGGCCAGTCGCAGCTCTACACGGTCAACGCCGACGGCTCCGGCGTGCGTCGCATCGCATCGTCGTCCGGCATCGACACCGAGCCCGCGTGGTCGCGCGACGGCGACTGGATCTATTTCACTTCCGACCGGGGCGGCAGCCCGCAGCTCTACCGGGTCGCACCCGATGGTTCCAACCTGCAGCGGATCAGCTTCTCCGGCAGCTACAACGTGACCCCGCGTCCCTCGCCGGACAACCGAAGCCTGGCCTTCGTCACGCGCAACAACGGTCGCTTCCAGGTCGCGGTGATGGACCTGGCCTCGCGCCAGGTGACGATCCTGACCGACACCGAGCGGGACGAGTCTCCGAGCTTCGCGCCCAACGGCCGCATGATCCTCTACGCGACCGAGATCGGTGGGCGTGGCGTGCTCGCGGCGGTATCCTCGGACGGTCGCGTCAAGCAAAAACTTTCGGTTCAGGCGGCCGATGTCCGCGAACCGGCCTGGGGCCCGCTGCCCCGGTAAACCTATCGAACGAGAACCTCAGGAGTCATTGATGCGCAAACTGCTAGCCGTACCCGCCCTGCTGTCCGCCCTGCTCGCGGGCTGCGGATCCACCCCGATGAGCAGCGATCAGGCCGGCGCCTCGGTCGAGGACCGCAGCGCGACGTCGACCGTTCAGACGCCGCCGGTGCAGACCGTAACGCCTGCGGGCGATGGCGGCAGCGCCGCACGGATGGCCGAACTGACCAACCCCGACAGCCCGCTGTCCAAGCGCTCGGTGTACTTCGACTTCGACAGCTTCGTCCTGCGGCCGGAATTCCAGCCGCTGGCCGAGGTCCACGCCCGCTTCCTGCTCGCCAACCCCGACGTACGGATGCTGATCCAGGGCAATGCCGACGAGCGCGGAAGCCGTGAGTACAACCTTGCGCTGGGCCAGAAGCGGGCCGATGCACTACGCCGTGGTCTGACCCTGCAAGGCGTGCCGGAGGACCAGATCGAATCCGTCAGCCTCGGCGAGGAGAAGCCGCGTTGCGTCGATGCCAGCGAGGACTGCTGGGCCGAGAACCGACGCGCCGACATGCTCTATTCGGGTGAGTTCTGATGGCGACGAAACCGGCGCAGGCCGTCCTCACCGTCGCCACGCTGCTGGCCCTCGCCGCTCCGGCGGCGGCCGGCATGTTCGACGACGAGGAGGCCCGCAAGGAAATCATTCGCCTGCGTGACAACTATGGCGCGCGCCTCGATCAGCTCGAGACCGCGTCGCGTGCGCAGTTCGAGCTGGCCAACGAACTCGAGGCCCTCAAGGCCGAGATCGCCAAGCTGCGCGGCCAGATCGAGGTGTTGACCTACCAGGTGGACTCCTCGGACAAGCGCCAGAAGGATTTCTACGTCGATCTCGACAACCGCCTGCGCAAGCTCGAGAACGCCGCCCTTTCGCCGTCCGCGGCGGCCCGGCCGATCGATCCGGTGGCCGAAGCCCGCGACTACGAAGGCGCCCTCGGCCTGCTCAAGGCCCAGAAGTATCGCGAGGCCGGCGCCGCGTTCGAGGCATTCATCGCCAACTACGCCGGCAGCAGCTTCCTGCCGAGCGCGTATTTCTGGGCCGGCAACGCGTGGTTCCAGGAGCGCGAGGCGGCACGCGCCAGCGACCACTACGGCAAGGTCGCGGAGCTGTGGCCGGACGATCCGAGGGCGCCCGATGCGTTGCTCGGACTCGCCAGCAGCCAACGCGCGATGGGCGACAACAAGGGCGAAAAGGCAACGCTGGAACGTATTCTCGAGACCTATCCCGACAGCTCCGCCGTACCGGTGGCGAAGCAGCGCCTGGGCAAGAACTAGGCGTGTCGACCCGCAGTGGCAGCGAGCGCGGCCCGGGCCTGCGCCTCACCGAGATCTTCGTGTCGCTGCAGGGCGAATCCACCCGCATCGGCGTGCCGACGGTATTCGTGCGGCTCACCGGCTGTCCGTTGCGCTGCCACTGGTGCGACACCAGCTATGCATTCGAGGGCGGCACGATGAAGACGGTTGGCGAGATCGTCGACGCGGTCTCCGACACCGGCGTCGACACGGTATGCGTAACCGGCGGCGAGCCGCTCGCCCAGGCCGCCTGCCTGCCCCTGCTCGAAGCCCTGTGCGATGCCGGCCTGTCGGTCTCGCTCGAGACCAGTGGTGCGCTCGACGTCTCGGCGGTGGACCCGCGGGTGGCACGAGTCATCGACGTCAAGCCCCCCGGCTCGGGCGAGGTCGCACGCAATCGGTGGCAGAATCTCGAACAGTTGCGGCCCGGAGACGAGCTCAAATTCGTCGTCGCCGATGAGAACGACTACCTCTGGTCGCGCACCCGGATCGACGCCGATCACCTCGACAGACGCTGCACTGTCCTGATGTCGCCGGTCCATGGCCGGCTCGATCCCGCGCAACTCGCGAGTTGGATTCTGCGCGACCGCCTCCCGGTTCGGATGCAGTTGCAGCTGCACAAGCTGATATGGGGCGACCAGCCCGGCCGCTGAGCGCCCCGCGCGAAAAGGAATTGCCTTGCCCTCCGAAAGCTCCAGCAAGAACCGGCCCGCCGTCATCCTGCTCTCCGGCGGACTCGATTCGACCACCTGTCTCGCGATCGCCCGCGACCAGGGGTTCCAATGCCACGCCTTGTCGGTCGAGTACGGCCAGCGCCACGCCGCCGAACTGACCGCGTCACGACGGATCGCCCAGGCTTTCGGCGTGCGCGAACATCGGCTGGCGCGGGTCGACCTGGGCCAATTCGGCGGCTCGGCGCTGACCGACAACGGCATCGCGATCCCGATGGAAGGCCCCCAGCCCGGCGTCATCCCGGCGACCTACGTGCCGGCCCGCAATACCGTGATGCTATCGCTGGCACTGGGGTGGGCCGAAGTACTCGGTGCGGCCGACATCTTCATCGGCGTGAACGCGATCGACTACTCCGGCTATCCCGATTGCCGCCCCGAATACATCAAGGCCTTCGAGGCCATGGCCAATCTCGGAACACGTGCCGGAGTCGAGGGCCTGCGCCTGCACATCCATACCCCGCTGATCGATCTCACGAAAGCCGAGATCATCGAACTCGGCAGCCGTCTCGGCGTCGATTACGGGCTCACCGTGTCCTGCTACCAGGCCGACGCCTCGGGCCGTGCCTGCGGCGCCTGCGATGCCTGTCGACTCCGCCATGCGGGTTTTGCCGACGCCGGCGTGAACGACCCGACCCCCTACGCCCATCCGCCGGTGTGACACGAGCGCAACCCGCGTTGACCGGTTGCCACCCCCCAACTATAATTCGCGCCTCTTCACCGGGTCGTTAGCTCAGCTGGTAGAGCAGCGGACTTTTAATCCGTTGGTCGCAGGTTCGAACCCTGCACGACCCACCAGCATCCGAGGGCTTGCAGGAAATCTCCTGCAAGCCCTTGTTTTTGCCAGTCGTTCGCAGGCATCGATGTCGGCCGACCGCCTGCACGGAGTCCGCCGCGCTACCGCTTCCGCGCCATTCGTCCTGCGCAGCGTGACACACGGCGCACGTCCGCGCGCCTCTCCCGCTGCAGCGCGGAAAATCGCACGGCGCCCATCGCCCGGCTGAGGCAAAGTCCGTCACAACAACAGCTCTGAAGGCCACGAGCCAACGAAGAGAGATCATCATGACGACGGCCGAATCCGCCACCACCGATACGCGCGCGCTCTACCAGCGCTTCCCCCACCTGGTCCGCATCGAACTGCTGTGGGGCAGCGTCGAGTGCCGCCAATTCCTGTCCAGCCTGCTGACCGACGATCGTGGCGAACACCGCACCGGATTTCCGGCGGAGCACGCCAAGACGATCTTTTCGCTGCTGATGGAGCACGACGCGGCCTTTCCCCAGTGCGAAAGCGCCGTCGTCAGGCCCGCGAGCCATGACTTCTACCAGAGCCATGGGCTGCGCTGACACCTGATATATTCGGCCCGCCATGGGCTGGAAACTGCTGCTTCGCCGTAGCACCCTGATCGAGGCGCAGCATTGCGCCAACCTGCTGGAATCGGCAGGCATCCGCACGCAGGTGCGAAACCGCTTTCTTGCCGGCGCGATCGGAGAGATCCCGCCGACCGAGGCTTGGCCGCAGGTCTGGGTGCCCGAATCCCAGGACCACGAATCAGCGCTCGCGCGGCTGCACGAACTCAGTGGCGAACTCGACCCTTCGGCCGCCGACTGGCACTGCCCGGCTTGCGGCGAGCGCATCGAACCCCAGTTCGGCGCCTGTTGGAATTGCGGCCGCGCCCGCCCTGGCGACCCCTGAGCCGCTCCGCTTCGCCCTATTCGCGCGGCGTGCGGAGCAGGACGAACTCCTCGGCCGTGGTCGGATGCACCGCCAGAGTGCGGTCGAGATCGGCCTTGCACGCGCCCATGCTCACCGCCACCGCCAGCGCCTGCATGATCTCGGCTGCGTCCGGACCGATCATGTGCGCGCCCAGCACGCGGTCGTCCCCACGGTCCACGATCACTTTCATGTAGGCCCGCTCCTGGCGGCCGGAAATGGTGTTCTTCATCGGCCGGAAACCGGCCTCGAACACCTGAACACGGTGCCCGCGCGCCTGCGCATCCGACTCCGTCAGGCCGATCGTCGCGATCTGCGGCTGGGAGAACACCGCCGTCGCGATCAGCGAATGATCCACCGCCTGCTCGCGGCCGCCGAATTCGGTGTCGGCGAACGCACGCCCTTCGGCGATCGCGACGGGCGTCAGGTTGGCCCGGTCGGTGACGTCCCCGACCGCGAAAATGCTCGCCACCGAACTGCGGGAAAAGCGGTCCACCTCGATCGCCCCGCCCTTTTCGCGGGTCTTGACGCCGACCGCATCGAGTCCCAGGCCTGCCGTGTTGGGATGGCGGCCCAGCGCGGCGAGCACCGCGTCGACGAGGATTTCGCGCCCCTCGCCGTCGATCGCCGCGTAGCCTTCGCCGCGACGTTCGAGCTTCACCGGCTCGAAACCCGAGCACAGCGTGATGCCACGGCCATCCATCGCTTCCGCCAGCCGCCGCCGAATGTCGTCGTCGAAGCCGCGCAATGGAAGGTCGGCACGATAGGCCAGGGTCACGTCGCTGCCGAATCCACGAAAAATTCCCGCGAATTCGACCGCAATGTAACCGGCGCCCAGCACCAGCAGGTGCTGCGGCAGTTGCTCGAGATCGAGCAGGCGATCGGAATCCAGGGCCAGTTCGATGCCCTCGATCGGCGGGTGGCTGACCGCCCCGCCGGTGGCGATCAGGATGCGCTCTGCGGTGACGCGTCGGCCATCGACCTCGACCGTGTGCTCGTCGACGATACGACCGTGACCTTCGACGAGATGCACGCCGCCGTCGGCGAGCATGCGACGATAGATGCCTTCGAGGCGCTCGGTTTCGGCGTTCTTGGCGGCAATCAGCGCGGCCAGCTCGAAGCTCGGCTCGCCAAAGCGCCAGCCGTAGGCGCCGGCATCTTCCAGGGCCTCGCCGAACTGGGACGCATACATCAGGATCTTCTTCGGCACACAGCCGCGGATGACGCAGGTTCCGCCCACCCGGCTGCCCTCGCAGATCGCCACCCGGGCGCCATGCACGGCGGCGCGGCGACTGGCGGCAACGCCGCCGGAGCCGGCTCCGATGGTGAACAGGTCATAGTCGTATCGCGACATCGGAAGTCCTCCTTGCTGGCACGCTCGGTCGGCGCGGCGGAGCGGGCGCGGCCGTCGGTTGCAGATCATGTCGATCGGGAATCGAGCGCATTTGCGCGCTAAACTGAAGCCAATATACGTGCGGACGAGGCATCCGCGCGAATCCTTACCGCCAAGGAGGAGGAGTGATGCGACTGGCAGACCACGCAGCGCCGATCGTCACCACGGTCTTGTGTGCGCTGACGTTCGCGTTCGGCGTGGCCCGAGCCGACGACCGCAGCGTTCGCCAATTGGTCGAGGCCCGCTGCCAGAATTGCCATGGCATGGAGGGGCAGAGCAGCAGTCCGAACTACCCGAAGCTGGCCAGCCAGAACGCCGAATACCTGCGGCGGCAACTCTTCAACTTCAAGCTCGGCAAGCGGCAGAGCGCTGAGATGAAGGCCCAGGTGGCGGATCTCAGCGCCGCCGAGGTCCAGGCCCTGGCAGCCTATTTCAGCAGCAAGCCGATCATTGCCGACATCGCCTTCGATCCGGCACTGGCGGAAAAGGGCCGGGAGATCTATCTCAAGGGCAATCCCGCGACGGGCGTCACCGCCTGCGCCACCTGCCACGGACCCCAGGCCCACGGCGCGCTCTTCCTGCCGCGACTCGCGGGGCAGCACGCCAGTTATATCGAGCGCCAGATCCGCGCCTTCATCGACCGCACGCGGCAGACACCCGACATGGTCATGCACTCGGTCGTGACTGCCCTGACCGATGACGAGATCGTCGCCCTCGGCCAGTATCTGAGCGGAATCGAATGAGGCGGCGAGGCTGCCGCCTTACATCACCTCGGACAAACCCTCGCGCAGCATCAGATCCTCTTCGAAATGCAGCACGTCGAGGCCCAGCGCGTCCCGCGCCGACACCAGTCCGATCGGCTCCCCCGCAGCACTGATCACCGGCACATGGCGGAAGCCGCCCTCGTACATCATGTGCAGGGCGTGGGCGAACGGCTTGTCGTCGGTGATCGTCACCGGATCCGGTGTCATCACCTCCGACACCGGAGTGGCCGAAGGATCCCGTCCGGTCGCCACCACCTTGAAGACGATGTCGCGTTCGGTACAGATGCCGACCAGCAGCCCCTTGCTGACCACCAGCACGGCGCCCTCGTCACGCTGCTCCTTGAGCAGGCGCGCCGCTTCCCGCACCGGCAGGTCGGTCGGCACCATGACGAAGGGCTTTTGGTCGATGACGTTTCTTACGGGACGGTCAGGCATGGCGTGTCTCCAGTTCTGAGTACCGGATGCGGATGGACTCGGGCGATGGTCGGCCGAGCCGCCAGCCGAGGTGCTACCATGCGCCGCCCGATCCGGCCCGGCATATGCAAATGAAATTTTCCATTCCAGCGCTCGACGAAGCGCTTGCCTCTCCAGTCAAGCAAAAAATCCGCCAAAAGACGAAGCCGCCCGGCAGCCTCGGCATGCTCGAAACCCTGGCGCTGCAGGCCGCGCTCGTCCAGCAGACCGACACGCCCACCCTCGACCGGCCGCAAATGCTTGTATTCGCGGGCGATCACGGCGCCGCCGCAGCAGGCATTTCGGCCTACCCGCAGGAAGTCACCTGGCAGATGGTGGCCAACTTCCTTGCGGGCGGTGCCGCGATCAACGTCTTTGCGCGCCGCTTCGGCCTCGCGCTGACCGTGGTGGACGCCGGCGTGGCGCACGATTTTGGTGCCGCGCCCGGGCTGGTGGGGGCCAAACTGGCGCATGGCACCGCCAACTTCATCGAGACCCCGGCGATGACCGGCGCCCAGTGCGATGCGGCGATCGCCCAGGGCCGGGCGATCGCCCACGGCGTGGCCGCCCGGGGCTGCCGGGTGATCGGGCTCGGCGAAATGGGCATCGGCAATACCGCCTCGGCCTCGCTGCTGACCCATTGCCTGACGGATGCGCCGCTGGCCGAGGTGACGGGTCGCGGCACCGGCCTCGACGACAGCGGCCTCGCACGCAAGTGCGCGTTGCTCGAACGCGCAGCGGCTCGCGGCGGCCGCCCCCGCCAGCCGCTGGCCGCCCTCGCCGAGTACGGCGGCTTCGAGATCGCGATGCTGGCCGGCGCCATGCTCGGTGCCGCCGAAAAGCGCGTGCTGATCCTGGTGGACGGATTCATCGTCACCGCGGCATTGCTGGTCGCCCATGCGATCGAGCCGGCGGTGCGCGACTACTGCGTGTTCAGCCATTGTTCGGCCGAGCCGGGCCATGTCCGCCAGCTCGACCACCTCGGCGTCCGCCCTCTCCTGCGGCTGGATCTGCGGCTCGGAGAGGGTACTGGCGCTGCACTGGCCCTGCCGCTGCTGCAGGCGGCGGTGGACTTCCTCAACGACATGGCGAGCTTCGAACAGGCCAGAGTCAGCGAGAGCGACTGACCGATCCGATGCGCGATCAGTTCGAACTGTTCCTCACCGCCGTCGCCTTTTTCACCCGCATGCCGGTGCCGGCCGGGCTGGCCTGGTCCGAACAGCGGCTGAACCATTCGGCGCGCTATTTCCCGTGGGTCGGATGGCTGGTCGGTGCCGTCGCAGCAGCGGTTTTCGGTCTCGGCCTGCTGGCGCTGCCGGCGAGCGTGGCGGTGGTACTGTCGATGGCCGCCACGCTGCGGCTCACCGGCGCCTTCCACGAAGACGGCCTGGCCGACGCCTGCGACGGCCTCGGTGGCGGCTGGGAGCGGGATCAGGTGCTGCGCATCATGAAGGACTCGCGCATCGGCAGCTTCGGTGCGGCGGCGCTGGTACTGATGTTGCTCGCCAAGGCCCTTGCCCTGATCGAACTGGCCATGATCGAACCGTCGCTGGCCGCGCTCGCCCTGTTCGTCGCCCATCCGCTGTCGCGGCTGGCCTCGACCGCACTGATCGAGCGCCTCGAATACGTGCGGGACGACGACAGCGCCCGCGCCAAGCCCCTGGCCCACCGCCTGCAGCGCGCAGAGCTGCTGATCGCGGCGGCGGGCGGCCTGTTGCCGCTGGCGACCCTGCCGCCCTCGGCCGCGCTGGCCGCAACGATCACGGTGCTGGCCGTCACCACCTGGTTCGCGCGACTGCTGCGTCGGCGTCTCGGCGGCTACACCGGCGACTGTCTGGGCGCCGCCCAGCAGTTCGCGGAGCTGGGCAGCTACCTCGGCATCCTCGCCGCATGCAGCTCTTCCTGATCCGCCACCCCCGGCCCGAGGTGCCGGCCGGCGTCTGCTACGGCCGCAGCGACGTCGGTCTGGCCGAACCGGTGGCGGCCGCCGCCCACCGCCTGGCCGCCCTGCTGCCGCCGGGATGCCGAATCGTCAGCAGCCCATTGCAGCGGGCCCGTCTGCTGGCGGAGGCGCTGGGGCCGGTCCGGCTCGAGCCACGCCTGGCGGAGATGGACTTCGGCGAATGGGAGTTGTGCCCGTTCGACGGATTGCGTGGGCAACTCGATGCCTGGGCGGCGGATCCTCTCGGATTTTGCCCACCCGGCGGCGAAAGCGCAGCGCAGATGGCGAGCCGCGCATGCGCCGCGGCGGCCGAACTATTGACCGGCACGGGCCCGCTGGCGGTGGTCGCCCACGGCGGCCCGCTGCGGGCGATCGCCGGCGACCTGCTGGGATTGGCACCGGAACGCTGGCTGGCACTGGATTTCGACTTTGCGGCATTGACCGAATTGCGGGTGGCGCCCTGGGGCGTCACTTTGCGGTGCTTCAATCGCTGATTCGCCAGGCCCGCGACGGCCCGCCCTTCCAGCGCCGTGTCATCGCTGCAACAAATCGCACGGCCAATCCGCAATGCCACTGCCGGATGCCGTCCGGGCGCGGTAAGCTCCTGTATACTCCGGCGTTTCGGGCGACATGGAGTTGCCGGTCCAGATTCCGCAGCAACAGCCGGGCGGCCGCGCCACGGGTCGCATCGCGCCCCCGCCTGCAGATCCGTCCATCGAAAATGCGACCCGCAGCCCATGCCAAAAGGCCCCAAGACCCTCGACACCAATACCCGCCGCCTGCTTGCCTGGCTCGACATGCACCTGGTCGACCATGGCTGCGTGCGGGCGGTCTACAACAACTTCCACGTCCTCGGCGGCGGCATGTATCGCTCCAGCCAGCCGAGCCCGCGACAGATCCGGCGCTACAAGGAGCGCTACGGCCTGAAAAGCATCGTCAACCTGCGCGGGGTGCACGACTACGGCTCCTACCTGTACGAGGAAGAAGTCTGCCGCGAGCTGTCGATCGCGCTCTACAACGTCAAGTTGTATTCGCGCACGCCGCCGTCGGTGGAGGAAGTCCATGCAATGGACGAGTTGTTCCGGACCATCGAGTATCCGGCCCTGATGCACTGCAAGTCGGGCGCCGACCGCGCCGGCCTGGGGGCCGCGCTGTACCGCATCCTGCGCCTCGGCCACCCGGTCGGCCAGGCGGTCAGCGAACTCGACTGGCGTTACGGCCATTTCAAGCGGGCCAAGACCGGCGTCCTCGACTTCTTCTTCGCGCAATACCTGGTGGACAATGCACGTCAGCCGACCCCGTTTCTGCAATGGGTTGACACGATCTACGACGAAGAGGCATTGAAGTCTCAGTTTCACGAGGAAGGCTGGGCCAGTCTGGTGGTGGACAAGGTGCTGCATCGGGAATGAAGACCTCTCTGGCGCTCTACAGGCGGCTGCTGGGTTCGATTCGCCCGTATCGACGGATCGTGGTGCTGTCGGTGCTGGCGATGATCGTCGCCGCGGCGCTGGAGCCGGTGCTGCCGGCTCTGCTGAAGCCCTTGGTCGACGAGAGCCTGATCAACAAGAACGAGACCGCCCAATGGCAGATTCCGCTGTTCCTGTTGATCGCCTTCCTGGCCAAGGGCCTGGCCGAGTACGGCGCCAGCGTGTCCAGCCAGTGGATCGCCCACAAGGCCATCACCGACCTGCGCCAACAGGTCTTCCGCCACCAGATGCACCTGCCGCTGGCCACCCATCTCGGCGAGTCCGGTGGGCGCATGCTGTCGCGCATCCTCTACGATATCCCCCAGGTCGGCTCGGCCCTGTCCAATGCCTGGATCATCGTCATCCGCGACACCATGGTGATCATCGGCCTCACCGGCTACCTGGTGTATACCGCCTGGGAACTGACCCTGATGATCGTCGCCATCGCGCCGGTGGTGGCCTGGCTGATCCGCATCGCCAGCCGCAAGCTGCGCGGCTCGAACCGGCAGATGCAGGAGACCACCGGCGAACTCACCGGCGCGGTCGAAGAATCGCTGGCCGGCATCCGCGAGATCAAGCTCTTCGGCACCCACGAACACGAGGATCGCCATTTCGCCGGCATCGCCGAGCGCCTGCGCCGGCAAACCATGCGCGCCGTGCGGGTATCGGCCGCCAACGTGCCGATGGTGCAGGTGCTGGCCGCGGCGGCGGTGTCGGCGGTGATCTGGACGGCGACCGCGCTGTCCGCCCAGGACAAGCTGACACCGGGTGAGTTCGTCGCCTTCGTCACCGCGATGTCGATGCTGTTCGAGCCGATCCGCCGGCTGACCAACATCAATGCCGTGATCCAACGCGGGCTGGCCGGCGCCCAGAGTATCTTCGAACTGCTCGATACCGCGCCGGAGCCCGACACCGAGGGCGGCGCGCGCGCACCGGTCAGCGGCGCCATCCGTTTCGATCGGGTGTGCTTCCGCTACCCCGGCCAGGAGGAATGGGCGATCGAGGATCTCAGCCTCGACATCGCGCCGGGGCGCACGGTGGCACTGGTCGGCGCCTCGGGCAGCGGCAAGACCACGCTGGTGAACCTGATTGCCCGCTTCTTCGAGCCCGACCGCGGCCGTATCCTGCTCGACGAGGCCACGCTGTGCTCGCTGCCGCTCGGCTGGCTGCGGGGGCAGCTCGGCTGGGTCGGCCAACAGGTGGTGCTGTTCGACGACACGATCGCCGCCAACATCGCCTATGGGCAGCCCGGCATCGCCCGCGAGGACATCGTCCGCGCCGCCCGCGCGGCCCACGCCTGGGAATTCATCGAAAAGCTGCCGGACGGCCTCGACACCCGCGTCGGCACCAATGGCAGCCAACTCTCCGGCGGCCAACGGCAGCGTGTCGCCATCGCTCGCGCCTTCCTCAAGGATGCGCCGATCCTGCTGCTCGACGAAGCCACGTCGGCGCTGGACAACGAGTCCGAACGCGCGGTCAAGGAGGCGCTCGCCCAACTGCGACGCAACCGCACCGTGCTGGTGGTGGCCCACCGTCTGTCGACGATCCGCGACGCCGACGAGATCGTCGTGCTCGAGCGCGGCCGCATCGTCGAGCGCGGCAGCCACGAAGCGCTGCTCGCGGCCGACGGCAGCTACGCCCGTCTGCTCCGCAGCGGCGACGAGGTGCTCGCCGACCTCCCTGCGCCACCGGCCGCCCTCGTGGAGCCCCGCGGCACATGAACGGAAGCGACGGCTTTTCGACGCCCGATCCGGCGCGCCGAGTGGCCCTCTACTTCGTCGCCTCGCCGTTGCAGTATCTCGCGGCGAAGCGCATCGCAGAGGATTTCGAAGCCGGCGCACGCCAAGTGCTGGTATGGTACAAGCGCGGTGTGACGCCGGTGGTGAACGAGCAGGACTGGGACGCCGCGGCCTACATGGCGTGGCCACGCTGGGAACCGCTGCCCGGCGCCTTCGGCCGCCACCGCAGACTGCGCGCCAACATCCGCCAGGTGGCGGAACTGGTCGGCCGCTGTGAGGAACTGGTGATCCACAGCGCGGTGTTCGATACCGAGGCCATCAACTACTTCCTGAGGGCACTGCCCAAGGCCTGCGGCGCGGCGACGATGCATGCCCGCATCCTGCCCGACGGCATCATCAGCATCCGCCGCTATCCGCTCAGTCGCACCAAGCGCGCGGCACAGGTCCTGCGCAAGCTGCGCCGTCTGGCGGCACCGGAGCTCGACTATTGGTGTTTCGATGGCGATCGCATCGGCTCGGACGCCCCGTTCTGCGACCGCATCTACGTACTGCCCGGCCTGCCCCACGAGTATCCCGAGGACAAGACGCTGCGGCTGCCCCCCCTGGTTGCCGGCACTGCACGACCCGACGAGCCGGTCGGCCCACGACGCGCCCTGTTGATCGGCCAGCCGCTGGCCGGCACGGGTCTGCTGAGCGCGTCGGACCGTGACGCCGTTGCCGCCGAGATGCGCGAGTGGCTGGCCCGCCACGACATCGCCGAAGTCGATTACAAGGGTCACCCGAAGGATCCGGCGCGCGAATTGTCGATGCCCGGAGACCGCATCCTGGAACTCGACGAGCCCCTCGAAGTGTGGATGAGCCACACCCCGTACGCCGCGGTGTTGGGCGTGCGCTCGTCGGCCTTGCTGTTTGCGCGCCAGCTCTACGACAGCCGTACCCCGGTGCTGGCCTTCGGCTGGCAGCACGTGCGCTTCAAGTCGGAAGCAGAGCGACGCGACATGGCGCGCACGTTCCGCGCCTGCGGGGTCGAACTCGAATGAGGGCATCGACCTGCAGCGATGCGAGACTGCTGGCGCAGCATCCGTTGCCGCCGCCGGCACTGCTGGCCTGCCTCGCGGTGGCGCTGATGATGGTTTCGCCGGCCATCGCCGGCGTCGTGCTGGTGGTGCTCGCGCTGTGGGGCATCGTCGCGATCGTGCAAGGGCCTGCGGTCACGGCCGAAGAGCGCGAATGGGCCTGGCTCAGCCTGCTGATCCCCGCCGCCTACGTTCTCAACATGGCGCTCACCGGCTGGGCCATGCATCTGCTCGACCGGCCGATGCACCTGGCCTACGGCGTGCTGCTCGCGTTGGTGCTGTCACGGGCCGGCCTCAGCATGCGCGTGTTTGCGCTGGCCACCGTGGTGGCGGCGCTGGCCGCGGGAGGCATCGCCTTGTACGAGGGCGTGCTGCTCGACCAACCGAGGGTGTTCGGCCTCGGCGGACGCTGGAACGCGGTTCCGTTCGGCAACTTCTCGCTGTTGGTGGGCAGCGTCGCGCTGGCCGGTGCCCTGGCCTGTCGCCACGGTGCCCGCCACCCCGGACGCTGGTTGGCTGCCGGCGTGCTGGCCTTCGGCGCCGGCACCTACGCTTCGATGATGTCCGGCTCGCGCGGCGGCTGGCTGGCCCTGCCGGTGCTGGTGCTGATCGCCAGCTACGCCAGCCGGAGCATCCACCGTCGCCACCGCATGATGATCGTCGGCGGCCTGCTGCTGGCCGCGGTGGCCGCGTTCTCCGCGTCGGACTCCGTGCGCCAGCGACTCGCCAGCGCCGTCGGCAACGTCACCGCCTTCCTCGATGCACCGGCCGCCCTCGAAAGCATGGACAACGCCAGCGGCATCCGCCTCGCGATGTGGCGCTGGGGCCTGGGCCACTTCGTCGAGCAGCCGTGGACCGGCATCGGCTACGCCAACTTTGCCCAGCAGCGCACCGCCTCCGTCGCCCGCGGCGAGATGCCCGCCCATTTCGACGAGCTCGCCAATCTCCACAACGAGCTCGTTTCCAGCCTCGCCTTCGGCGGCCTGCCGAGCGCATTTGCGGTGCTCGCCTTCTGGGCGCTCGGCGCACGCTTCTTCCTGCGGAGCCTTCGCCGGAGCGCAGATCCCCCGCAGCGCTTCTTCGCCACCGCCGGTCTGCTGGCCTTGGTTGGTACCGCACTGTTTTCGATGACCGAAGGCTTGTTCGGAACCCGTGCCGGCACTTACGGCCTGACCCTGATGCTGGCACTGCCGGCCGGTGCCCTTTGCCACCTGGCACGCACCGACAAACGCGGGAGTCCTCCGTGAAGACCGGCGCCCCAGCACCGCGCACGGTGGTCGTGCATCATCGCAGCGGCATCGGCGACCTGATCTGGCACATCCCCTACTTCCGTGCGGTCGCCGCCACCAGCCGCGACGGCAAGGTTTCGGTGATTGCCCGCCCGTCATGCTGCGCGACCGACATTCTGAGTGCCGAGCCGAGCATCGAATCGGTCATCGAGTTCGACCGCCGTCCGCGACCGGCGGAACACCGGCGCGGCCGCCACGACGGCTGGCGGGCCCAGTGGCACTTCGCGGCCGATCTTCGCCGGCAGGGATTCGAGCGGGCGGTGATCTTCTCCGGTCGAATGCGCTACGGCGTCATCGCCTGGCTCGCCGGCATCCGTCAACGGGCCGGCTTTGGCTTCACCGCGGGCGAGCGCATGTTCCTCAACCAGCCGCCCTTCATCCAGCCCCACCGCGGCCCCGGCAACTGGGTCTATCCGGAAGCGACGGCCTTTGCCATCGCCCAGGGCTTCGTGGCCGAACCCCAGTTGCCGCGCCTGCACGTGCCCCAGGAATTGCGCCAGGCCATGAGCGCGCGCATGCAGGCGCTGCCGAGGCCCCTCTATGCCCTCGCCATCGGCGCCTCCGAAGCGCGCAAGCGCTGGCCGATCGCCCATTTCGCCGAGCTTGCCCGCGGGCTCGCCGAACGCGGTTGCGGCGTCGTGCTGCTCGGCGGCCCCGCCGAGGCCGACGACGCCGAAGCCATCCTGCGGGCAGTGCCTGCCGGCCTGCGCGATGCGGTGCTGGCGCTGGCCGAGCGCTCGGTGCTCGCCAGCGCGGCGGCATTGGCGGTCAGTGACTTCTGCATCGGCAACGACACCGGCATGCTCAACGTCGGCGCTGCGGTCGAATGCTCCTGCCTGGGCCTGTTCGGCGCCACCCGGCCGCTGACCCACGACCCCCAGCTGTTCGCGATCGAAGGCGACTCGATGGATCTCATCGAGGCAGGCCACGTGCTCGCCCGACTGGCCCTGCTCGGTGCACCCGGCTTCACCGAGTCGAGCATGCCCACCCCCCAAGGCGAGGGTCTGGCGTGAGCGCCCCGGTCCGGCCCTTCGATGTCGCGCAGCGAGGAGCGGGCAGTCCAGTAAGCCCCCGCTACAGCGTCGTGATCCCGCTCTACAACAAGCGTGCCCATGTCGAGCGGGCGGTGGCGTCAGTGCTCGGCCAGGACGTCGGCGACCTCGAACTGGTCATCGTCGACGACGGCTCGACCGATGGCGGCGGCGAAGTCGCCGCCGCCATCCGCGACCCGCGCCTGCGGCTGGTGCGCCAGGCCAACCAGGGCGTCTCGGCGGCCCGTAATCGGGGCATCGCCGAGAGCACCGCGCCCTGCATCGCGCTGCTCGACGCCGACGACGAGTGGGCGCCCGGATTCCTCCGCGAAATCGAGGCCCTGCGCAGCGAATTTCCCGAAGCGATCATCCACGCCACCGCCTACCGGCTGGCCGCCGGCGGCCACAGCCGGCCGATGTCGAACTGGAAGGCGATGGGCGACGGTCCCGAGCGCCGGCTGATCGACTATCTCGACTGCCTGGGCCGTGACGTCTTCCCGTTCTCGGCCAGCTCGGTATGCATCGGCCGGGCGGCGCTCGAGCGCGCCGGCGGTTTCGATACGGGCCTCGCAGTCGGCGACGATGTGCTGCTGTGGATCCGGCTCGCCTTGCAGGGCCCGGTGGCCTGGAGCCGGGCCGAATTCTCCTTCTACCATCGAGACGCGGAAAACCGCGCCCTCGAACACCCCCAGCGGCTCGACCACGAACTCACCTTCCTCGCGCGCCTCGCGGCGCACTGCCGCAGCGACTGGCGCGACAGCGCTGCGGCCCCGGCCCTGCGCCGCTTCGTCTCCGCCAAGATCGCCGGCATCGCGATCCGCCTGCTGCGCAGCGACGATCCGACCCTCGCCCGCCCGTTCCTCCAGCGCCACCGCGACCTGCTGCTGCATCGACATGCGCTGCGCGTGTGGTCCCGCCTGCTTCGCCACGGCCTCGCAGGACGGCTGGCCGGTCGATCATCCACCGGTGCGCACCGCGAGGGCTGCAACTGATGCAACGGCAGGTGTTCGTGTTCTGGACCGGAAGCAACCCGATGTCACCGGCGCGGCGGCGCTCGCTGGCGGCGATGGCGGCCACCGGTTGCGAGGTGAGCCTGGTCACCGCGCAGAATCTGCACGACTTCGTGTCCGCCGAAGAGATCCACCCGGCGTATCCGTACCTCAACCTCGCCCACCGCGCCGACTACCTGCGCTGCCACTTCATGCTGCGTCATGGCGGTGGTTATGCCGACCTCAAGCCCGTCGGCGCGTCCTGGCAAGCGGCCTTCGAGCGATTGGATTCCGACCCGGCGCTGTGGGCCGTCGGTTATCCGGAAATCGGACCGCGCGGCGTCGCCAACCTCTATCAGTCGAGTCTCGCCCTCGACACCGGCGCTGCGACTCGCGCCCGCGCCTGGCTCCAGTGGAAGCTGTTGCGTCGGCGCCACCGGCAACTGATCGGCCTGTGCGCCTTCGTCTTCCGGGCGGACACGCCGCTCGCCCGGAGTTGGTGGATCGAACTCAACCGCCGCCTGGACCGGCTGCTGCCGGCGCTGCAGGCCAATCCGGCGCGAGCCCCGCGAGAGCGGCCGGGCGACCTCGTCGACGGCATGCCGTCACGCTATCCCGTGCCGTGGACGCACCTGCTCGGCGACATCTTCCATCCGCTGGTGGCCCGCCACCACCGACACATCGATCGCAGCCTGCCGGCACCGGGCTTCACGGACTACCTGTAGGTACCGGGCAATGCGCATCCTGCAGATCCTCCACAACCACAAGGCCGGCGGTGCCGAGAACCACCTCGTGGCGCTGAGCGAGGGCTTGCGCGCCCGCGGCCACGAGATCGAATTCGCCGGCGCCGCATGTTCCCGAGTGGCCGAGATGATGGCTGCCGCAGGGTTTTCGGTGCATGACCTCGACTTCCGTGGTCACTACGACCTGCCGGCCCTGTTCAAGCTCGTCACCCTGGCCCGCCGCAACCGCTTCGACCTCATCCATACCCATCTCGTGCGCGCGGCCCGCTACGGCCGCCTGGCAGCCCGCGCCAGCGGCACGCCCCTGACCTGCACCGTGCACGACCTGTTGAGCTGGCGCCACTATCCACGCCGGCACTGCCTCATCGCGGTCTCCGACGCGGTGCGGCAGAATCTGATCGGCAAGGGTTTCGAGCGCGAGCGTATCCGCGTGATCCACCCGGGGGCGCGCGACTGCGGTCTGGGCGAGGGCGCGGCCGAAGCGCGAGCGCAGACCCGCGCCGAACTCGGCATCGACGAGGACACGATCGCCATCGGTATCATCGGCCGCGTCGCCGAGGTCAAGGCCCACGATGTCGCGCTCGATGCCATCGGCCAACTCGCGACCCTCACCGCGCGGCCGTTCTGCCTGCTCGTCGTCGGCCCCATAACCGGTTGGGGGCGCGCGCTCCAGGCAGGCTGCACGCGCCCCGAGGTGCGCTGGCTGGGCGCGCGCCAGGACATCCCGCGCCTGCTCGCCGCGATCGACATCTGCATTCAGCCCTCCCACAGCGAGGGCATGCCGCTCGCGCTGATGGAGGCCGCATCGGCCGCGAAACCCGTGGTCGCGAGCCGCGTCGGCGGAGTGCCCGAGATCATCGAGCACGAGCGAAGCGGCCTGTTGGTGCCCCCGCGGTCGACCGGCGAACTGGCGGCGGCCCTGGCCCGGCTGATCGAGCGACCGCTCGAGGCACGACGCTACGGCGAGTGCCTGCATGGCCGTTTCGCCAGCGATTTCTCGCTGGCGGTGATGGTCCAGCGCACCGAGCAGCACTACCGCACGCTGCTGGAGCTGGCGGCATGAAACGGGTGCTGGTGGTGCGCGCCTCGGCAATCGGCGACGTCGTCTTCGCGTCACCGTTCGCGGCGGCACTGAAGCGTCGTCATCCGGACGCCCACTTGGCGTGGCTGGTCGAACCGGGCATCCACGCGTTGCTCGAAGCCGACCCGTCGATCGACGAACTGATCCTGTGGCCGAAGGGCGAATGGCGCCGCCTGTGGCGCGAACGGCGACTGCGCGAACTCGTGCAGGCGGTGCGGCAATTCGCGCGCGAGTTGCGCGCCCGGCGCTTCGATGTCGCCATCGACCTGCAGAGCCTGCTCAAGAGCGGACTGCTGGCTCGGCTGTCCGGTGCGCCGCGACGCATCGGACTGGGCTCTCGAGAGGGCAGCCAATGGCTGATGACCGAGGTCGTGCCGAAAGGGGGCGACGAGCGACGCATCAGCTCCGAGTACCGATACCTCGCCGAACAGCTCGAACTCGATACCGCCGATTTCCTGCCGAGCCTTCACGTCGCCACGGCAGTTGCCGACCGCACGCGCGCATTGCTCGCCGAGCGCGGCCTCGCGCCCGGCGGCTACGCCGCGCTCGCGCCGTTCACGACGCGAGCCCAGAAGCACTGGTTCGAAGACGCCTGGCAGGCGCTGCTGCCGCGAATCGCGAGCGAACTCGGTCTGCGTCCCGTGATCCTCGGCGGACCGGCCGACCGGACGGCCGCGGAACGCATCGCTGCGGCCGAGCCGCAGGCGGTGGTGCTCGCCGGCGACACGCGACTGCCGGAGGCGGCGGCACTGGTGCGTGACGCGGCGCTCCTGATCGGCGTCGATACCGGCCTCACCCACATGGGGATCGCCTTCGCCCGGCCCACGGTCGCGCTATTCGGATCGACCCGCCCCTATCTCGACACCGGCCGCGACAACGCCCGGGTCCTCTGGCTCGGGCTCCCGTGCTCGCCGTGCCGACGCCGGCCCACATGCGACGGCGCCTTCACGTGCCTGCGCGACATCACCGCCGAGCGTGTGATGCAGGAAGCCGCCCAGGTGCTCGGTCGATGAAGGTGCTGCACGTCGAATCCGGCCGCTATCTGTACGGCGGCGCGCGTCAGGTTCTCTACATCCTCGAGGGGCTGAAGGCACGCGGCGTGGACAATCTGCTGGCCTGCCCGCCCGGCAGCGACATCGCCAAGGCCGCCGGGGCTGCCGCGCAGGTCTTCGAAGTGCCGATGGCCGGCGATGCCGATGTCGGGCTGGTGCTGCGCCTGCGGCGCCTGATCCAGCGCGAACGGCCGCATCTCGTGCATCTGCACAGCCGCCGCGGTGCCGATCTGTTCGGCGGCCTGGCGGCCCGCTGGACGGGCCTGCCCTGCGTGCTTTCGCGCCGCGTCGACAACCCCGAGCCACGCTGGCTGGTGGCGCTGAAGTACCGCTTGTTCGACCACGTGATCACGATCTCGGAAGGCATCCGTCAGGTGCTGCTCGACGAAGGCCTGCCCCCCGCCCGGGTGAGTTGCGTGCGCAGTGCGGTGGACCCCGCGCCCTACCTCGTGGGCTGTGATCGCGCCGCGTTCCGGCGCGGCCTGGGCATTGCCGTGGACGCCCCGGTGGCGGCGATGGTGGCGCAACTGATCGAACGCAAGGGCCATCGCCACGTGCTGGCAGCCCTGCCCCGGGTGCTGCAACCTCACCCGGCACTGCACCTGCTGATCTTCGGCCGCGGTCCCCTCGAGCGGGCGTTGCGCGAGGCGATCGCGGCAGCCGGACTGGCTTCGCGGGTGCACCTGATGGGCTTCGTCGACGACCTCCCCGCCCGGCTCGGCTGCATCGATCTGCTGCTCCATCCGGCCGACATGGAAGGGCTCGGGGTGTCGCTGCTGCAGGCCGCCGCAGCCGGCGTGCCGATTGTCGCGAGCCGCGCGGGCGGCATGCCCGAAGCCGTCGAGGACGGCGTCACCGGCCTGTTGATCGCCCCCGGTGACGTGGATGCGCTGGCGGCCGCGACGATCCGCCTGCTCGACGATCCCGCGCTGCGGGCCCGCATGGGCGAGGCCGGCCGCCGCCGGGTGCTGACCGAGTTCTCGGTCGACACCATGTGCGAGGGCAATCTCGCGGTCTATCGCCGACTGCTCGGGAAGGCGGCGCCATGAAATCGCTGCACCTCATCGGCAGCAAACACATGGGCGGCGCCGAGCGCTGGTTCGGCCGCTTCCTGCCGGCGATGCAGCGCCATGGCGAAGCGGTCGAAGCGGTGGTGCGGCGCAATTCCGAACTCGCCCACCAGTTGCCGCCCGGGCTGCCGACCCGGCATCTCGGATTCCGCACGGTGTGGGATCCGTTGTCGCGTCTCGAAGTGTCGCGGCTGCTGGCGTCCAGCGACGCACCGATCGTACAGACCTACATGGGGCGGGCGACCCGACTGACGCGGCTGCCCCCGGGCGGCGGACGCGTGCATGTTTCACGCCTTGGCGGCTACTACAAGCTCGACCCCTTCGTCCATGCTCACGCCTGGATCGGCAACACCCGCGGCCTGTGCGACTGGATGATCCGGGGTGGCCTGCCGGCGGAGAAGGTGTTCCATATCACCAACTTCGCCGATCCGGCGCGCGACGTGCCACCCGCCGAAGTCGACGCCCTGCGCGCCGACATCGCGCTGGCGGACGACGACCTGTTGATGGTCACCGCCGGCCGGCTGCTCGACGTCAAAGGCCACCGCTACCTGATCGACGCCCTCGCCCGCCTGCCGCACGAACTCCACGGCCGCCGCCTGCGCCTGGCGATTCTCGGCGACGGCGATCTGCGGGCCGCCCTCGCCGATCAGGCCCGTCAGGCCGGCGTCGGCGAGCGGGTGCTGCTGGCCGGTTGGCAGCGGGATCCGGCACCATGGTTTCGCTTGGCGGACCTGGTGGTCTTCCCCAGTCGCGACCCGGAAACCCTCGGCAATGTCATTCTCGAATCCTGGGCCTATGGCCGGCCGCTGGTCTGCACGGCCTTTCGCGGCGCCCGCGAGATCGCCCGCCACGGCGAGGATGCCTGGATCGTCCCCTGCGACGATGCCGCGGCGCTGGCCGACGGCATTCGCGCGGTGGCCGGCGACGCCCCCTTGCAGCAACGCCTGACCGCCGCCGGGCTGCGGCGCGTCGCGCAAGACTTCAGCGAGGCCACGGTGATCGGTCAATATCGTGCTTTGTACGCCGATTTGCTGGAGAATCGCTGAATGGACAGGGCCGGCATCAATATCCTGATGTACCACCAGGTCGGGCGCTTCAAGCCGATGAAGGCCCATCGCTCGACCTACTGCGACCATCGACGCTTCGCGGCCCAGATGCGCTACCTCAAGCGCTTCGACTATACCGTGCTGTCGCTGCCGCAGGCCCTCGCCTGCCTGCGCGGTGAGCGCCCCATCCCACCTCGGGCGGTGGTGCTGACCTTCGACGACGGCTATGAAAACTTCTACGAATACGCCTGGCCGGTGCTCCAGGCCCACGGCTTCCCGGCGATGGTGTACCTGATCTCGAGCATGCTCGGCCAGCCCTCGCGCTGGTTTGCCGCCGACGGCCGCGATACCCCGCCCCTGATGAGTGCTGCCCGGGTTCGTCAGCTACGGGCCGAGGGCGTGGATTTCGGTGCCCATTCGGTCAGCCACATCCGCCTCGCCAAGCAGCAGGACACGGCGCAGATCCGCCAGGAGGTGTTCGAGTCGAAGGCGACGCTCGAAGACGTGCTGAGCGAGCCGGTGCCGCATTTCTGCTATCCCTACGGCAGCCACGATCGCCGCGTCGTCGACGCCGTCGCCGATGCCGGCTACGAATCGGCCACCACCTGCGTGCGCTCGCCCGCGACCGCCGCCGACGACCCACTGACCCTGCCGCGAAAGGCGATCTCCTTCGGTGACAACCTGATCGGCTATTTCTGGCGGCTGCACGTCAAGAACACCTCGAAAGTGCCGGTGATCCGGCGCGAAGGCATGAGCTTCGACGCTCGGACGATCCCGGCTGCGGGCCCGGTCCGCGGCTGAGTCGGCCGCGGGCCCGACACGCCTCGTGGGCCCCGCTCAATTCCCGCCGAGCGAGAGCAGCAGCAACAGGTTGCCGACGGTGACGGCAAAGATCCCGGTCCAGCGCCGCGAGCGTCGCGGAAACTGTTCGTCGAAGCCCGTCGCCAGTGCATTCACCAGGACGCCGATGCCGACAACCAAGGCCGCCGCGGTGATCGACAGGCCCACCAGGTACGCGATCAGTGGATGCGCCTCGGCGCCGATGATCGCGCGCGAGAATACGGCGCCATGGAAGAGCGCAGCGAGGCCGACCATCAACACCATGGCCGACGGTCCTGTGTTGCGCTTCGAGAGTGCCGCGGCACCGACGACGATCACCGACAGGCTGCAGAACAGCTCTGCCATCGGTATCGCACGCCCGGCCGCTGGGGCAAGTACGCCGGCCAGCATGCAGACCGCGAGGGCTGCCACGGCAAGCAAACGGCGCGGCCACGGGCAATAGGCCAGGACGATGCCGAGGGTGAGCAGGAACAGGAAGTGGGAGAGGCCGATGATGGGGTGCGCAAGGCCCGAAACCAGACCTTCCAGCCAGTTGCCCGGCGTCGCTCCGTCCATGACGTGGTGGGCGCGAGCCGCCGGAGACAGCGTCACGCCGGCGCCCAGGAACGCGACACCTGCGACCGCCGGCGAGCAGGCGGGGCCGCTGCAGCGGCGTCTGCGTTCGCCCGCCCACGGTGCCGCGACGGCACGCACGAGATCGGCCAGATCGCGGGCCACGGTCGATTCCGGTCCTTTCATGCTCTAACGGCTGAATGTCTTGTACGAAGAACTATGCGGCGAAATTCTCGGCCCGCCAACCGTCGCGACGCCATGACAGGAAAATATGTCACACCTCTGGCGACTTACTCGGCGGTGCGCGACGTCGAGCGTCGAAAAGGCACCCCGCAACCCCGGCTACGGCCCGCCCGTCAATACCAGCAGCCAGACGACGACCGCACTCGCGATCGCCATCAGGACCGCCGCGCTGCCGATGTCCTTGGCGCGCTTCGACAAAGGATGCGGCGCCTCGGACACCCGGTCCACCACCGCCTCGATCGCCGAATTGAGCAGTTCCACGATCAGCACCAGCAGCAGGCTGGCGACCAACACGGCGCGCTCGAGTCCATCGTCGCCGAGCCACAAGGCCAGCGGCGCCAGCATGGCAAACGCGATCACCTCCTGGCGGAACGCTGCCTCGTGGGCAAAGGCGGCGGCGAGCCCGGACCGCGAGTAAGCGAACGCGCGCCGAATGCGGGCGAACCCGTCGTTGCGCTTGTAGGCGCCTTGCTCGTGCTGCGTCATCGACCCTCGTCCTTGCCCCCGAGACGCCAAGCATAGCGCCACCCTGGGTGCGGCAATCGAAATCGTCATGGTTCGGCCGGCTGGTGCAGGAGGCCGGGGCCCGTCAGGTCGTCGTCCGAAAGGTCCGCACCGACATGGACGATGGCCCGGGCCGCGCCCGCGCCGAGGGCCATCTCGCGCAGCGCTCGCAGTTCGACCTGGGTGAAGCCGCCAGCCGGCGCGCCGAGCGGATGCATCACCACCAGCGGCGCGACGGCAAAGAGCGAGCGGCCCAGAAACCGCCCGAGCAAGGCCTTCAGCAGGTGTTCTCCGAGCCGGTAGTCGCCGACCAGGGTACGAGGATGCGAGAACGGATTGACGATTCGAAGCGCGCCGTCGCGGCAAGCCGCGCCGCGGGCCTGGTCGCCGACCGCGACGACGCGGGTGCGCCCGCGCTCGACCTGGATCGCCA
This sequence comes from Rhodocyclaceae bacterium, assembly GCA_020445785.1. Taxonomy (GTDB): domain Bacteria; phylum Pseudomonadota; class Gammaproteobacteria; order Burkholderiales; family Rhodocyclaceae; genus Cognatazoarcus. The sequence goes on from JAGRFZ010000139.1 coordinate 26,166, forward strand.
GTTCGGGCACGACCGAGCGCTCCTCGCTGTGCCCCACCTTCCTGATGGATACGTGGTTTGCTGCGATGCGCACGTAGAGGCGCGGACGAATGCCATCGAGCAGGCTCATGATGCCACTGCTCCCGCCCGGCCGGATGCGGCCGCCGCGGTCGCGGGAATGCTCACGAGCGCCGCTTCGCGCCGGGGTCGCGGCGATCCGACCGCCCGAGTTGCGAATCCACGCACGCCTGCCTCCCCGCCGCCGTTGTCGAGATCCGGAGCACACTGCACTCCCCGCCAGGACTTCGGCCGCGCCGGGCCGAGCTCGAGGACGAAACCATCGGCGCGTGGTCCGAATCGCCCTCCGGGCGCCACCCGCTGTTGCCGCCGCGCACCACGCACCGACTTTCGCCGCTGCGGCCATCGGATTAGCATCGCGTCCATGCCCAACCACCTCGCCGACCTTTCCCATGCGATCCAGCTCGCGGTCGCACCGGTCTTTCTATTGACCGGCATCGCCACCCTGATCAACGCCATGAACGTCCGCCTCGGCCGCATCGTCGACCGTCGTCGCGTGGTGAACAAGCGCGTGCAGGAGGGTCTGGCCGACGACGGACGCAAGGCCGCCGAGCTGGAATTGTCGATGCTCAAGCGCCGCGGCCAATTGATCTACACGGCCATCTTCTGCGAAGTGCTCAGTGCGCTGCTGGTCTGCCTGGTGGTGGCCGGCGCCTTTCTCGGCACCCTGGTGCGCTTCGATCTGGCGATCACCGTCGCGGTCAGCTTCGTCGCGGCGATGCTGTCGATGATCTGCGGGCTCGGTCTGTTCCTGCGCGAAGTCTATCTGGCGGTGCGCGCCCACACCCACTGGGAACCCTGAACCCCGACCGGAGCAATTTCGATGTCCTGGCCCGAACTCGCCGCGCTGAGCCACCGCGTGCTCGATTGGCTGACCACTCTGTTCGTACTCGCGATCGGCATCGGCGTGCTGGCGCTCGCCGGGACGTACGTCAGCGACCGCTTCCAGACGCGCCACACAATTCGCCGCAACTTCCCGGTAATCGGTCGTTTCCGCTACCTGTTCGAGCATCTGGGCGAGTTCTTTCGCCAGTACTTCTTCGCCATGGACCGGGAGGAGTTGCCGTTCAACCGGGCCCAGCGCAACTGGGCCTATCGGGCCGCCAAGAACGTGGACAATACGGTCGCCTTCGGCTCGACGCGCAACATCCACGCCACCGGCTCGGTGCTGTTCTTGAACTGCCCCTATCCGACCCTCGACGAGGACGCCCGCGCGGCGGCACCGCTGCAGTTCGGCCCGTACTGCCGCGCGCCGTACACCAGCGCCAATTTCATCAACATTTCGGGCATGAGTTTCGGCGCGTTGTCGGCACCGGCGGTGCGGGCGCTGTCGCGTGGGGCGAAGCTGGCGGGCTGCTGGATGAACACCGGCGAGGGCGGACTCTCGCCCTACCATCTGGAAGGCGGCTGCGACCTGGTGTTCCAGATCGGCACGGCAAAGTACGGCGTACGCGACCTGGACGGTCGCCTTTCCGATCGTCGGCTGCGCGAGATCGCCGCCCATGAGCAGGTCAAGATGTTCGAGATCAAGCTCAGCCAGGGGGCCAAGCCGGGCAAGGGCGGCATCTTGCCCGCGGTCAAGGTCAGCGAGGAGATCGCCCGCATCCGAGGCATTCGCGCCGGGCATGATTCGATCAGCCCCAATCGCCATCCGGAGCTGCACGACGAAGCCGATCTGCTCGACCTGGTCGCCCGCGTGCGGGAAACCACCGGCAAGCCGGTCGGCCTCAAACTGGTGGTCGGCAGCAGCGACTGGCTCACCCGCTTCAGCGCCGAGATCCACCGGCGTGGCATCGAATCGGCCCCCGATTTCATCACCGTGGATGGCGCCGAAGGGGGCACCGGGGCCGCCCCACAGCCGCTGATCGACATGGTCGGCCTGCCACTGCGCGAGGGCTTGCCGCTGCTCGTCGATGCGCTTCACGCCAGCGGTCTGCGCGACCGCATCCGAGTCGTCGCGTCGGGCAAGCTGATGGTGCCCGGGCAAGCGGCGTGGGCGCTGTGTCTCGGTGCCGACGTCGTGGTCACCGCCCGAGGCTTCATGTTCGCGCTGGGCTGCATCCAGGCGCTGCAATGCAATCGCAACACCTGCCCGACCGGCGTCACCACCCATGACCCGCGCCTGCAGCGGGGGCTCGATCCGGCCGACAAGGCAGGGCGGGTCGCCAACTACCACCGCAATCTGAGCCACGAGATCGAGATCATCGCCCATTCCTGCGGGGTTGCTTCGCCCCGCTTGCTGGCCCGGCACCACGCCCGCGAAGTACAGGAAAACGGGCGCTCGGTGCGACTCGACGAACTGTTTCCGTTGCCTGCCGCCAGCCAGCCGGCGAGCGGCCGTTCCGCAGCCTGACCGACAAACGACGGGGGCCGACAATGGTCGGCCCTCGTCCCATTGGCACGCCGACGCGGGTCAATTGACGCGCAGCGTCCGGGCGACGAGATCCCCCTCGTCCTCGAAGGCATAGCGAGTCGGTTCGTTCTGCTCCATCCCGGCGCGATCGGTGCGGCGAGCGACGAACCAGTGATCGTGGATGTCACCCTCGGACTGGAAGGCGAAGGGGCCCTGCGCCGTCGCCTGCGCCGTGCCGGCGCCGAGCGAGGCCAACAGACGATCCTCGATGTCGCCCTCGGTGTCGAAGGCCGCAGCGGTGCCCGCCAATCCGAAGGAAAGTACGAGGGCGGTGAAGAGTTGTTTGCGGTTCATGGCTGTTCTCCTTGACTTGTCCGGTTCAGGGCATATTGGGTTGCCCTTGCGAAATAGACGACCGCAGCGCTCGGCCCTTACATCGGCGGTTCGCGCAGGCCGGAGTCGTCGCCGGGACGCCGCGTCGGCGGACGACGGGCCACCGCCCGTGGGGTACTGTTGTCGCTCCGCGAGCCCGGGTGCCTCCGGCGTCGATCGCCGGCGCTCCTGCCTTCAGGAACGCCGCACTCCGCCGCGCGGTCGCGCCCGACGCATGCGCGGCGGCTGCCGCTCGATCACCGCCAGCCGCAGATCACGGATCTCCCGCTGCAGCGCCGCCAGTTCGCGCCGCATTCCTTCTTCCGCTTCCGGCAGGTGGGCGATCGCCGCGTGCTCCTGCTCGCTGACGCGGTCCATCGCATTGACGATGATCGCGATGAACAGGTTCAGCATCGTAAAGGTGGCCACCAGAATGAAGGGGATGAAGAAGGCCCAGGCATAGGGGAAGGTCTCCATCACCGGGCGCGCGATGCCCATCGACCAGCTCTCCAGCGTCATGATCTGGAACAGCGTGTAGAGCGAGCGGCCGATCGAGCCGAACCACTCCGGGAAGTCCCCCGCGAACAGGCTCGTCGCGATCACTGCGAACACGTAGTAGAGGATCGACAGCACCAGCGCGATCGACGCCAGCCCTGGAATGGCCGCGAGCAGGGCACCGACGACCCGGCGCATCGACGGCACCATCGACAACAGGCGCAGGACGCGCAAGACCCGAAGGGCACGCAGCACCGCAAACGGCCCGCTTGCCGGATACAGTGCGATGGCGACGACGGCAAAATCAAAGACGCTCCAGGGGTCCCGCCAGAAGCTGCGCCCATGCACGAACAGCCGTGCCCCGATTTCGGCAACGAACACCGACAGGATCAGCCGGTCGAGGCCGACGATCAGGGCCCCGGCCTCCGTCATTGCCGCCGGCCAGGTCTCGAGCCCCAGCAGCACCGCATTGGCGACGATCAGCGCGACGATGCCGCGCTGCACGGACTTGCGTTCGAGCACCCTGTGCAGCCGCGCGCGCAGGCTCCTGCCCGCGCCCGGCGCGTCACCCATGACGGCCACCTCGTTCGGCGTGCCAGCTCGCGCCATCGACGTTCACTCCTGGGGCTGGGCCGGCAACGGTACCCGACGCGACACGAAGATGCCGCGCAACCGGCCGAGTTGGCGCCCCAACGCGCGTCCGGCACGACTCGCCGAACGACTGACGGCGAGGTACAGATCCTCCTCCCGGTCCTCGATGACGATGTCCGGCAAGCCGCCGACGCGCAGGTGCACCCGGCAACACTTGTCGATGCCGCCGCGCGGACCATTGTCGTCGCGAAGCCGCACCGTGACGCGGCTGATGCGGTCGCGGTAGCGGGTCAAGGCAAAGCGGACGCGTCGCTCCACGTGGCGTCGAAGCGCTTCGGACAGCGCAAAGTCACGGGCCTGGATATCGAGTTGCATGCGTGCTCCTGTCTCCGAAAGGGTGGTGGACAGTTCCGCATCTTAGAGTAGCGGCAAAATCAATAAAACCAGAATAAACTGTAGATGTCGTACACTAAAAATTGACATTCGCCATGGCGGGCGCACCGAGCCACGCGCAGCGGCGAACGTCCGGCGAGGGCGACCAACGCGCCCGGATTCGTCGCGCTCGAACCAACCCTGTACCGACCGTCTTCGGCACTCGAGGGAACACATTCAACAGAAATCACTAATATGAAGTTCGAGCCCACTGCGCCGCCGCGGTGTGGCGCCCCGCCATGCCCTTCACAAATGAGGCACGCCATGCCCCACATCGTCATCATCGGTGCCGGCTTCGCCGGACTCACCGCGATTCGCGAGATTCGCAAGCACGATCGCGACGTCGACATCACGCTGGTTGCGCCGCGCAAGGAACTCCACTACCTGCCCGGCGTCATCTGGATTCCCTCCGGGCTGCGTCGGCGGGAGGATCTGGTGGTACCGCTAGACGCCTTCCTGCGACGCATGAACGTCCGCTTCCATCAGGCCCATGTCACCGGCCTCGCCGACGGCGGACGCCGGGTGCTGACCGACGACGGCGAACTCGCCAACGACGCGGTCCTGATCGCCAGTGGCGGGCGCTTCATCAGGAAACTGCCGGGCATCGAACACGCGATCACGCCGTGCGAGGGCATTGCCGCCGGCGAACAGATCCGTGATCGCCTGCGGGCGATGACCGGTGGCACGATCGCGGTCGGCTTCGCCGGCAACCCGCAGGAACCGTCGGCGATGCGCGGCGGCCCGATGTTCGAGTTCCTGTTCGGCATCGACCGCCAGCTTCGGCGCGAAGGCCGGCGCGGGCATTTCGAAATGGTGTTCTTCAGCCCGGCCGACAAACCCGGCAACCGCCTCGGTCCGCGAGCCGTCACCGGTCTGCTCGACGAAATGGCGAAGCGCGAGATCACGACCCACCTCGGCCACAAGATGAAGGGCCTCGAGGCCGACCGGGTAACGACCGAGGGCGGCAGCTTCCACGCCGACCTGATCCTGTTCCAGCCCGGCATGACCGGTAACAGCTGGTTCGACGCCACCGACCTGCCGCGCTCGCCCGGCGGTCTCGTCAGCGCCGACGGGCACTGCCGCGTGGCCGGCTTCGAGCGGGTCTACGTGGCCGGCGACTCCGGCAGCTTCCCGGGCCCCGACTGGATGCCCAAGCAACCCCACATGGCCGACCTCCAGGCCCAGGCCGCCGCTCGCAACATCCTGGCCGAACTGAACAGCGAACCTGCCACGGCCACCTTCCGCACCGAGCTGATATGCATCGTCGACAGCCT